>JAEZQX010000438.1 GCA_023441105.1 Pseudomonadota bacterium | reverse complement strand
CCCCCCCCCCCCCCCCCCCCCCCCCCCCCCCCCCCCCCCCCCCCCCCCCCAGTCCTGCAACCCCTACCTGCGGCGCTCAAGTCTTCATACAGAGATTTTTCCGGTGACAGTCGAGCTTCCTGCTCCCGGCGCCTCCCACTGCGTGTCGATCACTAGCGCAGCTTGGGTCGGTATGGCCTCGGCTTCCCATACGTCAAGGTCCCGTCGGAGCGGAGGCCAGCCAACTCGCGTCACAACAGCTCGCCCCCGGGTCTCCGGGTCACCAGAATCGTTAGCCTTAGCCCCGGCACCTAGCGCAGCACCAGCGTCAACCCGCGAGCAAACGAGGAAACGCCAGCGGTTCAAAGTCCGCACCGCCTCCTTGGCCAAGCTGGTAGCTCAGTCAGCGCCTGGTGAAGCAGATTAGTCAGCTGCCGCAAGGATCGTCGAAATGGCAGCAAGTCTCGCTTGCTGCGGATGCCAAAGCTAACTTCCGAAATGCGACGTCCGATTTAGCAAATGAAGCTCCTTCCCAACTATCGCGTCCACGATGGGAACCGGTGGCGGTTCTATCTCCAGCCATAACAGGACCTGATCGTGGCAACAAAGGATTAGGCCGATACCATCAAAACGATTCTTACATGTGAAAAGAGTATACACATCGATGTAATCACCGAGACCCAGAGCCCGCCAATCAGGTTTTGCCCAATCGATAGGGCGGCCATTTCGGCCGAAAAGCGAATAGGAAACCGTCGCAGTTTCAGGACAGCAATCGTACTGCCAAGTTACCCAGCTACAGGAGTAGCGAAAGTGGGCAAGTTTGATTCTCATGAGCGTCACTCCGACTGATTGCCGGCGCGCTTCAATGAAAAAAGCAGCCGGCATAGAATCAAAACCATGCAAATTGCACGGAAGGATTCGCCGACTGCCCCATGGCAGTCTAGATCTCGTTACCAGTCAAATCACCACATGGCGTCTGCCAGGATCACACCTCCGTCGAGCATTCGATAGAGGAAGTGACCGAGAAAGCGACAATAGCGCGTAATTATAGACCGCATAGACCCGAAATGGAAGAAGCTTGAGAGGAGCAATTGATTCTCCGGCGAGCACCGTTCGCCGCTTCAGCCTAAGATAGTGGCTGCGATGCGCCAACGGCTCGTCCGGCGCCCCGGAAGCCGCTTGGTCGAACTTACTTGGTGACCAGCCTGCGGGACAGGCCTTTCGGCGCAGAGCTGGCTGGCTGCAAATACCCGCGCCGGATCCCGCTACTGTGCTAGCCACAGCAGGTCAGTTTTAGCAGCGACAGGAGCGCCCACGACGGCACGATGGGCAAGCTACCCCGTATTCCAGGTCAAGAGGCTTCGGCCGCGTGGCATAGCCCGCGCGTAGCGCTGCGCAGGCACCGCCCCATCCTCCTCCTTACCCCCGCGGTCTGCGCTCGCTGTGCACGCTGTAACACCCCCTTGATGCGCGCTTTTTGCCTTAAAGGGGCTCCCCTGGGTTTGCAGCTGGGCCCCACATGTGCGGCAAGCATCAGCATCATTGACAGGCAAGCTCGTGTACTACTCCTTCTCGCGCCCTATGTCCCTATGTGCCGCAATCTCAAATGCACTAGAATCCGCAACGTGTAAATGACAATTGGTGAAGATTCGCAATGCCTAAAGGTCAACGGACGTCGCTCGCATTAATTGAGAAGCAGATAGCCGCTCTTCAATCTAAGGCTGACGCCATCAAGTCGAGGGATAGGAAAGGCGTGGTCGATCGGATCAACCTGGCCATTCAGCACTACGACATCGAAATAAGAGATCTCGTGTTCGGCGAGAAGAAGCGAGGCCGACCCGCCAGGTCTGCTCCTATGGGCGATGCCACGAAACCGCGCAAGCGAACTGGCAAGGTTGCCGTGAAATACAGGGATGGCGATAACACTTGGGCTGGTCGCGGGAAACGACCGCGATGGCTTCAGGACAAGTTGGCCGCGGGCGCGAGAGTCGAGGATTTTCTTGCAAAATAGTCCTGTGAAGTGCTGTGTGCCACCTCTTTTTGCAAGAGCTGGGGTGCAACACTGCACAGCGCCCCCCACAGGCAAGCTCCGAAAATCCACCACCTTCGCAATTTATCACTCTGCGAGCCTGCTAGCTTATGCGAGGAAGATCCAGGCGGATGCATCTTCCGTAGGATCCCTGCAGATCGCGGCAGGTCAAGACGATCCCAGAGGCCGGGAACGGCCTGTCATCACTAGCTAGGAGCGTCGCGCCGACGCTGAACTCCCAAGAGACCTCTTGACTCTCGTCGATCGACCACTTCCAGGACCCGCCCGAGCGGGTCCTTCTTTCGACCTGCCGCCAGGATCATCCGAACTAGATTATGTAGCGCAGGAAGCGCGCAACCGTGACTTAGGCCCTCGTGGCGAGCTACTGGTTCTGGAGCACGAAAGGTCACACCTTGAAGCCGCTGGTCGGGAGGATCTTGCCTCTCAGATAGTGCATGTTTCAGCCGTCGAGGGTGATTCCCGGGGGTATGACATCCGATCGTTTGACGTCGATGGGAGCGTCTGGTGCATCGAGGTAAAAACGACCGAAGGCGGTGCAGGAACAGATTTCTGCATCTCGTCCGGGGAGCTGGAATTTAGCTCCAGCCATGAGAAAGAGTACGTCCTCTACCGGCTCTTCGATTTCGACATGCATCGCAACTGCGCTCGAGGCTACAAGATCACTGGGGACGTCGGGAAGCACTTCAGGCTAACGCCGATGGCGTATAGAGCCCAGCCTGGGAAGCCTCTGGATGCACGGTCGAAGCTCTAACCGGCGCTTGGTAACGCAGGTAGCTGGTTGACTTCTTTGACAGGTCCAAGGAAGACGGAAAATGCGTAGCAAGCGCGTAGCGCTGCGCATGCACTGCCCCTTCCCTACTCCCTACTCCCTACTCCCTACTCCCTACTCCCTACTCCCTACCGCACGGCTCTGCGTGCCCTGTGGGTGCTGTAGCACCGCTTGCTGTGGGTGTGTCTACTCAATAGGCGGTTCAGCCTCTCAGCCTCCTACTTTAGCCAACGTCGCATCCGGAAATAGTGCCACACCGCGGGCGAAACGTTGGGAACACAGTCGGCTAGGTACTTACTGAACATCCGAGAAGCTCACGGGGCGCCCGGCGCTCTTACTTCTTGCGAAGCATATACTCCGTCACAACATCTGACCTATTGGCTCGTAGCTGCGCAAGATACTCGAGCCACGTGCTACTTAATTCAGTGAGGTCAACAATGTTTCCATCCGGATCCTGTATGGCAGCAAGTTTTGCGAAGCCTCTGTCTTCGACAGGTCCTAGCACGGGTACATTCGCCTCATTGCACCGGAGAAGCGCTGCATCCAAAGAACTCACCGCGAGCGCAATCCGCACCGAAGGCACCAGGCGAGCCGTCACGTCAATATCCACGCTGGTTTCGCCTTCTTTCTCGAAAATCGCAAAATGCACGTCGCCGATCTCCGTTTCAGCGTGTGGTCCTTCGTCTTCGTGTGAAGCCGGCTCGAGGGGGATACCCAAAATCCCCCGGTAAAAATCGACTGATCGAGCCAGATCGGGGGTTGTGATGAGCACAGCGGAGATAAATTCCACATTCGACTTCATCATCTCACCTTACACCTAGAAAGGCTTCGCTATCTTCTGTGGAGCTAGCAGTTCACCCGTGTCAATCATCACATTTTCAAAGAAATCAAGCCATACATGATCTACTGCGCCACGGATATATGCTGATGCCGGGCCAATCTCAAAATCCGATTCTATATGCATTTCCGTTTGTGTGGGCGACACCGGAACGAACTTCCACTTGATTACCCCCTTCTTTTTGTCGAGAGGCCTAAGGGTCCCGTCAGGCATCTTAGAAATTGCGGAGTCGAATAAGTCGGTGACCAACTCACAACTTATCTCATCGTCCGGGGTGAGTGTAACTAGCTTCACTCCGAGCTTAGACCCTCCTTCAGCCAGACCTTCCACAATTACGAATTGATTCGGTCCGATAACATTTGCTACTGCTGCGCTATCAACCACATTGATTGCGGTTAGATGACTGAATAAACGAGTATGATCCTTTAGATTCGCAATCTTTTTGAATAGCTCGCTCTTTGGTAGGTTATAAATTCTCGCCATCTCAGTCCGGATTCCGTTGGCAAATGATGACTGAAGCGCGCTGTACCTGATCCCGTGAGAGACTGCTGCCTGATGCAGAACGTTTAGGTCAAGCGGTGTCATACTACCTCCTTAGAAATAGATCAGCATGCTGATTGAAGTTGATCCAAACTAATCGAACTCCGCCATAATTTCGCGATAGGTGCGTGAGGCATGATCATCAGAAGCCGCCCCATCCGATTCTCGAGAGACTGCTTTCAAAAAGAGGGCGTCCCGGTCGCTCATGGGGTCGGAGCCAGCAGCTGCTCGCGTAGCGAAGCGAACAGCGGCTTCATACCCCAAGCAATACTGTTTAGCGACGACCATCGCATGCTTGCGAACCCGCGCTTGCGTTTGACCATCTCTGCAGTAGTGAAAAATAAAATCTCTTCCTAAACGCACATGAAATGGTTCATCTGGAAGAATCTGCTCAACATATACGGCAAAAGTTTCCCGATCATACTTTGCCATCGGCGCTAGGAGCGTTGGTAAAAATAAACCCTCTCCAATAAAATTCGATGTCGCAAAGTATTCCACGGGATCGACTAACTTGTCCATGTAGTCGAAGGACGCAGACCATTCATAGATGGGTTCCAAGTAAAATCGTTTAGGATCGGCTCCCCACTTAGTGAGTTGCTCGCAAAGTACTGCAGCATGTTTTGTTTCATCGGCAATCTGTTGGCCAACCCGTCTGAGTAGGCCAACATTGTCGATTCGTTGAAGCTGCCGTGCGAGCAGGTAAGACTCTCGCCACTCCGGGTATACCCCAAGCTGCAACAGAAAAATTATCTCGGGCCTCTTCTCAGCCTCCACGTTACCAATGCCCTCTAGTGGTGGCCTCCCGAAGCGCCCAGCCAGAATCGCACGCCCGGCCGCTGCCCTTATCTCCTCTAATTCGTGCAGAAAATCGTCAAGTGGAATCGCGGGGCAGCTTTCGGTCATTGTCAGCTCCTTCAATGATTGCACGCTTGTCGCGCGGGGGCTTCACCGTTAAAGGTTCATCACTAGACAGCCATGATGTGATAGGAAGACGTCTTATCGATCCGACTGCGGTCGCAAGTCTCCATTGCTATTGAGGCCGAAACACTGCTACAGCAACTAGCGCCGCTAATGCTAAGAGTACGACGCTAGTTGCAAAGTTCCATCTATAGCTCAATCGCCGATACTGGAGCGAAGAGCGGTCGGTATTACAAGCGAGCCGCTTGAGGCCTGGACCTAGAAATAACAGTCCAATGCCCGAACAACTGGCCCACCCGACAAGCAGTATCCATATCCACAGCGGCGTGTCGCCCACCTGAGCATGTACCCACCAAAGCGCAAGCCCTGAGACTGTTATGGCCAGCGCGCTTGGGGCAATGATTATTCGGTCCAACTGGATGCAGACCAGAAGGGCGCGTGCACCGCCTACTTCTGGCGCCCCGACCGTCTTGATCTGAAGCATCGACGCAAGTGCGCCGGTAAAAAGCGCCACGCAGAGTACGTGAATTACCTTCAGCACGAGAAGCGTCATTGCGCGTGCTCCGGGGACTAGAACGCGTAAGTCAAACCCAGAAATACTGAAGTAGTCTTCATGCGATAGCTACCTGCGAAGGGAGGGCTGCTTCTCTCACGTCCACCCATTCGCTGATGTTCGAGCCCAATATCAGTTCGCCATCGACCGACCACGGCGCCGTACCCTATCGAGACCGAGCTAATATCGAAGTCGGGTTGAGAGGGAATAATGTCTTGTGCCGGCACGGCGGCTTGATTAAACGAATAACCGGCCCGCAGTTCCTGTCCATGGTGCAGTCGGTAGGCCCCGCCCAGTCGGAAGACGAATGAATCTCGTGACGTAAACGAACTATCGCCAAGGGAACTCAGTTGCGGTGAATCGTACTGCCGTTGAAAACCGTTAACTCGGCTCCATCGTTGAAGTTCGATCTCCGCTGCGAGAGTTAGATGATCGCCCGGACCCACCTTGTACGCGACTCCTCCAACAAGTACATCCGGATACCTCTGTCTAGCGCGAAAGCTTCCTCGTCCGAGAGGTGCAACTTCGCCTTCTCCCCGGAGGTGCACCACTAACGCGGATCGGTAAACCACCCCGTAGCTCAGCCTCTCCCTACGGAACAGAACACCTAGTTGAAAGCTTTGGCCGTAGCCGCGGCCCTTCTCATCAAAACCAAAGACTGAGGACTCGTAGATGCCGTGACTGAAAACCGGCCCGCCGCCAACGGATAGTGCCCCCCAAGAATATGTCAGAACCGGCGCGAGGTCCAACCGTAAAATCTTCGAACTTTGGGGACGAGCCTGGTCCGATGCGTCGAATTCAGTCTCCCGCGCCGCCGGCGCAAAGATCCCTACCCCTAAGGACCACCTCCGACTCAGCGGCATCATCCCGAATGCGGAACCGCCCACGGCCAAGCCTGTCGAGGCGCTTTCCTCACCGCTGGAACTACGATAGTTAATTGACGGTCGAACTGCGAGGGCGTTGAACATTACGACCGGACGCGCAACTAGAGAGATGCCGGCGGGATTGTAGTAGACGGCGGAGGCGTCGTCCGCAATAGCTACAAAAGCGTTCTGCATCGACTGAGGTCTTGCAGCAGTACCGTTCGTTAACGGACCGCCGGCTAGCGCGTGGTCGCCTAGCCATACACATCCCGCCACGGCACAAGCTACTCCAAACCGGCAAGGCCCAGTCGTCGACAACTTGCTGCCTCCTCTGACTAAACCATTCACCCGAAAGCCACGGGCAAAGGCTTCTTGTTCTTGCCAAGATTGAGACGTATCGGCAGCGTGCAGTCAAGTTCTTTTTGCAAGCAGTTGACGGCACGGAGAGATGCGGGCGCGACGATTGGCCACTTTTAGAACTTATCATGCGAGCGCACCGCACCTTCACGCCTACCGTTACTCCTGGGGCCACACTCCGCGTATCAAGCGCAAGTGCCGTAGCGGCAGGGGCCGCGCAGCCACTGGGATGGCGATCGCTACACGCTCAACTGCAACCCCAGCATGACGGCGGAGGACCTGCGGCTCGCGGTGGACAGCGAACTGGACCCGGGTGACGTCGTGGCCCATCACGGACTGGTGGTGCATGGCTCGAGGTCGCTGTATTCTCCAGAGCCTGGCTCAACCGGGCGCTACGTCAGGACCCGGCCGCTGCCGTAGGAGGCCTCGCCCTCGCCTGCTGTCTCCCATTGCCCGTGCGTTGGCCCGCTCCGCCATTTGGAACTTGCTCTTCCATATAGTCGGGAGATCCTAGGTAGCCGCAATTTCGAGACGTAATCCTGCGATCCATCTATTCCATGCTCGCAGTCCCGACCATCAATGCATTAATGCATGGTTGCGACACCCCTACCCTACACCCGTCCGATCACCAACGCTAGTCGCCAAGGAACTTCCGCCGCCCGGCATGGCGGATGCCGAATTTGAGCAACTGCCCGTTGGGCATCGCTATGCCCGGCAAACGAATATCGTCGGGCATGACGTGAACTGCGAGGACGGCTCCTGATCAGCGCTTTCAACAGAAGACCGGGTGACTACTGGTTTCTGGATAACGGGAGATTAAGCGCCTAGTTTGACCTACCCCTCACTTTCCTGACCACTCATCTCTACGGCGTGGCACGGCTCACAGAAGACCTTGTTGCCGGAGAAGTGACCAAGCGCAGTCGTGGCAGTAGCGCCTGATGTGCTGGTCAGAAGGGCTTTAGCGCTCGGGTCAGCGCCAAAACAGGGCCACGTTCTCGCAGCTCATCAAGCCCGGCCTAAATAGTTCAGGTCGGAGAACTTGGGAGCACCCAAAGCAAGCGCGTAGCGCCGCGCAAGCATCACCTCGCCCCCAACCTTCCCCCATTGCTTTGCGCGCGTTGCGCGCACTGTAGCCCCCTTGCTGCGGGTGTTTTGCCGTTACCGGCCGCCCGGTGTTGGTCCCGCCGCGCTCAGGTGCCGCTCAAGGTCTCGAACATCTAGATCCTGCCCGGGTAGCTTTCTGACCCGACGGCTCCCAATGCGTGTCGCTTACTAGCGCGGCTTGAGTCGGAACAGCCTCAGATTCCCAGACCTCTAGATCACGTTGGAGCGGCGGCCAGCCGCCCCGGGTCATCACAGCTAGCCCCCGTGCCTCTAGGAGCTCTAGCCGTTTCCTGAGGTGCGACGTGAGCCGAGGCTTCACTTCATTGTCAGCGCCGCCAGCGCCACTGCCGCCCGGATCTTCAAGTCCTCGAATGGTGAAGGCGACCCGATCAGCTTCCTGAGTGGCTGCCGGCATGCCTCCAAGAGGTCAGATTCCGGGGCGGAGGTCTCCTCGTAGTGGCACAAGACGGTCAACCACATTGGTTCTCGGGGAGGATGTAGGCCCGCCCGAACTACTTCCCTTCGAAGGGCGTCTGCGACCTCCGTCACACGAGTCCAAAACTCATCGACTGGCTCGTCCACGGAGCGGGTCACGGAGAGCCCCCACGGCGGCCGAAAGAGGTTGACGTAGGTCGGTGCCCTTCCAGGCACTTCACGGGCCATGGAATAGCGTAGGAGACTTGTGTCCACAGCCGCCTGTGTCTTCATCATGCTGCTCTCCTTTCAAGTTTTTGCAGTCGTTGCTCCATCTCGTCGAGTTGCCGGATTGCACCTAGAGCCGCGATGGCATCGATGATCATCTTCGCCGTATCGGCAGCCAGGTCGCCGCTTGCGATTGCCTGGACCACAGCCTCTGCCTGATCAGTCAGGGGTGCGCTGGCGTCGAGATCGAACTGGACCCGTTCCGCCTGGGGCTTCAGGGCTGGTGCGACCCGCGCCAGGACAATGGAAGCGGCATGCATGTCACCCTCGAGGGCCTTGTCGACCACCAGCTGGGCGATCTCGCTGGCGCTGTCAAGGAGGGCCTTGTTCAGCTTCTGCCGACGGTCCAGGAGGCCCACAGGCCTGCCCGCGGGGTTCGGGCTGATCATTCCTTTTGACCAGTTGGGGTTGCCTGGAGGACGGGGAGATCGATCGGGTGAGGTCATAACTTCTTGCTCTCAGCAAACTAGTTGCAATCTCTGGCCCGCCTTTCCCGGGTCAGTGGTGACGTCCTAGGTGTCGCCCTCCAGACAAGCCCCGGCTGCCAAACACGTTGCGGACGCTGTGGTTACAGTAGCCTTCCCCTATGCGTCAGGGCCAGCGAAATCAGCACCTTGCCCCATCGCCCAGAGGAGCGTCGATCCTTCGGGGGCGCTCAACCCACATGACATGAGGCAACTGGCGGCATAAGAGAAGGGGGCGAAACAAGTGGCTCCGTGGGGGTCCGAGTACGAACTAACAAGCCGTAGGGACCGCACGGACCAGCAGAGGCGAAGAGGTCGGGCCCCGCGAGATGCGTTCCAAGGCCCCGGCAAGCCTTGCCGAAAAAACTCCGAACCACCGCCGCACAAATAGACCTGAAACCTAGCGAACGCAATTGCCTAGCTACCGTCAAGCCGAGCAGAGGGAATTTTCGGCCTGTGGAGCGAAAGCCTATGCAGCTAGACTCGACCACCTTTTGCGCTCATGTCTTCCTTCCTACGCGCCCTACAAAGAAAGCAATGACGATCAGCGCGAGAACTACTAGAGCTAGTACTCCATACTGCTGCACGATAGCTTCAACAAACCGTCGGTAGCTCTCGGCGTGCTGAGCGCGCGGAACAAATGCGAGGGCCACCCAAATCAGGACGAACGAAAGGCCGAACACGTAGTACGGCACATACACTAAAAAGAATGCCCTAGGCTCCGCTCCGCAGATTGGAGGGTGACGATCCGGATTAAGCCGATTGCGGCTCCACCACTCGACTAACTCGTAGTGCTGATCGTAAGCCGCCTTAAGTCCCAAGGATAGATAGCCGCTAGCAAATATTCCCAACGCGGTAAGCGCATACAACAGGAAGTTAGCCTCAACCACCCTGCCTGGGGTGAAGTCGAGCCTTGCCGTGGCTGTGAAGACTAATACATATGCGGCCAGCAGAAACGCCTGAGCGGACAATAGCCAAGTCATTCGCGAGTTAAGAAGCAGGTTCTCATGCTCAACCGCCAACCTGATGCGCTTCCAGTTAGCAAAATCAGGATCCTGGGATTCGTTCCATTTGTCTGCATCGGGCATCGCCGCCTCCCCTTTCATGAGCGTCTCGAGACTCCAAGCATGTCGGGCTCTGGTGAGTCAATCGCTGACTGTCGTCACCGGATCCGCCCAGCCAGAACGTAGTCATCGAACGCTCAGGCCGCTGGGCGGCCTAGCAGACGCTCCCACTGATCAACATCGACATCGTTCCAGGAAGGCCGATCCATATATCGCTGCTATCACGCGCAGGTCTGAGCGCCCACTAACCGCGCGGGGCTTGAGTGACTGCAGGGCTCTCGCAGGAAATGATTGCCCACTGGCCTTGGAAAATCCAGGGTTCAGTTTGCTGAGCGCAGCCGCAAGCCGATTTGCATCGAACAATCTAACGAATGTTCAACTTCGCCTCCCCGCCTCCACGCTGAGGGACTATCCTGGGCGGATGCTGACGCGCTGAGGCAACGGAGCCGTGGATCGACACGAGGGGATTGCGAAACCACAATGAGCTCCCGGTGAAGCCAACGGAACCATGAGGCAGCAGGTGCGTTGCAGAGGTGCGTTAGGGAGGCGCGTTACCTATAGGGCTAACGCAGGCAACGCACCCACTAGGGGGTGCGTTTGCAGCCCTGGGCGTTCGTATGTGCGTCGATGTGTTAACGCACCCCCAACGCGCCCATGGGCCTGTGGCGGGGACCTGTCCGTCCTGCGGTCCTGCCGTCCTACCGTCCTACTTCGCCTCAAGCCACTTGTTACCCGAAGGCGCCTTCTCCTCACTCTCAACTACTCGGCTCGCGGCTTTTAGCCTATTGATGGAATCACGAAGCTGCTTCTGAGTTAAGGTGCGAAGCCTCCTCATCTGTTCCCGCTGGCCCTCGAGCGAACGACCTGTGGGGTACCCGCCTGCTTCCACTTGTTCCTTGATCCACCTCCAAACAAACTCGTCATCCTCGGCGTCGCGCGCCTCCTGCCTGGCACTGTCTTCCTGCTCATCACCCATCAGCCCGCCAATGTCGATCTGCACGGGCGGGGAGACCGTAAGAGATGTTATCCGGTCCCCGTCCTCGTCTACACCCAGATCGACGGGCGTTGTGCTGAACTCGAATGCACGGCCGTCCTGCCCATCCTTGACTTTGGTGAGGACGAATTTCGAGTTCACCGCCCCCTTCCCCCTCGGCTCTACCTCAATGACGAAGTCCATTGCAGCATGTAGTCCCGACCAGCCTCGCATGCCCCTGCCAAGATCCTTGCCCGCATGGTGAATGATGAGCACCGCGCAGTTCAGCCGGAGCTTGAGTTCTTCGAAGATGCCGATCATCTCCCCCATAGCACTGCTGTTCTCCTCGATTCCTTGCCCGGCTTGAGCGAGAGTGTCTATGCATATCAAGCCTCCCGCCCAGCCCCTCTCCCTCAAGGAAGCAACCAGTCGGTCGCGGTCCGTCTGGTCTCGTAAGTTCAGGCGGTCCATCACGAATCCCACCCGAGCTGAGACCAGATGCCCCGACTGCTGCGACTTGATCTGCCGCCAGGCGGCAACTCGCTTCGGTATTCCGCCCTGACCTTCGAACGGAAGGTAGAGCGCATGGGCAAGGCGGACTCGGTTCCCGAACCAAGCAACGCCGTTGCCAACGTGTGCCAGCATGTCGAGCGCCAGGAACGACTTATAGGTTCCGGAAGCGCCATAGATGGCGCCGACGCCGGTTTCAGGAACGATCCCCTTCACGATCCAACGCTGTGCCGGTAGGTTCTGCAACTCGTCATCAGATAGGATGGCGATTGACCGTTGACTGGCCGTACACGTGGGCTGCGTCAGCGGCATCTGCAGTAAGCTCTCCGTGACTTGTCGACCATGCGCGGCCAAGACCTCATCGTTCGCAAGGTGTGTCCGAGCAAGTCGAAGTGTGGAAAGCCTGTAGTCCGGTCTGTCTGCTTTCGTGCGTCGACCGAGCATGGACACCTTGAATGCAGCCCATACCTGCTCATCTGAGGTGCTGAGTCTGCAAAGCATCTTGACGAGCGCAAGGTCCGCTTCTGACTGCGATGCGTAGTGTCGGCCTTGCCACTTCCCAGCAAAAAGACGGCCGAATTCGTTGTTCTTCGGATGGCCTTCTTCGTCAAGCGCCTGCTGCCCGATGTACCACCACGGGTCGCCAGTGGGATCGTCGTGATGCTTGACGAGTTCCGATGATCCGCGATGCAACTCGCCCCAGAGGATGTCAAGTAGGTCCTGCCGTGCTGCGATCGGCTTTGGGACCGGATGGAATGTTGCGCCAGTACAGATGATGAACCGCTGTTGGGAGTAAAGCTCAACGTGATCACGTCTTTTACCCTCCCCGATCTCTCCCCGAGCCCAAACATGGACCCCCTTGCCATTCCTCGACCACTCTGTGTAACTGTCGAAGCTGTCAAGGATTCGGTTAAACCTCTCGAAGTCCTTCTGATTGGTCCATCTGGCCGGGTCTATTGGCTGACCCTTCCGGCGCTGCGAGTCCTCGTCGACAACGTCAAGATCAATGCACGATAGGCACGTGCCTGCAGCCAGGACAAAGCCGATGTGGAGGCCGAGTCGAGCTCCTGCGGCGGAGGCCTTCTCAAAGGAGGTCCAAGTGGACGGGTCGCTTACGGAAGCAGGGTACAGTTTGTCGTCGCCTCCTAAGTATGCGGGTGCTCCACTTTCTAGAGCCAGACACCACTGCGGCAGTGCCTTGAGCTCCGATGGGATGTTGACCCACAGCTCTGGATTCCAGCGCCCTGGCGCAACGTTCGGAACCTGGCTCACGTCGACACCGCTGGCTGCCACGATCGCAGCGTGGTGAGCTTATACGTTGGTTGAGGGATGGCCTGTCCGGCCACCCTCGATCCGACAGCCGACCGACATGGAGAGCCGATACGGACGGAGAAGCACAGCCTTGCTAGGCCCGCAGGTCGGGGGCCGCGGACGGGATGATCCTCTGCTCATCGAGCGACAGCCGATTCTTGCTGACTAACCCGAGCCCGTTCGTCGATGAACGCCGCAAGGTCTGATTGCCGATAGCGGACGCTCCGGCCGATCTTGACGAATCGTGGACCGGTTCCTCGGTAGCGCCAAACCTCAAGCGTAGAGGGGCTGACGGTTAGCAGTTCAGCTGCCTGATCCGTCGTCAGAAACTTGGGTAGATCGGAGATAGACATGGTGCGCGCCTTATTGATCGCTCACCACGTAGATAGCAAAACGGGTGAGCCAAGCACAGGTATCCGATGCTTGCGCATCGGTCCTGCGGATGGTCACCCGCATGGGAGTCCGGGTCCTGGGGGATTCTCACCCTTGCTCCGACCGGCTAACGTTCCCGCCTGCGCCTCATGAGCGTGCTGCGGATCACACGGCCCGCGGGGTTACGACCCGCTGGTTAACCACAGCGTACCATAGCCGCGCACGCCACTACCACCCCGGTTTTACCCTACACCGCTTCCCTAAGGTTCACTTGATCCGCCAACGAGCAGACTTGAGTGACGATCCACGCGTGCATGGTCTCGACTGCCTTCGCCAGCGCCTTGGGAGTCACGTCGTTCCCGTAATGCTTGCTATGGATGTCGGAGGCAGCGTGGGCGAGGATCGCGCGTCGATCGTCAGCATCAACACCCGCCTCCTTCGCAATCGAGTCGGCCGTTCGTCTTAAATCATGAGGACTAAGTGCGATGCCGGCGATCTTGCTTACAGCCTTCATCGCGGCCCTCGGTAGAGTGATATAGCGATGCTTTACCCCGGAGGACGCGAAGCAGTACGGGTTCGACTCCCGTCTCGGGAGTGATTCGAGGAGTTGCTTCAGTAAAGGCGTGATCGGCAGCCGATGAGACACGTGGGTCTTGGTAACCGTCGCTGGAAACTCGAACCAGCCCTCCTTGAGATGCACGTCTTCCCACTTCAGCTGACCGGCTTCCGAGCGCCTAGCTCCGGTGGCGATCAGGAACAGGACGAACGCTGCCGAAGTCCGTTCCTCAACCGTGCGACCGACCGCCTGCCGGAGTTCGAGCATCCGCCAGACCTCCCCGACCTTGTCTAAGGGGATCCGCTTGGTACGTGGTCGCTCAAGGTTCCTTCGCCGTATCCGGAAGAGCCGCGACACCGGATTCTGCTCGAGGAGGGGGTAGCCCTCCCCGTCCGAGTACTCCTCACGCGCCTAGGAGCACAGAGCAGCTAGGTATCGCATGGCTTGATTCGCTGCGTAAGGCGAATTCTTGGAAATCTCGTCGAACCTTTCGACGCAAAGATCTCGGGTTATTGAGTTGATCGGCTTGTCGGCCCAGTCAGCAAAGGTCTTCGTCACGTGCCGCGCGATGTCCCGTTTGGTGGCAGGTCGCAAAGGTCCATGCGCCGTGCGCCGCTCCGCGATGTATCGCTCGGAGACGGTTCGAAGCGTAACCTGCAGGACCTCAGCCCGCCTCTTCTCCACCTGCCGATCCTTACCGGCCAGCAGCTCCAGCCGTCGTTCGTAGGCTATCGCCCTGGCTGCTGCGATCGTGAGATCGCCATAGGCGCCGAGCGTGATCCGACGCTCCTTTCTCTCAAAGGTTCCCGCCAGCACGAAGCTCTTGAAGCCGCCCCGGGTGCATCTAAGCCCGAACCCCCGCGGTTCCGTACACCAAAGGAACGCCTGGTCCTTATCCGGCGGACAAGTGAATGCGTCCGCTGCCTTCTTGACCAAGAATCGCTTGCCCACTTCCCACTCCTATGTCCGGTGATGTACGGGCAATGTACGTGAGCGCGCAGTGGGAGGCCATGTCTTATGAGCCGTCCTCGGGGAGGACTTTCCCTGATAAATCAATAAGTTGAAAGCACGCCCAGCCATAATCGGCGTCGATGTGCCGCGTTGCGCCTCGCGAGCCGCCGGCCTGAAAATCCTTGTGTCGGTGGTTCAATTCCGCCCTTGGCCACCACTTCACCCAGCCAGCGTTCCAGTTGGCTTCACTGTCGCTCCAGTCTTCCCAGGTGCATGGGATGCCGCACTCGTGTGGGTCGGCCATGACGACACGACGCTGACTGGACCGCCGCCCTCCGGCCAGACGCCGACCGTCCGCTGATTCAACGAGCGGCAAACCCTCCTGGATCAACGGCGGTTCCGGCCGTTGCAGGCTGGCAGGCCGAGCGCTATCCTGAACTCACGTCCAGCGCTCCTGCTGGACGGCTTAGGCCTGAGTTGCCACCCGCGACCGATGCAGCACGAAGTGGCACTGAATGCCTCCCTGAGCGCCTGCGCGCGAAACGCATGCGTCCCGCCAAGAGGTTGGCCGGACGGTCAGACTCATGACGTCGCTGCTCCGCATCCTGGTCCTTTGCAGGACGCTTCCCTCACCACGGACGTCCGGAGGACAGGCAAGGCCTGAACCGGTGGTTGTATAGATGATCGTAGATGGACGAACGATCGACAGGGATGCTGCCCTGGCCGGTTATGACGTTTGCATCGTGGGTGCAGGTCCGGCCGGACTGGTCGCGGCGAAGGAGTTCCTGGGATGTGGATTCCGGATCTGCCTGGTCGAGTCCGGCGGCTTCGAGCCCGATGCTGCCACCCAGCTTCTTGCACAGTTCGAAGTGGAGGAAAACGACGATCTCTACCCCGACCCACTGCACGGGCATGATCGTCGGGTTGGCGGGACCTCTGCCCAATGGGACGTGCTCATCGATCGGCAGCGCCATCTGCACCTGGTGCCACTGGACGAATCTGATTTCCTGGAACGCCCCTGGTTGCCCGACAGCGGCTGGCCAATCAGCGCCCGGACGCTGGCCCCGTTCCTGCACCGGGCGCAGGAGGCGTGCGAAGCGGGGAATATCGACTACCGACCTGAAGCGCACGCGGATGACGCCCACCGCCTGTTCGAGAATGAGAGACTGACCAGCAGAGTGGTCAGCTTCGGGGCACAAGACGTATTCCAGAAGCACCTGCCGCAACGGCTGGCGTCCAGCCCAGACGTCACGATCATCACCTGGTCCAACGTCGTCGAGCTGCTGAGCAATGAAACCGCCGACACCATCTCGGCAGTTCAAGTAGCCTGCATGAACGGCAATCGGTTCAGCATCAAGCCTCGGATGCTGATCCTGGCGCAGGGCGCGTTCGAGGTGCCTCGGCTGTTGCTCGCGTCGCGATCGACCGCCCGCGCGGGAATCGGGAACCACCACGACCTTGTCGGACGCTACCTGATGGACCGCCAGATCGTCAGGGCCGGTGTGTTGACTCCTACCTCCGCGGCGGGGCTTCGCAAGTTCGCCTTCTACGACATGCATCGGTCGCATGGCAAGCAGGTTCTCGGCAAGCTGACCTTGTCGACGAAGACGCTGAGCGAAGAAGCAATTCTCGGGAACCTGATCAGCTTCTCGCCACGTGAGCGATTCTCCCTTTACCAGGGCCTGCATCGCCCTTTCGGACGCGAGGCCACCTCGCGTGCTCCCGCCCATCGCTCCGCTCGCGCCCTCGTTGCGGCTTGGCGGGAGCGAAAGCTTCCACGCCAGCTGCTGCCTCACCTGCTGGAAATCGCACGGGGAATCGATGATCTCGTCTACATCAAGATGCTGCGCAGGATGTCGTATCGGCCCGAGTTCAACTTCGACAGCCTCGGATGGCACGGAACGAAGGATTTCGAGAAGCGCTTCCCCACGCTCGACGTGCATCAGATGTGCGAACAGTCGCCGGACCCGCACAACCGGATCACGCTGACAGCGGAACGCGATGCCGTGGGCATGCAGCGAGGACGCGTCACGTTCAAATGGAACGACCTCGATATCTTCAGTATCGTCAGGACGCAGGACATCCTCGCGGAGGAGTTCGCCCGCGCTGGTATCGGCGAGTTGCGGCTCGAACGGCGCGAGGGTTACCCCATACTGGCGCAGATGTCCGCTCACCACCCGTCGGGCACTACCCGCATGTCGCACAGCCCAAGGACGGGAGTCGTAGACGCCGACTGCAAGGTGCACGGGATGAGCAACCTCTTCGTCGCCAGCAGCTCCGTCTTCCCCACCAGCGGATTCGCCCCTCCGACTCTGACCATCCTGGCACTTGCCATCCGGGTTGCTGACCGGGTCAAGGAACTCATGCGGCCACCTGGACATGATCTGTTTGATTCCTCACCGGCGGCAGAAACCAGCGATCAGATGTGAGCAGAGGGAGTGAATGGCCGGTTCGGCTGGCGGCAAGACAGGCCGTCGCCGGAATTCGCGATGTCCTGCGGGAAGCAGATCCTGCTGCTAGGTCGTGGATCAGCCCGCCACCATCGAGATGCACATCGCAACCACGACCAGGCCCATGCAAAGCGTCGCGGTCCAGCCCAGCCAGCGCAGCCGGGGCCCGATGACATGTTCCCCCATGACGCTGCGGCGAGATGCGAGCAGCATCATCACCACCATGATGGGGACGGCGATCACGCCATTGATCGTCGCAGCCCATAGCAGTTCCTTGACGGGGTCTGCAGGCGTGAAGCACAAGGCCACGGCGCCAAGCGTCGCCGCGGCGATGATCGCGTAGAAGGAACGGCCCTCGCCACGCTCCAGGCGGGCACTCAGGCTCGCCTGCCTCCCGGTCGCTTCCAATACGGCATAGGCAGCCGATCCTGCCAGGACCGGCACGGCCAGCATCCCGGTGCCGATGATCCCCAGGCTGAAGAGCACGAACGCCAGGTCACCGGCCAGCGGCCGCAGCGCTTCGGCAGCCTGAGCAGAGGTCTGGATGTCGACGATGCCCGCCGCGTGCAACGTGCCAGCCGTCGTCAGGATGATGAAGAAGGAGATCAGGTTGGAGAACGTCATGCCGATCACCGTATCGGTCCGGATGCGCCTCAGGTGAAGTCGCACCTCGTGCGGGCTGTACTTTGGCGCCCCGCGCGCCTCTTCCATCTCCTGGGCAGCTTGCCAGAAGAACAGGTATGGACTGATGGTCGTCCCCAGGACCGCCACCACCATCAAGAGCAACCCCGAAGTCGCCTGCAGGCGGGGGTGGAACACCTCGGCGGCCACTTGCCACAAGTCCAGGCGGAGCGAGAAGGCAACCGCGACATAGGAGAACAGTACCAACGTCAGCCACTTCAGCCAGCGCACGTACAGGGTGTAGGGCAGGAAGACCTGCAGTGCCAGGCAAATGAGGCCGAAGGTCACGGAATAGACGTGGGCCGACCCTCCGAGAACCAGCCGCAGGGCTTCAGCCATGGCGGCGATGTCTGCCGCCAGGTTGAGCGTATTGGCCCCGAGCAGCAGGCCGACGACGAGAAGGAGAACCCAGCGCGGAAAGGCCCCGCGGATGTTGGCCGCCAATCCACGACGCGTGACCCGGCCGATGCGCGCGCTGACCATCTGGATCGCAATCATGAGGGGCAGCGTGAAGATCACGGTCCAGAGCATCGAGAGTCCGAACTGCGCACCAGCCTGGGAATAGGTGGCTATGCCGCTCGGATCGTCGTCAGCTGCGCCGGTGATGAGGCCAGGGCCGAGACGCTTCAGCCGGAGGTGGGCCTCGGAGACGCCGTCGGTCCTTGCGAAGTCCGTCTTCATCCGTCCGGCCTGCCCCGCCGACCCCGGTAGCCTGCCGCCGGCGTCAGCGAACGAACCGTTCGCTCCACGCGGCGATGAGCTTGGCTGCATACACCGCATCGCGGCGGCGCCGCAGCAGGTGATCGGCATCGACCAGCGACACGAAGCTCTTCGGATGCCTGGCGTTGACGAAAATGCCGGTGGCGTTGCCGATCGGCACGGTCTCGTCCGCCGGCGAATGCAGGATCAGGAGCGCACGTCCCAGACTGCCGACCTTCTGTCGCACGTTCTGGTCCGCGGCATCGGCCAGGAACTCGCGTCGGATCCGGAATGGCCGGCCGGCGAGCTGCACCAGCGCCTCGCCGCTTGCCTCGATCTCCGCGACCCGGTCCCGGAAGAGCCCGGTCACGTGGGAGACGTCGCTGGGCGCGCCGATGGTGGCAACCGCCCGCACTTCGGGCATCTCGGCAGCGGCGACAAGCACGGCAGCTCCGCCCAGGCTATGGCCGATCAGCAGGGATGGTGCGCGATCGCTGCGCCGCAGCCAATCCGTCGCCGCCACCAGATCCTGCACGTTGGACGAAAACGTGGTGTTGGCGAACTCGCCTTCGCTGTGGCCCAGGCCGGTGAAATCGAAGCGCAGCACCGCGATGCCCTGCTCCACCAGCGCCTGCGCGATGCTGCTGGCGGCAAAGATGTCCTTGCCGCAGGTGAAGCAATGGGCGAACAGGGCATGCGCGTGCGCCCCCTCGTCCGGCAAGTCCAGGCGCGCGGCGAGCATAACGCCCTGCGCGGAGGGGAAGGACACCTGTTCGCTCTTCATGGCTTGCGAGTATGTGAAGGTTCCCGCTTCCCCGCAAGTTGGCGCCACATGTAGCAGTTAGCAACCCTTAGCAAAGCATCATCCCGCCAAAGGACACCTCCTGGGTCGATCGGGCAAGTTCTGGCTGTGGCATCGCCACGCACCGGCATCCGGAGAGGACATCGAAAGGGAGTGCTCCATGAAAGGCAAGCTGTTCATCGTCGGCCTGGCCACCGTCGCCCCTGTCGCCGCGCTGGCCGACAGGCCCGGCGACCATCCGGCCGTCATCGTCAAGCGCCTGTATCCCACGCAGGGCTACGACTACGCGTCCAAGTTCTACCCGCATCCGGCGTGGCTTTACCTGCTGCCTGAGGCCCCCAGCGCCCCAAGCGAGGATCCGGCCCTGATCGCCTCCAGGCATCGGCAACCGGACCGGACTACGCCATCGATCGCGACACCGCAGGTGGCCGTCGCCCCGGGGAGGGAGGGCCCGAACCCGCAATGACGAGGCGGGCGCCGGAAAGATGAGCTTGGCTCCGTCTTCACGAACGGGGCCAAGGACGGCACGCTCGTGTTCCTTCTACGACCCTCTCGGCACTTCGCCGGAGCGACCGTTCGCCTTCGAGGCGCCGAGGAAATCGCCCACCCGCCTGGTCCAAGCCTCGGCGCCCTCGACACTCGACAGATGGGCGCAGTCTGCGATGACGAGCGTTTCGACCGCCGACCCGCCGCGCGAGCCGGCGGCCAGTGCAGCCGCCAACTCGGCGAGGTGCTCGGTCGGCGCCGGCCGGTCCTGATCGGATGAGACGATCATCACGGGACACGAAATCCGGTCGAGAAGCCCACGCCCGTCGAAGCCACGGACGACGGTCGCGCAGGCGACATAGCCGCCAGGGTCGGTCGACAGGAACATCCGTCGGACTGCGTCGGCACGTTCAGGCTCACGCGCCTGGAAGGCCTCGGTAAGCCATGTCGCCAACGTGGCGTCGACGACCGCCTTCATGCCGCCTGCACGGACCGCCCCGATCCGCTGGTCCCACATCGCCCGTGACGCGTCCGACTGGTACCACCGGCTGTTGCCGACGACCAGGCGCCTCACCCGGCCGGTTGTGGCCGCCAGCTGCATGCCGAGCAGGCCGCCGAGAGACAGCCCGCAGAACGCGAATTCTCCTACTCCTCGTCGATCAAGGCGATCCAGCAGGTCCCGGGCCAGCGCCTCGATCGAATCGACGGACGCCTCCGGCGCCCGGCCATCGTGGCCTGGGTACCGGTATACGAGCACCCGGGCATGGCTGCGCCAGGCAGCCAGCTGCGCATACCACATCGCCGGACTTGCCGCCAACGAGCCGGCAACGACGATGACCGGGGCGTCCGATGGACCATCGGCGACGAGGGCGACATCTTCGATTGGCTCCATTCCTGCCCCCGCGAATTCAGGACACGGCGAGGGTCGCGGCGCCGGACGACGCACCGGCGCGGCCCGTGCCGGCGATGGCAGCATTCAGCCGCGGCATCACCTCCTCTGCCATCAGCTGCATCGAGCGTTTGCCGAGGCTCGAATCCTGCCAGTCCATGCACGCGTACAGCAGCGTGCCGAAATCGCCCACCTGGTCGCGGAAAGCCAACAACTGTTCGACGACGCTATCCGGCGTGCCGGCAATGACAAGCCGCTCGGTCACGTAGTCGGGCGTGATCGACGCGTCGGGCATCGCCGGATCGGTCTTGAACAGGTTGCCGCGGCCGCCGCCGCCGACCAGCTTTCGGACCAGCTGCCGGAAGTAGAAGTGGTATGGTCCATCCGGGCCGTGCCCATAACGTTTTGCGGTCTTCTCGTCGTCGGCGACGAAGATCGACTTGGCCACCCGCCATTCGGCGGGATGCGCGACAGCGCCTACCGCAGCTCGTCCCTCGACATACTTGGGCCAATGCGTCGCGACCCATTCGGGCATCAGGAAGTTGGCGGAGATCGGTTGCCATCCTCGCTTGGCCATCTCGGTCACCCCGGCGGAATACGGCGCAACCGCAGTCCCGACGATGGGCGGATGTGGAGTCTGGTACGGGCGCATGATCGAACCCTGTCCAATTTCCGGGATCATCGTCTTCGCGACGGACACGTTCCAGTACTTGCCCTGGATGTCGTATGGCGGGTCGCGGCGCCAGATCTCGAGGATGGTGTCGATGCACTCGACAAACATTTCGGTGCGATTGTTGCCGAGGTTGCCGAAGACCTCGGCATCAGACATCAGACCGCCGGGACTGATGCCCATGATGAACCGGCCTTCGAGCATGTGATCGAGCATCGCCGCCTGCGCGGCAATCGCGGCCGGATGGGCATTCGGCAAGTTCAGCGTCCCGGTACCCAGGCGAATCCGACGAGTGTCGTGCACCAGGCTTGCCAGGAACATCAGCGACGAAGTGATCGTCTCGGCTCGATCGGTCACGTGCTCGCCGACATAGGCCTCCTCGTAGCCAAGGCGGTCGGCCAGGAGAATCGCCTCCCGATCCTCCCGTAGCGTCTCGCGCAATTCGCGATGGATCGGATGCACGGGCATCATGAACAGTCCCAGCTTCATTCACAGGCTCCAGGTGAGGATTCGGAGTGGCTTCATCGGCGGCAATCGCTGCCGGCGCACCGCGTCAGCTGCTCGCGACGCGGTGCCTGTCGCCGACATCCCCTCCGGTCGCGCGATCGACATAGCGCCCCCCGAAGAAGATCAGCGGCTCGGCCTCGGGCGCCAGGCCGTAGCGGAGTACAGTGGCGACAAAGATCATGTGATCACCGCCGTAGCAGCGGTAGTCGTTGCGGCAGACGAAATGGGCAATGGCGTCATGCAACAGCGGCACCCCTTCGACACCGACTGAGAATGGGACGCCGGCAAACTTGTCCTCCGCCGGTCGAGCGAAGCGGTCGGACAGGGAACGCTGGTCGGCACCCAGCACGTTGACGCAATAGTGCGGTGCCCGTTGAAAAACCCGATTGCTGGGTGCTCGCGTCGCCTGGGACCAGAGGACCATCGGCGGGTCGAGCGACACCGCGTTGAACGAACTCGCGGTGACGCCGAAGAGGCGTCCTTCCTCGTCACGCGTCGTCACGACGGTCACACCGGTTGCGAACCGACCCAGGGCATCGCGGAACCGGCGCTCATCCCCGGTCTCGATCAGCTTCGGACCGGAGCCGCCAACTGGCCAGGGTTGCTTGAAGAGGGGCGTCGACGAGTCATTCATTGCGTTCGGCCGTGTGCAAAGAGCGGCAAGTCAGCCGTTGTAGAAGCGGCGGCCGCCGCGGCGCAGCCAGAGCCTCAGCAAATGGCGCCGCAGCTCCGGATCCGGGAAATCGGTAAACGCGGTCCTTCTATGACCGCAGCGACGGTTGTCGACGATCTGGATCTGCCCGACCTCGAAAAGAAACTCCCGCTGGAATTGCGGTTCTCGCATGATCGATTCCAGCATCGTCAAAGCGCGTTCGCCTTGCTCATCGAGCGCCTGGCCTGCGAGCTGGTAGCCGTTTTGCACCTGCTTGATCGAAAACCGGCAGGTCAGGCGCCCCGCTGCGTCGAACTCGAATGCCGGATGACTCAGCACCATCGGTTCGCCCTCGGCATGCTCGCGCTGCCGGTCGTAGAGGAACGGTTCGAACAGCCGCGGGACCAGACCTGGCTCGCGCCGAAGCATCTCGTTGAAGACGGTGTAGAAGCTGACGATGCTGTTGATGCCACCCTCCTTCGCCGTGCGCAGACAGTACAGCGCGACGTAATCCGGTGGGCACAGGTTGAAGTTGTTGTCCGTGTGGAAAGGCTGCCCGACCGACGTGAGCACGGGACGCACGCCGTTGCCAACCGGGCGCCCTTCGTCGCGGACGTCGTACATGGTCCGGCCATGCCGGTCTTGCGCGACCGGGCGCTCGATGAGCTGTGCGAGCACCCAGTAGACCTGCCGGTTCTCTTCGACTGAATAGTGCTGCGGCTGCAGCCGATCGATGATCACGAAGCCAACGCCGTCCTCCAACTCCTGCCGAGCCCGGGTCATGAGCGCGCGACAAGCATCGAGAGCGAAGTCGTCCGGCGAGAGCAACTCCGTCGCGAGACAATTGCGGCGCAGCGTCTTCACCAGAAGGTCGATTTCGTCGAGGCAGGCTTGATCGACCAGGATGCGGCCGGCGTCAACGCCAAGGCTGTTGCGATCCCAGACGATCGGGCCGGCGAGAGGCTGGAGCTTCGCCGGCGGGGCAGCGAGCGATGGTTGCTCGAGGACGATATGGCTCATTGAGATTCTGCGAATCGATAGGTTGATCGGTGATCGTGGCCAGCAAGATGGCACATGCACTCGCCTCTGCTTACTCCCTCGGGACTTCTGCGAGCGTCACGATCTCGCTCCACTCACGCGCATCCTTGCTGACGAAGGCGCGGAAGTCGTCAACCGAGGCGCTTGGCGACGGCTCCACGCCGGCGGCGACCAGCTTGCCACTCACGCTGGACTGCATCGCCGCACCACGGAACGCTTCGAACAGGCGAATGGTCAGAGTCTCGGGCAACGCGCGTGGCGCGAAGACGCCTGCCCAGTTCGTGATCGCAAATCCCGGCACGGCTTCGGCGACAGCAGGCAGTTCCGGCAACGACGCCTGGCGTTCCGCAGACGTGACGGCGATCTGACGAAGCTTGCCGGCGGCGACGAACGGCCGCGCCACCGTGAAGGTCGAGAACCCGACGTCGACCTGCCCTCCCACGAGATCCTGGAGTGCGGCGGCGCCACCCTTGTAAGGCACGTGGGTCATCGGCACGCCGGTCAGTTTGCGGAACAACTCTCCGGCGAGATGATCGGCCGAACCGACGCCGGCGCTGCCGTACATGATCGGCCGTCCCTGCCGCTTCGCCCAGTCCACGAATTCACTGACCGACTTCACGCCCGACTCGGACGATACGAGCATCACGTTGAGGATCTCGCCGACGCGTACCAGCGGCGTCAGGTCGGCCATCGTGTAGGCGAGCTTGGACGTCAACGCCGGCGCGACGGTGATCGGCGCACCGGTTGTCGCCAGAAGCGTATAGCCGTCGGCGGGGCTGTTGGCCAGCAACTCGGTAGCGATCCGCCCCCCGGCGCCGGGCCGATTCTCCACGACCACCGGCTGCCCGATGGTCCGGCTCACCTCCTCGGCCAACGCGCGGCTGACGGTATCCACCGCGCCACCGCTCGGATAGGCGACGAGCAGCCGGATCGGTCGCGTGGGAAAGCCCGGATCGGCGGCGGCCGGCGCCGCGGCTGCGAGCCCAAGCGCCAGCAGCAAGCCGGCAAGCATGCGGTGGATCATTCGTGTCTCCTCGTTATCGTGCGTGCAACTCAGCGGACCCGGTAGCGCTCGATTCGGCGCTCATCGATTTCGACGCCAAGACCTGGACCGGTCGGGACCTCCACCTCGCCATTGCGAATTTCGAGCGGTTCGATGACGAGATCGTCGGCCAGGTAGCGGTGCGTGACGCTGACGCCCCAGTCGAGCCGCGCAATCGCGGCGCCCACGTGCGCAAGCGCGGCAGCCCCGATGCTGGACTCGGCGACCTTGCAGGCGAGGTTGACGGATAGTCCCAGTGCCTCGCACAGATGGCCTGCCCGTACCGTCGCACTCGGCCCGCCGAACTTGATCGTCTTCAGATTGACACCGCGCGCCGCGCCGGCGGCGTGGAAGCGACGAATGTCCTCGGCGCCGGCGATCGGCTCGTCGGCGCATAGCGGGATCGCGCCGCTCGCCGCAACGCGCGCCATTCCTTCGATGTCGGCATCCCGGACCGGCTGCTCGAGGAACAGCAGACCACATTCCGCGACCGCCGCGGCGTATCGCTCCGCCTGCTCGACTGTGTAGCCCATGTTGGCATCCGCGCAGATGGTCGTGGCTTCGCCCAGCGCAGCGCGCAACGCGCGCGTGGCGGCGATCTCCTCGTCCAGCGGCTTGACCCCGAGCTTCAGCTTGAAGAAACCGACGCCCTGCTCGCTGTTGGCGCGAGCCTCCGCAATGTCGTCGTCGACCCGCTCGTTACCCAGCAGCAGCATCGGCCGAACCCGGCGCCGCAGCGCTCCTCCCAGCAAGTCGGAGACCGGCACCTCCAGGTGACGACCTGCGAGGTCGAGCAGCGCCATCTCGACTGCGGACTTCGCCCCATGGTTCCCCGCGAGAAGCCCTGCGCAGCTGCGCCCGAGCCTGGCGTGTTCGAGCGCGTCTTCGCCGATCAGCGCGGGAGCAAGAATCTCCCTGACCGCGGCGACCATCCCCGCCTGCAAATCGCCGGTCATCGTCGGCGCCGACGCCGCCTCGCCCCAGCCGAGCAACCCATTGTCGGCTTCGACCCGGACAAGCAGGTTGTCGGCTGACCCTATGCTCACGCCAGCCATCCGCATCGGCTTCCTCAAGGGCAAGGAAGCGGCGATCGCATCGATGCGACGGATCGTCAGCGGCTGGCGGCGCGACTTCTTCACTTCTCGACCTTGATGTCCAGGTCGACCGCCACCTTGCGCCAGCGGGCAATATCGTCGGCCAGGTACCTCGCGGTCCGCGCCGGATCCGCAATCAGCGGCGTTGCCCCGGCAGCGGCGAGGACGTCGCGAAACTCCCCCGTCGCGAGCAGTGCGTTGATCTCGCCGTTCAGCCGCTCTACGATCGCCGCCGGCGTACCGGACGGTGCCAGGACTCCATACCACGAGCCGAGCGTGAACTCCGGTACGGATTCCGCAAGCGTCGGCACCTGCTCGAGGCCGGGAACCCGCTTGGCGCTGCCAACCCCGAGCACTCGCAGGCGCTTCGCAGCCAGCTGCGGAAGCGCGCTCTGGATCGAGTCGAATGTCATCGAAAGGTGGCCCGCCAGGGTATCTGCCATCGCGGGCGGCAGGCCCTTGTACGGAACGTGGCGCGCGTGGATGCCCGTCGCGACCTTCAACGCCTCGAAACCCAGGTGCGTCGAACTGCCGGTGCCGGCCGAACCGTAGGTCAGCGCCTCCGGATTTGCTTTCGAGTAGGCAATGAGCTCGGCGACATTCTGGATCGGCAGCCGTTCGTGGATGCAGAGCATGAACGGCGCATCGGCGAAGATCGCAACCGGCACGTAGTCGCGTGTCGGGTGGTAAGGCAGCTCGACGTAAGCCGCGGGATTGCTCGAGTGGGTTCCGGTCGTGGCGAGAAGAAGGGTGTAACCGTCCGGCGCCGCGTGCGCAACCGTCGTCGATCCGATAATGCCGGAAGCGCCAGGTCGATTGTCGACGACGACCGGATGCGGCAACCGGGCTCCGAGCCTTTGCGCCAGTTGGCGGCCCATGAAGTCGGCGCCACCGCCCGGGGGAAACGGAACCACAAGGCGTATCGGCCGGATCGGAAATGTTGCCGATTGCGCTCTTGCGGGTCCGATGCTCGCGATGGACGCTGCAAGCGACAGGGTCGTCAGCATCCGGCGGCGTCCGGTCGACGTCGGGGGACGTTGCTTCGACGAGGGCATGTCTCCTCCATTCAAGTCGGCGTTTCTTGCACCATCCGCCCGGACAGGTGCAGCAACAGGAGGCGATCCTACCTAACCGGCGTCAGAACTAAAAATTCTTTGTACTTCTCAAACCCATTAAACTGGCTAATGGGAATCACAGGGAGGGAGCGGCGTGAGACCAGGGTTGCGGGAGATCCGGCTCTTCGTTGCTGCGTTCGAGGAACGTTCGTTCACGGCGGCGGCCCATCGCGAGAACATGACGCAGTCCGGCGTCTCGCAGCGCATCCGGCAGATCGAGGATCGCCTCGGTGTCCGGCTCTTCGTGCGCCGCGGGGTTGCGGTCGCGCCGACGCCCGCCGGCGAGGCCTACTATCAGGGCTGCCTCGAGATGATCCGGACACAGGAGCGGACGGAGCGCGTTGTCCGCGGCCACTCCGGCAGTCTGCACGGCGAACTCGTGATCGGACTGATGCCGACGATGACCCGCGGCGCGCTGGCACCTGCCCTGCGCGCATTCGTCGCTCGCCATCCGAACGTCTCCTTGAGGATCGTGGAGGGCTATAGCGCCGAGCTCGTCTCGCAGATCCGTTCGTCGGAACTGGCCTTCGCAATCGTGCCGGCCTCCGACCACGGCGCCGGGATCCGCAGCGGATTCTTCGCTTCGACGCCCGAACTCGTCGTCAGCTCTCCCTCGCGCGGGCTGCCGCACCTCCGGCCGGTGCGGCTGGTCGACCATGGTCCCCTGCGGCTGATCCTGCCAAGCGGGCGGAACACGCGCGGCCCGCGCATCGAGGCATACCTCGCATCCGCCGGAGTCCCGATCGAGCGGCGCCTCGAAATGGACTCGATGTTCGGAACCCTCGACTACGTCGCGATGACGGACTGGGTCGCGATCCTCCCCGGCCTCATGCTCGTCGAAGACCTCGACGGCGCCCGGCTCCACGTCAGTGCCATCCTGGAACCGGAAATGATCCTGGACCTGGTGATCATCGAACCCGCGCGGCGCCCACTCGATGAAGCAGCCCACGCGTTCCTCGAAGCGCTGCGCGAAAGCGTGGCACACCTCAACGCGACGCTGACGCGACGGCTGGCACACAAGACAGCGGCAAGGCATCGGCGAAGTCGCGACGCTTGATCTTCATCCGCCTCGAAGAGGCGAGACGGCAGAGCGGCAGGCGCGTCCCGCGGCCGGGTGCCATCACCTCGCTGCACGTCGATGGCTCATGCTACTCAACTACCCGCCGGAACAGTTGATTCAGGTCAAGGATGGATGCCCGCGCGGCGCGTTGAGATACTCTTGGGGGCAGTGTGTTCCGGAGCCGGGATCCGCAAACCATGGCTGCCAAGTCGGGGATCTTCATCTCCTACGCCCGGAGTGACGGGCAAGGCTTTGCCGACAACCTGCGGGCCAGGCTGGCGCGGGGTGCGCCCGAAATCCCGGTTTGGCAGGACCGTCCGGAGATCGAAGGGGGCCTCGGTTGGTGGCGGCAGATCGAGGATGCACTCGAGCGCGTCGAGTTCCTCGTGGTCGTGATGACGCCGGCCGTCCTCCGGTCGGCAGTGACTCGCCTGGAATGGCGCGCTGCGCGACAGAGCGGGGTAGCGGTATTTCCGATCAAGGGACCTGGACTGGATCCCGCCAGCGCTGAAGTACCGCGGTGGATGAGCAAGCTGCACTGGTATGACCTGGACGTCCAGTGGGAGCAGTTCGTCGCGCATCTGCGCCGCGGGGCAACGCCGGTACGGGTGCCATTCATGGCGCCTCCGCTGCCCAATGACTTCATCAACCGGGCGCAGGAACTCGGGACGCTCAAGCGCCTGCTGCTCACGCAGGACAAGCACGATGCCATTGCGATCACCACGGCTTTGACGGGCGCCGGAGGATTCGGCAAGACGACCCTGGCCGCCGCGATGGCGCACGACGACGACGTTCTGACGGCGTTCGACGACGGCATCTTGTGGGCCACCCTTGGCCAGTCACCCAACCTGCAGGGTGAGCTGACTCGCCTCTACGCGGCGCTTACGGGGGAGCGACCCGCCTTCGTGAGCGTCGAGGACGCGGCGCAGGCTCTCGGTGACAAGCTCCAGAACCGCAACTGCCTGATCGTCATCGACGACGTCTGGAACCCCGCCGACCTCGGCCCGTTCTGCCGCGGTGGGTCGGGCTGCGCCCGCCTGGTCACCACGCGCCAGGCCGCGGTCGCGGCCGAGGCGGAGCGTGTCGAAGTCGACGAAATGACAGCTGGGGAAGCGGTGGCGCTGCTCATCGCACGGCTTCCGCAAAAGCCCGCCTCGCTCGATCCCTTCAGGCAACTCGCTCACCGCCTCGGAGAATGGCCGCTCCTGCTCAAGCTAGCGGCCGGTGCCCTGCGCCAGCGCATCGAACGCGGCGACACCTTGGCCGGTGCATTGGCATACGTCGGAAAGGCGCTCGATCGCCGAGGCGTGGTTGCCTTCGACCGGGAGAACGCCGGCGATCGTCGCGGCGCGGTGGCGTCCACCATCGACCTCGGACTCGAACAGCTCGCCGCGGACGACCGCGACCGTTGTATCCGCCTCGCCATCTTTCCGGAGGACGAGGATGTGCCGATCGATGTTGCCGGCGAACTCTGGGGACTCGACGCCTTCGATACCGAGGAGACGCTGTCACGCCTGGACAACTCGTCGCTGGTGGACTTCGACCTCAAGCTGGGGCTTGTGCAGGTCCACGACGTCGTGCTCGCCTACTTCGCCACGCGTCTTCCGGGCGCCGGCCAATCGGCGCATGAGACGCTGCTTGCCACCTGGGGGGACAAGCACCGCCTGCCACATGCTTTCGCCTGGCGCTGGGTCGTCCGGCACCTCCTGGGCGCCGGCCGCCAAGAGGATGTCGACGCGCTACTGGGCGACGTCTCGTGGCTCGAGGCAAAGCTCGACCGATGCGGGATCTATGCCCTCCTGGAGGACTTCCGGCACGTCTCACCCGGCACGGACGCCGCCCTGCTTGCCGCTGCCCTGCAGGTCGCCTCGCACGCGCTCGCACATGATCCTTCCCAGCTCGTCGCCCAGCTCCTGGCACGCTTGCCGACGACTGCGCTCTCCTTGCGGGCCAGCCTGCAGCAACAGGCGGCTGGACGCAAACCATGGCTGCGACCGCTGCTACCGAGCTTGAGCGGACCCGGCGGACCGCTGGTGCGCACCCTCGACATGCCTGGCGCAGTGTCCTCGCTGGTAGTGTCCGATCGCGGCAATCGCATCTTCGCCACGACGGACGATGGCAAGCTTGCCGTGTGGGATATCGCCGAAGGCACGAAGCTGCAGGTCTTCTCCCCATCAACGGCAGCGGCGACGGACGATCCGGCGGCTGCGCCACCCGTGGGAGCAGCTGCATTTCTCGCCGCGATGCCCGGAGAGTGCCTGGCGCTCGGCGGGTCGCGCGGTCTGGCAGTCTGGGATCCCCGCTCCGGATCCGCACCCTGCATCAAGCTGAAGATTCCCGGCGGCGTGATTGCCCTGGCAGTCGCCGCAGACGCCAGCCGGCTGCTTGTCGGCTCGCGGAAAGGAACACTTCACGCCTGGCAAACGGATTCCTGGGAACCATTACCCTCCCTCCGCGGCCATCGATCCGCGATCGCATCGGTTGCGATCACCGCAGATGGTCGTACCGGTCTCTCCGGCGGCTACGACAAGGCGGCCCGCCTGTGGAACCTGGACACCGGCGACCTCATCGAAACCCTCTATGCCAGCAACGAAGGCGTCATCTATTGCGTCGCCCTCTCCTTCGACGGACGACTGGCGCTCACCGGTGCCGCCGACGCGAACGTCCGCCTGTGGGAACTGAACCCGGACCGGGGTGGGGCCGCCATCCGCTTCACCCTCAGCGGCCACACACATCGGGTCTACGCGGTGGCTTTCTCGCCGGACGGCCGATTCGCCCTGTCCGGCTCACACGATCGAACGGTGCGGGTCTGGGACCTGGAATCAGGCAAGCCACATCGCATCCTGCAGGGACACGCGGACTCGGTCAACGCCCTTGCACTGCCTCCCGGCGGGCGCTCCGCCTTCTCCGGCGGACAAGACCGCACCGTTCGGCTATGGAGCCTGGACGCCGGGGAGGTTCGGGCGCCGACGCAAGAGCACGAAGGCTGGATTCATGCGGTGGCGATGGCGCCGGACGGCTCGGTCGCAGTGACGTCCGGCCAGGATGGCGTGCTGCGGGTATGGAATCCAGGCAAGGGGGAGGTCGTCCACGAGCTGGCGGGGCATCGAGACGTCGTGAGCGCCATCGCTCTGGATTGGCGCCGCAAGCTCCTGGTGTCCGGTTCGCGGGACGGCAAGATCCATGTTCGAGAGTTGCAGACCGAGCGGCCACAGGTTCTCTCGGGTGCCAGCGGGGCCATCAGTGCGCTCGCCATCGCTCCTGCGACCGGCAAGACGTTCGTCGGTACCCAGGATGGCTTCGCCCAGGTTTGGGACATCGACCGCGCGCGCATCGAGCGACGCTGGGAAGCCCATCGGCGAGCAGTGACCTTTGCCGCTGTCAGCGCACACGGACAAGTCGCCATCACCGGCTCCTCGGACGGAACGCTCAGCATCTGGGATCCCGGCCGGCCGAAATGCTTCCGAAGCCTTCCCGCACACAACGAGGGCGTCACCTCCGGCACGCTGTCACAGGACTCACGACTGCTCCTGACCGGCGGGGGAGACGGCACGCTGCGCATCTGGAGCTTCCCCGGATGCAGGATGCTCGCCAGCCTGGCGGCGCATGCGGGCCGCGTGCGCAGTATCCAACTGCTGGAACCCGCGGGGCTTGTCGTCACTTCGGGCTATGACCGCCACGTCAAGGTCTGGCACTACCCTTCCCTGGCGCCAGTTGCCGCCTTCGAATGCGATTCCGTCGTGACGGGCGCTGCTGCGAGCGCCGACGGGCGCCTGATCGTTGCCGGCGATGCGCTCGGCTGTGCTCATTTTCTCCGGCTCGAGGCAGACGATGGCAGCTCTTCCGGCCCCACATCGACTGGACCCTCACCAGGACAATGACTGCATCGTCTGCCGCCCTGCCTGCAGGCGGCCGCTCGATCTTCCTCGCAAAGATGTATCGCCTGGCGCTCACATTCATTACCATCTCCCGCCAGGTCCGGCGCATCTTGCCGGTGATCTGCTGCCTCAATCCAACCGCACCAAGGGCCCGACGTGAATCGATCGCATCGTCTCGTTCCGGAGATCCTCGCCGCTTTCACCCTTGCCGCAGCGCTTGCACTCGGCGCTCCTGCCCTGGCCCAGGAGTACCCTTCGAAACCGGTCCGCATGCTGGTCGGTTTTGCGGCTGGAGGCGGAACGGACTCCGTAGCGCGTGTCTTCGGCCAGAAGCTTTCGGAGGCGCTAGGCCAGCCGGTGCTGATCGAGAACCGTCCCGGGGCGGGCGGCAACCTCGCCGCCCAGATGACCGCCCGAGCCCCGGCCGACGGCTACACCATCCATATCGTCGCGAGCAGCTTCGCGACCAATCCAAGCCTGTACCGGAACGCCGGCTACGATCCGTTGAAGGACTTCGAGCCGGTCAGCTGGGTCGCCAACACGCCCTATATCCTCGAGGTGACGCCATCGCTACCGGCAAAAACCGTGGCCGAACTCGTCGCGCTCGCGAAGGCCGAGCCGGGCAAGCTCAGCTACGCATCAGGCGGAACGGGTGCACCGTCTCATCTCGGCGTCGAGCTGCTGAAGTCGATGGCAGGAATCGATCTGCTCCATGTTCCCTACAAAGGCGGCGGCCAGGCCCTGACCGACCTGATGGGCGGCCAGGTGCAGGTCTACCTCGACCCTATCGTTCTCGCCGCGCAGAACGTGCAGTCCGGCCGAACGCGGGCGCTCGCGGTCACGTCTTCGACTCGCAGCCCGGTGATGCCGGACGTGCCGACCGTTTCCGAATCCGGCATTCCCGGCTACGAGATCATCGGCTGGTACGCCGTTTTCGCTCCGGCAGGAACGCCACGGCCGATCATCGACAAGCTGAACGCGAAGATCGGCGAAGTCCTGGCGGCGCCCGAGATTCGGTCGCGCTTCTTGACGATGGGTCTCGAACCGGTCGGCAAAGGGCCTGAAGCGCTGACCGCCTTCATGCAGACCGAGATCGCCAAGTGGCGTCAGGTGATCGAGCGATCCGGGGCGACCGTCGACTAGGCAGATGGCGAACGTTCCTTCGGAACGCGCGATGATCCGGATCGAAAGACTCTCCTACTGCGCGGTTGCGGTGCCGCTCGATGAACCGATCGGATTCGCGACCGGCGACGTAGCGACCCGTTGCTTTGGCCTGTTGAAGGTACACGATTCCGATGGGGGCGTCGGCCTTGGCTACTGCTTCCTCGGCAATCGCCCTGTGAGCCTGGTCGCAACCGCGATTGCCGAACTGCTTGCACCGGTCGTGCTCGGCCAGGAGACCTCGGCCGTCGAGATCCTGTGGGCTCGGATGGCGATGGCCACTCAGCTGCATGGCAGAGCGGGGGCGGTGCATCGCGCCATGGGCCTGATTGACATCGCACTGTGGGACCTGAAGGCGCGCCGCAACGGCCTGCCGCTCTATCGCCAGCTTGGCGGAGGAGACCGCGCCGCCGTTGATGCGTATGCTGCGGGCGGGTACTACGGGGCCAACAAGGGGATTCCCGAGCTGGTAGCGGAGCTGCAGGAGCTGCGCGAGCTGGGATTCCGGGCGATCAAGATCAAGACCGGAAAGCTCACGCCCGAGGCCGAGCAACGGAGGGTCGAGGCGGCCCGCCGCGAGATCGGCCCGGATGCCGACCTGTTATTGGATGCGAACAACGCGTGGCCCGATGTCGAGGCGGCGATGCGCTACCTGCGGCCCCTGGAAGGGCTGAACCCGTTCTGGATCGAGGAGCCATTCGTCGAGGACGACATCGATGCGCTGCGGCAGCTAGCGGCGACGTCGGGCATCCGAGTCGCAACGGGGGAGAACGAGGCCAATCCGCTCCGGTTCAAGGAGATCCTGCGGGCCGGCGCTGCAGCCATCATCCAGCCCGATGCGACCGTCTGCGGCGGTATCACGCCGTGGATGAGGATCGCGGCCATGGCTGCCAACCGGAACGTCCTCGTCTGCCCCCATGCCTATCACGACCTGCACGTGCATCTGCTCGGCGCCATCGGATCTGAAGGATGGCTCGAGTTCATGCCGGGCGAGCGCGTGATGAACTTCGGTCGACTCATCACCGGCGAGCTGGCCTTCTCGGACGGGCGCGTCTCACTCCCGGCAGCCGCCGGACTGGGGTTCGAGTTCGACGAGGCGGCGGTGGCGCGCCATGCCGCCGGCCGCTGCCCCAATGGCGGGCCCTGGCACGTTTCTGCCTGAGCAGTCTCCCAGTTGACACCGTCCAGACTGGCCCCTAGACTTCGCCGCCTAAAGGTTGTTCTTACAACCAATGCGGAAGTGCGGAGGAGAATTCTTGACAGCGTTGCCCAGCATCGTGCCCTCGGAAGCCGGCCTCGGCGCGGACGTCGTCGGCATCGACCTTGCCCGGCCGCTCGACGCCGCGCAGATGGCTGCCGTCCGTGACGCCTGGCATCGCCATCTCGTCCTGCGCTTTCGCGGACAATCGCTGACGGATGAACAGCTGATGGCGTTCTCCATGCAGTTCGGCGCGCTTGACCGCGCGCCGAAACGCTCCGCGACCGCCGTGCCGGTCGAAGGCGTTGCGGACTACGTGCTCACGATCTCGAACGTCATCGAGAACGGGAAGCCGATCGGCGAGCTGGGTGATGCCGAAGCAGCGTGGCACCAGGACATGACCTACAACGAATCACCCCCGGTCGGGGCGTTTCTCTACGCCATCGAGTTGCCGGACCGGGGTGGCGACACGTCGTTCTGCGACCTGTATCGCGCCTTTGAGACGCTCGAGCCGTCGCTGCAACGGCAGGTTCAGTCGCTTGGCTGCATCCATGACATCACGCTCGACAGCGCCGGTCGGCCGCGCAAGGGCTATACCCCGACCACCGACCCGCGCAACGCGCAGGGCGCAGTGCACCCGCTGGTCCTCGAACATCCTCGGACTCGCCGTCGTCACCTCTATCTTGGCCGACGAAAGTGGGCGTATCTGCCGGGGCTTTCACTCGACGACAGCGAGGCCCTGCTGGATGCACTCTGGGCGCACTGTGCCCGTCCGGAGCTTCACTGGACGCAGACCTGGCAGCTCGGTGATCTGATCCTCTGGGACAACCGGTGCACGATGCACCGCCGCGACAGCTTCCCTGCCGATTCGCGCCGGGTGCTGCACCGGACTCAACTGCGCAATGACGATGCACCAGCCGCGCGGCACTGACGCCGCCCGTTCTGACAGGAGCAACTGTTGAATCCGAACCATCGCCGCCGTCTGGCCCTGCGGACCGGGCTTCTTGCCGGCGCATCACTGGCGCTGCCTCTTGCCGGCACGCGGCTCGCCCATGCCGACGCCGGCCGCCAGATCCGCATGATCTGTGGCTTCCCCAGCGGCGGCGGGCTCGACCTTGCCGCGCGCGCAGTCGCCGAAGGGCTACGCCGCCAGCGCGGCTGGAACACGATCGTCGAGAACCGGACCGGCGCCTCGGGGCGTATCGCGATCAATACCCTACGCACCGCCGCAGCCGAACCGCCGCCGCTTCTCATGTCGCCGATCGAGATCCTGACGCTGTTGCCGCACGTCTACCGGAACGTCGGCTATGACCCGTTCACGGACCTCGTTCCGCTGGCGTCCGTGGCTGCGACGCCTTACGTCGTCGCTGTCGACGCCAAGTCGCCGTACCGCAAGCTGGAGGATCTGATCGGATGGTGCAAGGCCAATCCCGGGCAGGCCACCTTCGGAACACCCGGTCAGGGCACGCCTCAGCACCTGCTGGGTGAGGCGCTAGGGCAGGAGGCAGGGGTGCCATTGACCCACGTCGGCTACAAGGGCGGACCAGCAGCGATGCAGGACGTGCTCGGTGGACGCATCCCTTTTCTGATCGTGACGCAATCGGCCGCCTCGCAGCAAGTGGCCGGCGGGCTCCTGCGGCTGCTGGCTCATTCGTCGGCAAAGCCCTCGGCAGACCTCCCGGACGTACCGACCTTCGTGCAAAGCGGCTTTTCATCTCTGGTCGCCGAAAGTGCCTTCCTGGTGTTCTCTTCGCCCAAGCTGCCGGAGGCGCTGCAGGACGAAGTCGCTTCTTCGATCGATTCCTTCGTGCGCTCTGACGAGTTCGGGCCCGAAGCAAAGAAACTCGGCATGAATGCGATGCCCTTGGCTCGCGGTGAGGTCGCGGCGCTGATGCGGCGGAACTTCGACTTCTGGCAGAACGCGGTCAAGCTGGCGCGCTTCCAGCCCCTGGATGGTTGACGCCTTGAGCACCAAGCCACCCGTCGAGCAGAATCGACCGGATGTGATGTCAGGCCGCGCCGCATTCGCCGGACGCCTGGCGATCGTGACCGGCGGCAGCAAGGGCATCGGCTATGCCATTGCCGACGAATTCGCAGCCGGCGGCGCCGACATCGCGATTTGCGCCCGCGGCGAGGCGGCATTGAGGGAGGCCGCGAAGCGGCTCGAGCGCCACGGAACCCGCGTGCTTGCCGCGCCGGCCGACGTCACCAAGCCGGCGGACATTGCCAGGTTCGTCGAGATGGTCGCGAGCGCTTTCGGACGCATCGACATCCTGGTCAACAACGCGGTGACCTCGGTCCAGGACGCGTTCGAGGGCCTCGACGACCAGGCATGGCAGTACCACATCGACGTGAAGCTGCTTGGTTACGTCCGCTTCTGCCGGGCTGTCGTGCCCGTGATGGCAGAGGCCGGTTTCGGGCGGATCGTCAACATCGCGGGCATGTCGGCGCGGATCGTGACCGACTTCCGGATGACCAATGGGGCAGTCAATTCCGCCGTGACCAATTTTTCGAAGCACCTGGCTGAACAGGTTGCTGCGAAAGGCATCACCGTCAACACGGTCCATCCGGGGCTCACCTGGACGCCGAGGCTCGAGGCAGGGCTCGCCCGCTGGGCCGAGCTCGAAGGGACTACGGTGGAAGAGCAGCAGCGAAAGCGCAGTGCCGAAATCCCGATCGGTCGCTTCATCCAGCCGGCGGAACTGGCGCATCTGGTCGCTTTCCTGTGCAACGACCGGTCTGGTGCGATGACCGGGCAAGCCATCGCGGTGGATGGCGGCTCCGGCCGCAGCATCCCCTATTGATCCAAGACTGGAAGTGGATCGATCACCCATCCGGCCTTTGGATCGAACCTATTCGTACCGGCTTGCGATGCTCTCGAGCAGGTTCAGCCAGGGCACGGCGCGCATCTACTCGGTCAACTACGACCTTCCCCTGCTCGACTGGCGAATCGTCAACGTACTGCACTGGTACGGCCCCATGTCCGCCAACGCCATCGCGAACCGCATTGCAGTCGACAAGGGCAACGCCTGCCGTGCCGTGGCACGCCTCGAGCGGCGCGCCTTCATCCTGCGCGAGCCGGATTCGCACGACCAACGTGTCGTCAACCTGTCGCTGACCGACGCCGGCGAGCGGCTGTTCCAGGAAATCAATCCGATCGCGCGGCGGCGCGAGGCGAAACTCCTGTCGGTACTCACCGATGCCGAGCGGCGCGCGCTGGACGACATGCTGAACCGGCTCCTCGGGCAGCTCGAGCATCTCGATTGAACGGACGGCTTCCTGCCGAGAAAGTGCCAATGCCATTGGGCGGCATCGGGCAACCAGCCAGGTCATATCGACCGGCGTTTCCGCGGAAACGTCGGCCAGGTGGCCTCGGCAGGGAGGCAATTGCCGCGTCCCTGAGGACCAAGCAGCGACCCGGGAGAGCTAGTTGCTCTACCGGCGCAACCACGTTGAACGAAGTTACGCCATGAAGATAAGTCAGATGCTCAAGGAGCTGGAGTGGCTCAGGGACAGCTACGGCGACCTGGATTGCGCCGTCTACGATGAGACCGGCATCCAGCCGCTGCGCGGACTCAAGGTCTATTCGCTGGAGGACTTCGACTTCGGTCGGATCGATGGCCGCAAGACCGGCGATCGCCTGGCGCTCGTCTGGTCAAAACCGGGAATCCTCTAGCGCTTCCCGAACCGCGACCTGCAGCGTCGCCAGCCGACGCACACCGGCTTCTGGCAACGATTGGTATCGCGCCGGCTGCGGCCGTCCCGCGCGGCCCTGGAGGTTCCGCTTGACGCTGCTATTGGAGCCCAACGCTTTTGGCTTAATGCACTTCCTCAAGAAAAGCCTTGACCGATTCGAAGAACTGACGCTGCATCTTCTCGAACTGGATGAAGTGACCGGCGTCCGGGATCTCGACCAATCGCTTCGTGCCGGTGGACAGCTTGCCCAGCAGTTGGCGGTTGTTGTCACTGGTCGCGAACTTATCCGCGTCGCCTCGAATCAGTAGCGTAGGCACCGTGATCTGCGACGCGTCATATAGCGGCTTCGCGTTCGTGTCCACGGACCGACCAGTCGGAAAGCGCACCTTGCCGCCAAGCTCCGACGACTTGGGATCTGATGCCAAATGAGCAACCTTGTATGCCTCGAAGCAGGTCGGCAAGACCAGGTTCGCTTCCGTGCCCAGGCCAGCCCAGGCCTTCACGTCTGGCGCGGTAGCGTCGACCTTCTTCGTCTCGCGTTCGGCAGCGATCCTGGCGCGATCTTCAGGACTACGGCCGAGGTCGTCAGTCCCACCGAAGAGCACCAGCTTGGAGACACGCTGTGGATGACGAATTGCGTACAGGGGAGCTTCCAGAGAGGCTCCTTGCGACCAGCCCAGTATGTGAATCTTCTGAACTCCCCGCAGGTTACTGATGAATTCCACGGCGCGTTCCACATCGCGAATCGTGACGTCCAACCGCATCGGTGCCTTCGCAGTCGGGAAGGCTTCCGGGTCATCCATGACGCCGGGGCGCGTAGACAATCCGAAACCCTCGAGATCCACCGCAAACGTATCCCACCCGGATCGAGCGAGAAAGCGCATCAGGGAGCAACTCTCGTTGTCCGAGTCGAACGCGGCATAGCCGGGGATGGTTGCGCCATGTATGAGCAACAGCACCCTGCCGTCGACCGCGGCAGAACGCTCTCGCCCGGCGACGACAACTTCACGCATATGCAGGGAAACGCGGTTGTCGATCTTGGCTAGGGAATAGAAGGGATCGTTGCTGATGTGGGCAACGAAGAAGTCGGTTACCCGAAGATCTTCCCTATCGCCTGCCAGCGCCGCGCTACCAAGATGTGTCAGTAGCAGGACTGCAAGAAGCCATTTCGCGCTCGGCCGCATGATCGTCTCCTCGAACACCAGAGAGAGCGATGCGCGGGGCATCTCTTGCCACGCCTGTGCAGTATGGGTCGCCAAGCGGAAGAATGTCAATTGTCGAAGACTTAGACCCCGCCGCCGAACGCCTCTAGCGCGGCTCCACCCCGGCCAGCACCTTCATGAGCGCGTCCGGGGACACCGGCTTGGTGAGGTAGGCATCGAAGCCGGCATGCCTGGACGCCTGCTTGTGGGCGTCGCTTTCCCAGCCGGTCAGGGCGACCAGTCTCACCTGGTCGAGCAGCCTTTCGCGCCGGACGATGGCTGCCGCCTGGTAGCCGTTCACTTCCGGAAGCCCCAGGTCCAGCAGGATTACGTCCGGCCGGACCCGCAGCGCACTGTCGAGCACCCCGAGTCCGTCGTAAACCGTGGTCGCGCGATGACCCCACGTCTCTATGATCGCCGCGACGGACTCCGCCACGTCGACGTCGTCATCGACAACAAGGACTTGCAGCGAAGGCTTGGTCATGGAAATCGAACTAGCGCAATTGAAGTTGGTGAATGGGAGCAGGCGACGAGCGCCCCTGACCGGCTGGCATCCGAAAGCGATGCAATTGTTGAGCATCCCACCTTCAGCCGCCCCTGAATCGGATGAGCGGCAGATGGCGGCGCCCTGAAGGTTGGCAGGCATCGGGTGGCGGAATCACCTGCGGTCAGCGTCGCAAGGGATCGTGCCCCCAGTTCATCAGCGAGTATCGCCAGCGCGTCTCCCGGATATCGCCGTCCGGTCGCTGCGCCAGGTGGCGATGCACGAAGCCGGTCACCTTGCGGGCGTGCGCGAGGTCGTCGTCGTCGAATTCGGACCGCTTCTTCCCGAGAAGCTCGACGATGCGCTCGCCCGAGCGATGGCCAACCGACTCGGTCTCGCCGGCGGATGTCCAACCGACACCGCGGGACTCCTCCCCGGCGAGCCAGTCACGAAGCTGGGTGGCCGTCATGTTGACCGCGCGGTCGAACTCGTCGAGGGTGCTCTTGCGCTCGCCTGGGTCCATCTCAGGCGCCCGACTTCTTCAAGGCATCCGGGCGATGGATGGCGGTCTTGCCGCTCTTGTCGCTCTTGACTTCGTACTCCGGCGCCGCTGGCGTGGCATGCGCCGTGTGGCCGCCGGCCTTGGCCGTTCCCGTCACCTTGCGGGTAACGACGCCTTGGGTCTTGCCTTGCGACGTGTTCCACTCGACATGTTCGCCGGGCTTCAGCTTTCCCTTCTGGTCTGGCATGTTGGGGCTCCTGGCAGATGCACGACATCCCGGCGCCGCGCGGATGGCGCCCGGGATCGACGCCATCGTGAGGCAAAGGCTGTGCCTCAGCCGAGCCATCCCTTGATGCGCGCCGCGAGGCCGCTGCGGCTGATCCCGTAGCGCTCGTGCAAGGTCGGCAGCGCCCCGGCATCGAGGAAGGCGTCGGGCAGGCCGGCCAGCTGGAATCCCGCGGGCTGCACCCGATGCCGCATCAGCGCACTCGCCACCGCCTCGCCCAGGCCGCCGACGATCGAATGGTTCTCGGCCACCACCACCAGCCGGTTCTGGTGGCGCGCGGCGGCAACGATCGTCGCTTCGTCCAGCGGCTTGATGGTGGGGCAATGGAGGACGGCGACGCCGATGTCGTCGGCCGCCAGGTCTTTCGCCGCCTCGAGCGCGCGCATCGTCAGAAAGCCGCTGGCAATCACCAGCACGTCCGTCCCCTCGCGCAGCAGCCTGGCCTTGCCGAGCTCGAAGCGATAGCCGTCGATCTCGTCGAGCACCAGCGGCACCTGTCCGCGCAGCAGGCGCATGTAAACCGGCCCCGGGTGAGCAGCAATCTGCGGCACCGCCTGCTCGATGTCGAGCGCGTCGCAGGGGTCGACGATCGTCAGCCCCGGGATGGCGCGCATCATCGCGACGTCGTCGGTGGCCTGGTGACTCGGGCCGTAGCCGGTGGTCAGTCCGGGCAGCGCGCAGCAGATCTTGACATTGAGGTTCTCCTCCGCGATCACCTGGTGGATGAAGTCATACGCCCTGCGGGTTCCGAACACGGCGTAGGTGGTCGCAAAGGGCACCAGGCCTTCCTTGGCCATGCCGCCGGCCGCGGCCAGCAGGAGCTGCTCGGCCATGCCCATCTGGAAGAACCGCTCGGGGTAGGCCTGGGCGAACAGGTGCAGGTCGGTGTACTTCGCCAGGTCAGCGGTCAGGCCGACGATCTCCGGCCGCGCAGCCGCGTATTCCACCAGCGACTTGCCGAACGGCGCAGCCTTGACACGCTGGCCTTCGGCGGCGATCGACGCGATCATCGCCGACGTGGTCAGGCGGGGCTTCTTCTCGGTTGCAGTATTCATGCCGGGGCTCCAGAGGACTGCGGTTGCACTTGCGCCAGGTCGAGGACATCGATCGCCTCCTGCCACTCGGGCGGGTCGACACGGATGAAGTGGTTCTTGTCCCGGCTCTCCAGGAACGGAACGCCCTTGCCCATCAGCGTGTCGAACAGGATCACGCGCGGCTTCGGCAGTTGCAGCGCGCGGGCCGCATCGAATGCCTCGACGACCGCGGCGAGGTCGTTGCCGTTCACGCGCTGGACGTGCCAGCCGAAAGCCGCCCACTTGTCCGCCAGCGGCTCGAAGCCGAGCACCTTTCCGGAGGGACCGTCGGCCTGCTGGTTGTTGATGTCCACTAGGCAGATCAGATTGCCCAGCTGATGGTGGGCGGCGCCCATGGCAGCTTCCCAGGTTGCGCCTTCGTCGAGCTCGCCGTCCGACATCGAGTTGTAGATGAAGGCCGGGTTGCCTTTGCACCTCAGGCCCAGGGCCATGCCGACCGCGATCGCCAGCCCCTGCCCCAGCGAGCCGCCGGAGATCTCCATGCCCGGGGTGTAGGTGGCCATCCCCGACATCGGCAAGCGGCTGTCGTCACTGCCGTAGGATTCGATCTCGCTTTCCGGGATGACCCCGGCTTCGATCAGCGCGGCATAGAACGCGATCGCATAGTGACCGTGCGAGAGCAGGAAGCGGTCACGCCCTTCCCATTCCGGATCGCCGGCCTTCAGGTTCATCGCATGGCAATAGGCCACCGCCAGCACGTCGGCATAGCCCAAGGCCTGGCCGATGTAGCCCTGCCCCTGCACCTCGCCCATCCGCAGCGCGAAGCGCCGGATACGGTAGGCGCGGTCGCCGAGGCGCGGGAGGTGATCAACCGTGGTCATCGAATTGCTCCTTGCAGATTCACTTGAGAATGGTGGCCGGCACGTAGGACACGAGCAGCAGAACCAGCAGCGCCATCGCATAGAACGGCACCAGCTCGCGGACGGTTTCGCCGACCTTGACCTTGGCCACCGCGCTGGTGATGAACAGCGTCGTGCCCACCGGCGGCGTATAAAGCCCGATCGCCAGGTTGACGGTCATCATGATCCCCAGCTGCACCAGATCCATCCCGATCGCGTTGGCAAGCGGCACGAAGACCGGCGTCAGCAGCAGCACCGCCGCCGGCAGGTCAATGAACATGCCGCACACCAGCATCAAGCCATTCATCAGCAGGATCACGCTCCAGCCGCTCGAAAGATGCGTCTGCGCCCAGCTCACGATGCCGTCCGGCATGCGGTCGAATGTCAGGAGCCAGCCGATGGCAGCCGACGCCATGATCACGAGCAGCACGACGCCGGTTGCCAGGCCAGCTTCGACGACCGCTGTGTTCAAGCGCTTGAACCCGAGGTCGCGATAGACGATTGCGGACACCAGGCCGGCGAACAGCGTGGACAGCACGGACACTTCGGTGGGGGTGGCAAAGCCGAAGCGCAGCAGGACGACCACCAGCACCGGCAGCAGCAGCGCCGGCGCCGCATAGACCAGTTGCTTGCAGAACGCCGGCCAGTCCAGCGGCCTCGTCTCCCGCGGGAAATTGCGGCGCCACCCGCTCCACCAGCAGACCAGCATGAACAGGGCGCACATCATCAGCCCGGGCAGGATGCCGGCGACGAACAGGGCGGCGATCGAGGTGTTGCTGACCAGCGCGAACAGGATCATCGGGATCGACGGCGGGATCAGGATGTCGATCGTCGCCGCCGCCGCCAGGGTCGCCGCCGAGAAGGCGGGCGGGTAACCGATGCGCTTCTGCCAGGGGATCAGCAAGGAGCCGATCGCCGACGCATCGGCCACGGCGGAGCCGGAGACGCCGCCGAAGATCGTCGACGACAATACGCCGACCTGTCCCGGACCGCCATGGAAGCGTCCAATCAGCGTCGAGAGCACGCCGATCAGCGCCTCGCCGAGCTTGCCACCCATCATCAGGCTGCCCGTGAGCATGAAGAACGGGATGGCGATCAAGGGAAAGCTCTGGACCTGTGCCACCATCTGCTGCACCAGCAGGTCCAGCGGCACGCGGTCGGAGCTCGCCGCCGCAGCCAACGCGGCAACCAGCAACGCATGCGCGATCGGCATCGCGATCACTGCCATGCCCAGGAAAGCGGTCAGGATCAATGCGCTCATGTCGGCCCCCTTCGCCTTGACGATGAACCAGCTGCTACGACGATGAACCAGCTGCTACCAGTGAACCTGCGGCAACCCGGGCGTGGCGGCGTCGGCGCCGGCGACCGGCTCGGGCCGCGGCTGCCAGGCCCGCAATGCCGAGAACAAGGCCAGGACCGACAGCATCGTCATGCCGCCCATGACGCAGCCGTAGGTGATCGAGCCCGGAACCAGGAGGATCGGCGACTTCTCGTCATGCACGATCTCGAGCATCCTGAAGGTCGCGCCGGCGAGCATTGCATACAGGACCGCGACGCCAAGCCAGGTCAGCACGCCAAGCAGGCGCCGGGTCGCATGCGGCAGCTTCTCGACCAGGAAGGTGGTGGTGATGTGCGCCCCCTGCTGCGCCGCCAGCACCACGCCGGCCATCACGAGCCACGGGAACAGCAGCTCGGGCAGCTCGTTGCCCCACTGCAGGCTCGATCCGGTGGCGTATCGCAGGAACGTGTTGCCGCACAGGATCACGAAGATCACCGAGGTGCTGAGCCACAGCACGGACCGGCAGATGCTGCCGATGATGCGTTCGATCGGGTTCATGTCTCCTCCTCCGGGCCTCTGCCTGCCGGCGTGCCCTGGTCGTCAATTGCCCTGCGCGGCGGCCACCACCTTCCTGACGTAGGCGCCGATCGGCGCCGCGCGCCATTTCTCGAGCACCGGCTCGGTCGCCTTCTGGAAGGCGGCCTTGTCCACCTCCGTCACCTGGACGCCCTTCGCCTTGAGGTCGGCCAGCAGGGAATCCTCCGAATCCTGGGACAGCTTGCGCTGCAATGCAGTCGCCTCAGCGGCTGCCTCCTGCAGCACCTTCTGGTCGCTTCCCGGCAGCCGGTCCCAGGAGCGCTTGCTGATCAGGAACGGGGTCATCTGAAACTGGTGACTGGTCAGCGCAAGATGCTTCTGGACCTCGTAGAGCTTGCTGGCATGGAAGTTCATCACCGGATTCTCCTGTCCGTCGACGACGCCCTGCTGAAGCGCGACATACAGCTCCGCGAACTTGATCTGCTGCGCCTCGGCCCCCAGCGCCTTCATGATGTCCACCAGGACGGTGTCCGGTGGCGTGCGCATCTTGAGCCCCTTCATGTCCGCCACCTTGGTGATCGGGCGCTTGCTGTCGGTCATGTGCCGGATGCCGTTATCCCAGTAGCCGAGGACGACGAGGCCCTTGTCCGCCGACTTCGCGGCAAGTTCCCTGCCGAGCGGCCCGTCGAGCACCTTGAACGCCTGCGTCGCGTTGGCGAACAGGAAGGGCATTCCGAAGGCGGCATACTCGGGCACCGCATTGGCAACCGCCCCTTGCGAATTGGCCGACAGGTCCAGCGCGCCGGTCCGCAAGGCCGTCACCATCGCGGCGTCGTCGCCGAGCTGCGCCGATGGCGCCACCTGCACCTCGATCCGTCCGTCGCTGCGCGCCTTGACGAGTTCGGCGAACTTCAACGCCGCTTCGTGGCGCGGGTTGCCGGGTGCTGCGCCGTGACCGAGCGTCAGCTTCGTGGCCTGGGCCTGGGCGGCGGGCATGATGGCGGCACAGGCGGCGAGCGCGATCAGCGTACGAACGAGCAGCTTGCGTTGCATCAGTTGTCTCCTCGGTGGTTTGTCGGATCGATCGAAGTCAGTGAATCAACATGCCGCCATTCACGTCGAGCGTGATGCCGGTGCAGTAGCCGGACAGGTCGCTGGCCAGGAACAGGCAGGCGCCGGCCACGTCGGCCGCTTCGCCGAGTCGGCCCAGCGGGACCGTGCCGGCGATCTCCGCCTTGCGCTGGTCGCTGAGCTTGCCTTTGCTGATGTCGGTCTGGATCAGCCCGGGGGTGATCGAATTGACGCGAATCGAGTCCGCGCCGAGGTCCCGGGCCATGGCCCGCGCCAGTCCCAGGACGCCGGCCTTCGCCGCGGAGTAGTGCGGACCGCCCAGGATGCCGCCGCCGCGCTGCGCGGAGACCGACGAGATGCAGATGATCGAGCCGCCGCGCTGGCGCTGCATCGTGGGGATCACCGCCTGCGACATCAGGAGCGTGCCGCGCAGGCTCACGTCGAGGACCGCGTCATAGTCCGAGCGGCTGATCTCCATCGTCCTGCGCGGCTGCGTGATGCCGGCGTTGTTGACCAGGATATCGATCCGGCCGCAAGCCTCGAGGATTGCGGCGACGGCGGCGTCGCAGGATGCCTTGTCGGTGACGTCGGCCACCAAGCCGATATGGCCGGTGCCGAGGTCGGCTGCGACCGAGCCTGGTTCGGCGCGCGCCAGGTCGAGGATGGCGACTCGCGCGCCGTGTCGGGCCATCAGCCTGGCCGTTGCGAAACCCAGGCCGTTGCGGCCGGCGCCGCCGGTGATCACGGCGACCTTGTCCTCGAGCAGCATCTCCATCGACTCCTCCGGTGTTCGAGGAGCGGATGTTGAAGTTCGCCTCGGTTGTCAGCAAGCGATTGTTCGTCAGGCTAAGATGACGATTCGTCATGCAAGGAGCTGGAGGCACCCATGTCCGCTTCAGTCCCCGCAATGCCGAGCCTGCGGGCATTCGAAACCGTGGCCAGGCGCCGCAGCTTCGCCCTGGCCGCGGCAGAGTTGCACCTCACGGCGTCGGCGATCAGCCACCAGATCGCACGTCTGGAGGCCGACCTGGGGATCCGCCTGTTCGAGCGCAGTGCGCACGGCGTCCGGCTGAGCCCCTCCGGTGAGCAGTACCTGTCACGCATCGCCGGCGCGCTGTCGGCCATTGCCGCGGCAACCGAGGACCTGCGCCAGGGGGTGAGCAACAGCCTCTATGTCCATTGCTCCCCGAGCCTCGCCACCCAGTGGCTCATGCCGCGCCTGCATCTGTTCGCGCAGGCTCATCCGGAGATCTCCCTCAATCTGTCGGCCGCGCATACCCACAGCGATTTCGCGCTGGGCCAGGTCGACCTCGACATCCGCTACGGCATCGCGCAGTGGCCTGATCTCGTGGTGGAGCCGTTGTTCGAGGAGCTCATCACGCCTCTGGCCAGCGCCGCATTCATCCGCAAGCACCGGCTCGAGCGACCGGAGGATCTATTGCGCGTGCCGCTCATCCAGAGCAACGTGAGCGTCGTCCAGTGGTCGGACTGGTTCGTCACATTCGCCGACCAGCGCGCGCCCGATCGGTTCTCGCTACGCTTCGATCGCGCTCACATGTCCCTGGATGCCGCCGCGCAGGGACTCGGCGTCGCCCTGGAAAGCATGACGACCGGAAGCAAGCATCTTGCCGAAGGCAGGCTTCGTCCGGTGCTGCGCGGCGACAAGTCGATCAGGGTGAAGGCGCACTTTGCCGTCTACCCGCTGCGCCATGGCAAGCGACCGCCGGTCGCGGCATTCCTTTCCTGGCTGCGCGACCAGGCAGCCACCGCAATCAGCCAACCCGCATCCGCAACGGCAGCCTCGGCCAGACGGAGCGCGAAAACGTCCGGCCGGCGCTAGCCGGCCTTGCGGCGCGCCACCCAGATCGTCGCGCCTTGGGGACCGTAGCGTTCCGCATGCGGCACATCGCGCGCCAGGTCGAAGGTGTCGCCGCTGGCAACATGGCGCGTCTGGTCGCCGCAAGTCAGCCAGAACTCCCCGCGCACGACGATGGCATCGACATCGAACGGATGGCTGTGCGTCTGCGTCACTGCATCCGGCGCCCATTCGCGCACGATGACCTCGTCGAATCCGGCTTTGGTGGCGCGGGCCGAGAATTCCTCGAACGACAGCTCTGCCATGGCGGTCTCCGTGATCAACCTGCTCGAGTGTAGTCGGTCGGCCCGGGGTTGCGATAGCCGAAGCGCCCGGGTGCAATCGACGGATAGCACTCGCCCGGCAGGCTGGACCGGGGCCGGGAAGAACCAGCACCTTGCGTCCCGGCAGACCGCACCCGTACACTGAGGTTGGCAGAATGCCGTGATCGACCGAACGCTCGACGCCGCCCTGATGTCCGAACCGCTTGACATGGCGCACGGAACCGACGCAGGGCGCTGGGCCCGCTTGCCCGTCAGCCTGTTCGGCGCGGTGATGGCCTTGTCCGGCCTGGCGCTCGCCTGGCGGCTCGCGGCCAGCGAGTGGGGCCTGCCGGCTTGGATCGGAGAGGTGCTGGGGCTGGTCGCGGCCGGCACCTTCGTCGCGCTGCTGCTGGCCTACGGAAAGAAGTGTGTGGCATCGCCGGCCGCCATTCGCGCCGAGTTCGCGCATCCTGTCGCGGCGAACTTCTTCGCCACACCGATCATCTCGCTGCTGTTGCTGCCGGCAATCGTCGCCCCTTACGCGCTCGCAGTAGCCAAGGCTCTCTGGGTGACCGGCACCTTGGCCATGATCGGTTTTGCATGGTTGATCGTCAGCCGATGGATGAGCGTCCGGCAACAAGTCGCCCATGCCACGCCTGCCTGGATGGTTCCCGTCGTCGGCACCCTGAACATCGCCATCGCGGGCGTCGCCATCGACATCCCGGGCGCCCAGGCGATAAGCGCGTTCGGCCTCGCCCTGGGACTGTTCTTCGCGATCCCGCTTTTCACCCTGATCCTTTCGCGGCTGATCTTCGAGGAGCCGATGCCGCAGCCTCTGCAGCCTTCGTTGATGATCCTCGTGGCGCCGTTCGCCGTCGGCTTCTCGGCCTATCTGAATGTCACTCGGCGGCTCGACCTTTTCGCGAGCTCGCTCTTCTACCTCGCCGTCTTCATGTTCTTCGTGTTGGCGCCGAAGCTACTCCGCCTGCGCAGCTCCTCTGCCTTCGGCCTTTCCTGGTGGGCAGTAGGTTTCCCTCTCGCGGCGATGACGAACGCGTCGCTGAAGTTCAGCATCCATCAACCGTCGTGGGTGACGCAGGCGTTTGCAGTCGCGCTGCTGGCATTCACCAGCTTCGTCATCCTTTCGCTGAGCGTGCGCACCATCGCGAGCATGGCGCGGGGCGATCCGGAAGCCCTGGCACCATGAAAAAAGGAGGCCGGCGTCGCGAGCGCCAGCGGGGGGTTCGGGCCGGACACGCCGCCTTGGACCAAGGTCCAATGTCGCCCCCGGGAGCCTGGGGGTAGTTTAGGGCCCTTTCTCCCCCGGCATCGGCCCCACATCGCCACTGCCGCCCGGCCGCTCGCGAAAAGGCTTGCGTCCGCATCAAGGCGCACCGAGACGTCGAAGTGAAATCCGCACCAGGGGCTGAAGCCCTTGGCTCTCGTGCGCGCGGCCGATGGTCGCTTGGCCTCTGAAGGACACGCCTGATGCTTGGTCCCGGCGAGATCTTCACCCTCTTTTTCGTGACCCTCGGTCCGTTGAAGGTGCTCGGGCCCTTCGCGCAGCGCACTGCCGGGCTCGACCGCCAGGTTGCGCGACAGATCGCGGTGCGCGCGTTTGCGATCGCCACTGCCGCCATCATCGTCGGCAGCATCGCCGGCCGCGCCCTGGCGGCAAGATGGAGCATTTCACTCGCGGCGCTCGAGCTGACCGCGGGCATCGTCTTCTTCATCGTCGCGGTGAAGCACCTGCTCGAGCAATACGAGCCCGCTCCCTCCGACGCCGACGCCTCGCTACCACCCGCCGCCAACGCCGCGGCGCTCCGCATCGTATTTCCGATCGTACTCACCCCGTACGGCATCGCTGCCGTCATCACGGTCCTGGCGGCGACGCAGGACGCCGGCCGGACCTTGTCGATCCTCGCCCTGCTCGTGGCCGTGATGGTGCTGAACCTGCTGGCAATGGTGTTCGCACGCCATCTGATGACGGGCATGACGCTGGTCGTGCTGCAGGTCCTCGGCGCAGTGCTGGCCGTGCTTCAGGTCGCGCTCGCCGTGCAGATTGTCATCGTGGGGCTGCAGCGGCTCGACGCTCTCGCATCGTGACGGCAGCCCCAGGGGTACCGACATCTCGAGCCTGGCCGGGCAACCGGCACGCAGCGACGCGCAACAGGAAGATGCAGCAATGGCAACGAAGAGAACGGAAGCAACAGCGGCGGAGCCGGCGTTGAGCACCGAAGTGCTACCGACTCCGAACTGGTCGCGCGCGATGCCGCCGGGGCCTGACGTTCGCGTCAAGATCACGGAGGAGTACGCCGGACTGGTTGCGCGCGACGTCTACTTCTGGGCCTGGCCGATGGTGAACGTCTACAACCGGCGTCTCTACTTCTCTCAGATCGAGCAGCAGCAATACACCGGTCCGTTGCCCCAGGCACCTCTGAACAGACTTACGATGCTCACCGACTATGTCGCGCCGGAACAGCGGAACGTCGCCTGTCCGAACCAGGACGTCGTCTACGGCATCGGTGCGCTGGGGCTGGACGTTTCGCCGGTGGTCATCCAGGTGCCTGATTTTGGCGATCGCTTCTGGGTGTATCAGATCGTCGATATCCGCACGGACAGCTTCGTCCAACTCGGCAAGATGTACAACACGACGCCGGGCTTCTACCTGCTTTGCGGCCCGGACTGGAAGGGCGAGACGCCGAGAGGCATCACCAAGATGTTCCGCAGCACCTCCAGGACGGGCATCGCCGCTCCGCGGATCGCACAAAGGGATGACCCGGAAGACAAGCAGGCCCTCCAACTTCCGCTCACGCAGGTCCTGATGTACCCGTTGGCAGACTATGACGGGAAGATGAAGAGCATGGACTGGAGCAGGCTTCCGCGGATGCCCGCTCAGGCAGCCAGCCGGAGCGAGACAAAGTGGGTGATTCCGGAGAGCTTCTTCGAGCACCTTCCGGCCGTCCTCGCCGACGCGCCGCCACTGCCAGGCGAAGAGGCGCGCTATGCGCAGGTTCTGGCCGTGCTGGAGGCACTCCGGAGCAGCCCGGCTCTCAAGGAAACGATGCTCAGGGCCGCAGCCGAAGTCGAAGAACAGATCATTGCGCCGCTTTTCCAGTTCCGCAATTTCGGGCAGCAATTGCCTCACAACTGGAGCACGATCTCCAACGAATCCGCGTTCGGCACCGACTACTTCACGCGAACCGCGATTGCGAAATCGAACATTTTCGTCAACTCGCCGGGCGAGACGAAGTACTACTACCAAGACCTTGATGCAAACGGCGGACGGCTCAATGGCGCCAATCGCTACACAGTCACATTCGCAAGAGGCGAAACACCGCCGGTCAATGGCTTCTGGTCGCTGACGCTGTACAACGAGGAGCACTTCTTCGAACCGAACGAGCTTGGCCGCTACTCGCTCGGGACAAAGAACAGGACCTTGCGGCTCGGTCCGGACGGTTCGCTGACCCTCCATGTGCAGGCAGACGCGCCGGCTGATGCGAATGAGCATGCAAACTGGCTGCCCGCGCCAAAGGGCGCCGACTTCTCCCTCTACGTCCGAGCCTACTGGCCACGGACTCCGGTCCTTGACGGGTCGTGGTCTCCGCCACCGGTCGAGAAGACTTCCAGCCAGCCAACGCGTGGCCGCAAAGCCTAACGGCGCCACCTACCAGGAGGATCACCATGGCAACGAACGGAAAGCGCAACGGCAAGTCGGCTCGCAAGCCGAACATCCTCGTCTTCTGGGGAGACGATATCGGCATCTCCAACCTCTCCTGCTACTCGCACGGAGTGATGGGCTACCGGACGCCAAACATCGACCGCCTCGCCAAGGAAGGCATGATGTTTACCGATAGCTATGGCGAGCAGAGCTGTACCGCTGGGCGCTCCTCGTTCATCACCGGACAGAGCTGCTACCGCACCGGGCTGTCGAAAGTCGGCTTGCCGGGGGCGCCGGTCGGCATGTCGGAGAAGCTGGTGACGATCGCGGCGCTGCTGAAGGAGCAAGGCTACGCGACCGGTCAGTTCGGCAAGAACCACCTCGGCGACCTCAACCACATGCTGCCGACCAACCACGGTTTCGACGAGTTCTTCGGCAACCTCTACCACCTGAACGCCGAGGAAGAGCCGGAGATGGACGACTATCCATCGGAGAGCGACTTCCCGGACTTCCGCAACCAGTTCGGCCCGCGCGGCGTCATCCACTCGTGGGCGAACGACAAGGACGACACGACCGAGATGCCGCGCTGGGGCAAGGTCGGCAGGCAGCGGATCGAGGACACCGGTCCGCTGGACCGCAAGCGGATGGAGACCTGCGACGACGAGTTCGTCGCCGCCGCGCAGAAGTTCATCGAGCAGGCGGAGAAGGACGGCAAGCCGTGGTTCGTGTGGGTCAACACCACGCACATGCACGCCTTCACCCATACCAAGAAGGAGAGCCGCGGCCAGGCCGGGCGCTGGCAATCGCCGTATCACGACACGATGATCGACCACGACAGGAACGTCGGACAGATGCTCGACTTCCTCGACAAGCTGGGGATCGCGGACAAGACATTCGTGCAGTACTCGACCGACAACGGGCCGCATCGCAACACCTGGCCCGACGCCGGCACCACGCCATTCCGCAGCGAGAAGAACACCAACTGGGAGGGTGCCTTTCGCGTGCCGCTGATCGTCCGCTGGCCCGGAAAGATCGCCCCCGGAACGGTCAGCAACGAGATCGTGCAGCACCATGACTGGCTGCCGACATTCCTCGCGATGGCCGGCGCTCCCGGCGTCGTCGAGGAGCTCAGGAAGGGATACAAGGCCATCGGCCGGACCTACAGGAATCACATCGACGGCTATAACCTGCTGCCCTATCTGACCGGCGAGGAGAAGAAGAGTCCACGCAACTTCTTCTTCTATTTCAGCGACGACGGCGACGTGATTGCGGTACGAATGGACAACTGGAAGGTCGTCTTCCTCGAGCAGCGCACGGCGGGAACACTCGCCGTCTGGCGGGATCCCTTTGTACGGCTCAGAGCGCCCATCATGTACAACCTGCGCACCGACCCGTTCGAGTTCGCCACCGTCACGTCGAACACGTACAACGACTGGATGTTCGGCCACGCGTTCCTGATCTATGCAGTGCAGGCAGTGGCGGCGAAGTTCGCTCAAACGTTCAGGGATTTCCCGGCGGTCCAGAAGCCGAACAGCTTCACCATCGACGACGCGATGGCGAAGATGTCGGAGGCGGCGGCCGGATCGACTTGACCTCGATCCGTCCTGCAGCAACCAAGCACTCAACCACTGCAACGTAACAGGTCTCCGCCATGGCCAAGACATTCCAGGGTAGGATCGAACTCGACGTCCGCGCTTCGAAGCCCGACTGGGAGGCGTTCCTCGACCCACAGGCGCCCAAGGAGGCGCCGAACGTCCTCGTCATCCTCTACGACGACACCGGCCAGGCCGCTTGGTCGACCTATGGCGGGCGGATTCAGATGCCGACGCTCGATCGACTCGCGAAGAACGGGCTCGTCTACTCCCAATGGCACACGACCGCCGTGTGCTCGCCGACGCGCTCGTGCTTCCTGACCGGCCGCGATCATCACAGCAACGGTTTCGGATCGATCTCGGAGATGGCCCTCGGCTTCCCGGGTTACTCCGGGCATCTCCCGCCGGAGAACGGCACGATCGCCCAGGTACTGCGCGACGCGGGGTGGAGCACCTACTGGGTCGGCAAGAATCACAACGTGCCGGTGGACGCGTTCGACATGGGGGGGTCGAAGAAGCGCTGGCCGCTCGGCCTCGGCTTCGACCGCTTCTACGGCTTCATCGGCGGCGAGACAAACCAGTGGTATCCGGAGCTGATCGAGGACAATCACTTCATCGACCAGCCTTATCCGCCCGAAGAGGGCTACCACTTCTCGAAGGACATCGCCGACAAGGCGATCACGTTCATCCAGGACGGCAAGCAGTCGCGACCGGACAAGCCGTGGTACCTGTGGTATTGCCCGGGTGCGAACCATGCGCCGCACCACGCGCCGAAAGAGTACATCGACAAGTACAAGGGAAAGTTCGACGACGGCTACGAGGCGTATCGCGATTGGGTCCTGCAGCGGATGATCGATCGCCGCATCCTGCCGGACGGCACCGAGCTCACCCCGATCAATCCGCTGCCGAAAGACATCCTGCCGGAATCGGACAGTGTCCGGCCGTGGCACACGCTGTCCGCGGACGAGAAGAAGCTCTTTTCGAGAATGGCCGAGGTCTATGCGGCATTCTCCGAATACACCGATGTGCAGGTCGGACGCGTGATCGATTACCTGGAGGAATCAGGGCAGCTCGAGAACACGTTGATCTTCTACTGTGCGGACAACGGCGCCTCCGGTGAAGGTAGTCCGAGCGGCTCGGTCAACGAGAACCGGTTCTTCAACGGCTATCCGGACGACATCGAATCCAACATGGCGATGATCGACAAGCTCGGTTCGCCGGACACGTACAACCACTACCCGACGGGATGGGCGGTGGCCTTTTCGACGCCCTACCGCATGTTCAAGCGCTACGCGTCGTACGCGGGAGGCACTTGCGATCCGATGGTCATCCATTGGCCCAAGGGCATGCAGGCGCGGGGCGAGGTGCGGCATCAATACCATCATTGCACCGACATCGTGCCGACGATCCTCGACTGCTGCGGCGTCAGGATGCCGGAGGCCATCGACGGGCAGCAGCAGGCGCCGCTTCACGGCGTTTCCATGCGCTACTCGTTCGACGACGCCGATGCACCGACGACGAAGGAGACCCAGTATTACGAAATGGTGGGAACGCGAGGCATCTGGCACAAGGGGTGGAAGGCGTCGACCGAACATGCGCCGGCGCCCTCCGACCGGGGGAATTTCGACAAGGATCGATGGCAGCTTTTTCACGTCGAGAAGGACCGCGCCGAGGCGCATGATCTCGCGGCCGAGCATCCCGAACGCGTGAAGGAACTGGCCGAGCTCTGGCTGGCCGAGGCGAAGAACAACAACGTGCTTCCACTCGTGGATGTGGGGGTTCACGCGGTCCACGAGATGGAATTCCATGGGACTGCCCCCGCCAGTGGCAACTACGTCTACTACCCCGGCACGACCGAAGTATCGGAGGCGGTGGCCGCGCGAACGCTCGGCACGTCGTTCCGGATCCTCGCCGAAGTCGAGTTCACCGGCGACACGCAAGGCATCATCTGCTCGCAAGGATCGCGCTTCGGCGGCTATGCCCTGTTCGTCAGGAACGGAATGCTCGTCTTCGTCTACAACTTCCTCGGCGTTCCACCGGAGCAACGCCTGGCCTTCGACGCGCCGAAGCTCGGCAGGCACATCGTGGGTGTCTCGTTCGACAAGGAGTCGGTGAGCAAGGATCTCGAGTGTCTCGGCAATGCGTCCCTGTACGTCGACGACAAGGCTGTCGCAAGCGGCAGGTTGCGCACGCAAACCGGGCACTACGCACTTTGCGGAGAAGGCCTCTGCATCGGCTACGACAGCGGCGACGCGGTCAGCTCGGATTACAAGGGGAGATTCCCGTTCTCGGGCGGAAGAATCATCAAAGTGGTCTACGACATCGCCGACGATGCCTACGTCGACCTCGAGCGGCGGCTCGCGGTCGCGATGGCCCGGGACTGAAGCCCGGCTCAGAGCGTCAATCTCACGGAAAGCCGGATGGTGCGCGGCTCGACAGGATGGAAATGCCGGTCGGCCACCGCCGCGGCCTCGTTGCGCAACCGCGATTCGTAGAAGTATTCGATGTCGGCCGCCTTGCGGTCGAACAGGTTGAATACGTCCAGGAAGGTCTCGATCTCCCTGCTGAATCGATAGCCGATCCGCAAGTTCGCCAGCGTGAAGGCGCCCGCGACAACGCTGTTGTCCTCGACCAGCGGTCGCTCGCCAAGGTATCGCAAGGCGAACGTGCCGCTCCATGGACCGACATCGCGCACGGTCACCGCCAAGGATCCGACCCGCCCGACAGATCCGGGAATCGCGTTGCCGGCAGGATCGTCGTCGTCGAACCTGGCGTGGCTCCAGGCGAGATCCAGGTCCACCAGCAGCCAGGACCTCGGCAGGTAGCGGTTGCTGAACTCGACGCCATGCCGCCGGCTCGGCCGGCTCGGCTCGGTGGTGCCTGCATCGCCGACAAAGACGAGCTCGGAGCCGATGTCGAGCCGCCACAGGGACAGGGAGCTCTGCAGTCCGCGGATGGCTTCGCTGCGCACGCCGATTTCATAGCCGGTACTGCGTACCAGGCCGGGCACCGGACTCACGGCGCATTCGTCGAGCGGGCTCGTTCGCAGGCATCCCGGGTCGAGTCGCGTCACCGTGCCCCTCGCATCGTTGCTGTGAAATCCCCGGCCCCAGTTGACGAAGGTTTCGGTCTTCAACCAGGGGCCGGCGATCAGCGACAGCTTCGGCGACACCAGCGAGTCCTGCCCCCGGCCGCTGTTCTCGCTCAAGTCTGCATCGACATCGAAGCGGTAGCGATCGGCGCGCACGCCTGCCACGCTGCGCAGGCGCTCATGCCACTCGATGCCGTTTTCCCAGTACAGGCCATAGCTCTGCTGTCGGACCCGGTCGTCCCGCGTCGTGGCCGTCCGCTCACGCGCCACCGTGTCGTAGAGTCCGACGGCGATCCGGTCGTGGCGGGTCTGCAGGCCCAGCTCGTTGGTCATGGGGCGGGAGCCGAGGCTGCCGTGCCAGAGCCGGCTCGCCGTCAAGCCGAAGACGTTGCGGCGATCGCGCTGCTCGAATTGGTCGCCCTGCACCGGGTCGTCGAGGAAGTAGGTGAAGTTCGAGAACAGGTCGAGCGAATAGTGCATGGCGTAGGCCGAGACATCGAACGAGCCGTCGGTCACCGAACGCCGCCAGCCGCCGCTGGCACTGTAGCGGGAACTCCGCCCGCCGCTGGTGGGATCGAGAGATCCGTAACGGTCGATGGCGCCGCTGTCGACCGCGCGTTGCGCCACCTGATCGGTGGCGGTCCAGCGGGCGTCGTAGCCCATCAGCGTGGCCGACCAGCCGTCGCGACGCGTGCCGTCGGAAAGCCGGACGACGCCGTTGGCGCGGCTGTGGTCCTGCGCCACGGTCCAGGGACCATCGTAGCGCTGCACTTCGGCGCCGAGCAGCAGCGTAGGCCCCCCGGCAGCGTCGGCAGTGCGCGCCAGCGGCAGCGAATGGCCGGCAAAGAAACGACGATAGCCGTTTTCCCCGACCGTCAGCATGCCGGTCGGCCCGGATAGCCGGTTCTTCAGGCCGATCCGCGCCGACCCGGCCGACGCGAAGTCGCCGCTGGCCGCGCGGTACGGCCCCTTGGCATAGTCGATGGTATCGATCAGCTCCGGGATGAGGAAGTTCAGGTCGGTATAGCCGTGGCCGTGGGCATGCGTGGGCAGGTTGACCGGCATCCCGTCCACATGCGTTGCAAAGTCGGTGCCGTGGTCCAGATTGAAGCCGCGCAGGAAGTACTGGTTGGCCTTGCCGTCGCCCGAATGCTGGGTGACGATCAGCCCCGGAACGTACTCCAGCACTTCGGCCGGACGCAGGAGCGGGCGGGTGGACAGGAGGTTGGAGGTCACCCTTCCTGCCGATGCCGCATCCGAGGTGCCGACGGCATTGTCGTAGTTGCCCGTCACCTCGATGGTGCCGAGCTCGAACGAAGCCGCGGCCGGCTGCGCCAGAGCGGCCTGCGGCACCAGCAGACCGCTGCCGAGAAACGTCGGCGCAAGCCGCGAGGACAACCACCGCGCCAGCAGCAACCTGCCGATGGCGGCTCCCCCCAGGTGCAGGAGCAGCGTCGATGCCATCATGCCGGCGACAAAAGGCAAGGCTGCCGCGACGGTCGCAGCACCTGATTCCTTTCCGTGAGCGAGCCCGTGCAGCAACCCGGCCAGCGCGAGCAGCAGGAACGCCCGCTGTCGCAGTGGCCGGACGAGGCAGGCAGCGGCCACCGCAAGCGTCGAGACGGCGACGCCGGTCTCCAGGAGCGCGGAACCCGGACCGAAGGCGTCGAAAAACGCCGGCAATCCCGCGAGTGCGCCGACCGGCATCGCCCCGGCGAATGCAGCCGCCAGCAGGCAACCGGCACGGCGTTCGCGCTGGACCGCCAACAAGCCAACCGCCAGCATCGCGATGACGTGATCCGAGCCGTGCAGGGGGTGGAGGAAACCGACGAGAAGAAGTTCCACTTGAACGGTCCCTTCAAACGTTTCTTGCCGAGCCCGGCAGTTAGCAATGTCGAAAAGTGTCACCGCGTGATGAAACTGTCGCGGCTACGCGCTGCGCAGCCGTGAATCTCGCGGCAGGTCGCAATCCTTGTCAAGCGTTCGGCAAGCGCAAGCGCATGTTCAGCGCTACACTAAATTCCCGCCGGCAACGCTCTGGCTGGCGCACCCAGGAGAGAATTCCATGAATCGGGAACGTACAAGATCGCGTGGCCGGGGATTGTGGATTGGGTTGACGGCGGCTGCGCTGGTGACAGGGTTCGGTACCGCGCAGGCACAGGAGAAGGCGGCGGTCACGGCGCCGGGAATCGCGCAGGCCGCCAGCGAGGGCGGGGACATCCGCCTCTACGGCTTCAGCTCCGGAGCCTTGACGGTCGGCAAGGGAGCATTGCTCAACTTCGCGCCCATGGATCCGCCGATCACCGTGCCGGTCGGCTTCTATGTCATCAAGCATCCCAAGGGCAACGTCCTCTTCGACACCGGCAACAACGACAAGCTGATCAACGATCCGAACTGGTGGGGCAAGGCGAATGCAGCGATGAAGCCCGCCATGACGCCGGACATGGCCATCGACGTGCAGTTGAAGAAGATCGGCCTGACGCCGGACGACATCGCCTACGTCGTCCCCAGCCACCTGCACCTGGACCACGGCGGCAACGTCGGCAAGTTCCCGAACTCGACCATCGTCGTGCAGAAGTCGGAATTGCAGAATGCCCTCTGGCCGGCTCCCGGAACCGGCAACTCCTACGTGGTCGGGGACATCCTGCCGTTGCGCAGCAACGAATCCACCTATGCGAACGCCCAGAAGATGGTGCTGCTCGAAGGCGACATGGATCTCTATGGCGATGGCAGCATCGTGATCAAGCGCTGGGTGGCGCACACGCCGGGCAGCCAGATGATGGTCGTCAAGCTCAAGAACCGCGGGACGACCATTCTCACCGGGGACAATGCCTACTTCCGCGAGAACGTCGAGAAGAACATCCCGCCCAACCTGGTCCTGGCCTACAACCCGCAAGGCTTCTTCACGGCCTATGAATGGATTCGCACCATGATGGCCACCGAGAAGGCGGACTTCTTCACCGCCCACGATCCGGATGCATTCAAGGCGATGAAGAAGGCGCCGGAGTACTACGACTGAGCCAGCCGGAAATACCGATCCTCGTTGCGAGCGGCCTGGGCAAGGCGTTCGGCGGGCGGCGGGTCGTCGAGTCGTTCGACCTGGTGCTCGCCCGCAACGAGGTCGTCGGGCTGCTCGGGCCGAACGGTTCGGGCAAGAGCACCATCCTGAGGATGATCGCCGGCTACCTTCGTCCGAGCGCCGGGCAGATCCGGGTGGCGGGATTCGACGTGGTGCAGGAAGGCCTCGAGGCACGTCGCCGCATCGGCTATGTCCCTGAAGACGTGCCGCTGTACACGGCAATGCGAACGCAGGAGTTCCTGTTCTTCATGGGCAGGGTGCGCGGGCTGGCACGCCCGGCGCTCGCGCGCGCCGTGGAAGAGGTCGTCGAACGATTGTCGCTGCAGCGGGTGCAGTCGACGCTGATCGGCAAGTTGTCGCGCGGCTTCCGGCAACGGGTCGCCATCGCGCAGGCACTGCTCGGCCGGCCCGCCCTGCTGCTGCTCGATGAACCGACCAACGGGCTCGATCCGCGCCAGATCATCGAGCTGCGCGAGACCATCCGCCTGCTCGCCGGCGAGGTTGCCATCCTCGTCAGCTCGCACGTCCTTGCCGAGATCGAACGGGTCGCCGATCGCGCGGCCATCCTGCTGGACGGACGCCTGCTCGACGTGCTGTCGCTCGCCGGCCTGCCGCCGGGCGGGCTCGAGCAGGTCTTCCTGCAGCTGACGACGGACGAGCAGCCGTCCGGGGCTGCGGCGAGGCACGCGTGAGATCGTTCGCCGTGCTCGTCGACAAGGAGCTGCGCGCCCTGTTCCTTTCGCCGATCGCCTGGGCCCTGATCGCCGTGTTTCTCTTCCTGATGGGCTACTCGTTCACCTTGACGCTCTTTGCGACCAGCGCCGCCAGCCTGGTGCACATCTTCTTCCAGGCAGCCGGCCTGCTGCTGTTGCTGGTGCCGATCATCACCATGCGCAGCTTCGCCGAGGAACGCAAGCAGGGCACCCTCGAGTTGCTGCTGACCGCGCCGGTGCGCGAAGGCCAGCTGGTGCTCGCCAAATTCGTCGCCAGCCTGGCGGCCGTGCTCGTCATGATCGCCGCCACCGGCGCCTACGCCGCGGTGCTCGGCTGGTTCGGCCTGCCCGACTGGGGCGCGATCTACGGCGGCTATCTCGGGCTCGCGCTGCTCGGCGCGACGCTGGTGGCGATCGGCATCATGTTCTCGGCGATGACGTCGAACCAGGTGGTGGCGGCCATACTTGCGATCGGCGCCTCCTTCCTGCTGTGGACGCTGGATTCGCTGGCGCAGCTCCTGCCCACCGGGCTGGAGCGCGTCTTCATCAGCCTGTCCCTGCTGGCGCGCTTCACCCCGTTTGCCACCGGCGCAATGTACGCCTCGGACTTCGGCTTCTTCGTCACGGTGACGGCGCTTGCCTTGTTCGTGGCCGTGCGTTCGCTGGCACGCCGCTAGGAGGCTGCAGCCTTGGAGCACGGACCGCTCGACGTCGCTGCCCTTTCATGGTTCGTCGGCTGGCTGCTCGCCGTCGGCATCCTGCTCGCAGTCGGATGGCGGCTGCCGCTGCAGAGCCGCTGGGGCCGCGCGACCAACCTGCTCTACCAGCTCGGCGTGATCCTCGTCGCCATCGGCGTCGCGGTGCTGGCCAACGTGGCCATCGTGCTGCATGACGTTCACATCGACCTGACCCGCGAGAAGACCTACACGCCGTCGGGACAGGCGCTGAAGGTCGTCGAGGAACTCCAGCGTCCGGTGGCACTCACCTACTTCCTGCGCGCGCAGGATCCCAGCAGCCAGCGGTTGCGCACCGTGCTCGAGCAGATGGCGCGCAGCAATCCGCGGCTGCAGTTGCGGGTCATCGATCCGGACCGCGAGCCCGCCGCAGCCAGGGCTGCCGGCCTGCGAGCGACCAACACCGCTGTGCTCGAGGCGGACGGACGCCGGGTCCAGGTCGAAACCACCGACGAGCGCCAGATCGCGATCGGCATCCAGCGCCTGCTGCGCACCGACCTGCAAACGGTCTGCTTCCTGGAAGGACACAACGAGCTGCCGATCGACAACTTCGAGTTCCACACCCATCTGGAAAGCGTCTCGGATCACAGCCACGACGACGCCTCCTCGGCCGTGGTGATGACGACGGGCCATGGGATCGGCCGGCTGCGCCGCGCGCTCGAGGCGCAGGGCTACGAGGTCCGCAAGGTGGCGCTGGCCACCAGCCCGGAACTGCCCGCCGCCTGCAGGCTGCTGGCGATTCCCGGCCCGCGCACCACGTTCCTGCCCGCCGAATCGCTGGCGATCAGCCGCTTCCTGGCTGGTGGTGGTGCGCTGCTTGCGCTTCTCGACCTCGGCTTCGTGCCGGACCCCGAGATGGGCCGGCTGCTGGAGCGTTTCGGCCTCGCCCTGCCCGCGCAGGTGGTGGTCGACCCGCTGAGCCACTATGCAACCGACGCCGAGATGGTTGCGGTCACGAGCTACGCCTCGAGTCCGCTCACGCGCAACCTGTCGATGAGCTTCTTCCCCGGGGCCCGACCGCTGGCCGAAAGACCACCGGCGGCGGGCTTGACCCGCATCCCGCTCTTCTCGAGCAGTCGCGACAGCTACGTCCGCCCGGTGGAGACGGTGCCGGGAGCGGGATCGCCGCCACCGTCGGCGGAGGAGCCGGACCCGGAGCTCGCCGCGCCGGCTGCCACCGGTCCGCGACTGCTGGCGGCGGCGATCGAGGGACGCCTCGCCGAAGCGACGCCGGACTCCGTCCCGATGCGCGCCATCGTGGTCGGCGACAGCGACTTCGCGAGCAATTCGTTCCTGCCCTACCTGGCCAACAGCGACCTCGCCCTGGCAATGACGCGCTGGTTGCTGCGGGAGGAGCGGCTGACGACGGTGCCGACCCGCATTCCCGTCCCGCCGATGATCGTGCTGTCGAACGCGCAGATGAAAGCGGTGTTCCTGCTGATCGTGGTCGCGCTGCCGTTGCTGGCGGTTGCCGGTGGCCTGCTGACCTGGTGGCGGCGACGATGAGCGGATCCGCGGCCCGCGCCGATGCGCCGCCGGTGGCAGGCCCTGCTCCGCTCGCCGCGACCGGTCACCGCCGTGTCCTCGGTCGCCGATGGCAGGCCAGTCTGCTGGCGTTGCTCGCCCTCGCCTACCTGATCGTCATGGTCGTGACCGGCGCCTTGCCGCGCCAGCGGCAGCTGGTGGAATTCGAGGCGCGCGGGCTCATGCGGGAGCCGCCGGAAGCGGTACTGCAAGTCGAGGTGCTGCGTGCCGGACGGCGCAGCGTCTTCGTACGCGACGGCGGCAGCTGGATTCGTGAAGGCGGTGGCAAGGTGACGCCTGAGGCAGGCCGTCACCTGTCACTGGCAGTGCAGTTCCTGAACACGTCGGCACCGCTGCGCCACCTGTCGCAGAAGGAGCTGGTCGGCATGACGCCTGCCGCCTTCGGCCTGGAGCGACCGGCGGTCAGCGCCATCCTGCACGGCAAACAGGGCCCGCTGATCGCCGTCCGCTTCGGCGGCGATACTCCCGAAGGGACGGCGCAGTACCTGTCCGCGGATGGGCACGACGGGATCTACCTGATCTCGCGATTCGTCGGCAGCGAATGGAGCGCCGTCGCCGACTTCGCGTCGCCATGAACGGCCCGCGTGCGGCGGCGTACGCGCTCGCGCGGTCGATTGCCGCGGTGCTGATCGTGCTGGCAACCGGCCCGGCCCAGGCGCATGACGGCGCCCCTACCTCGTTTGCCGCCCTCACGGTGGACGACACGCGGCTGGAGTACTCCCTGACGACCGCCAGCCAGCCGCTCCCGCCAGGCAGCCCACTGGGTGGACCGGCGGGCGCCGCCGCAGGCGATCCGGCCCGGATGACCGGCATGCTGGCGCGGCACCTGCGCATTGAGGCGGATGGTCATCGCTGCCTCCCCGGCGCCGCCGACTTCGTGCCGCCGGTGCCGCCGCGCCTCAGCACCACCTATCACATCGAGTTCCGCTGCCCGGCGCCGATCAGGGTGCTCAACGTGACGGACGATTCATTCGACTTCGTCGGGCAGGGCTCCCATGTCCTGATGCAGTTGCAAGTGGCGGGCCAGGAGCGACCGCTGGCCCAGCCGGTGCTGCTCGCCGACGAACGTCGCTCCGCCTCGTTCGATCTCCAGGCGGCGGCGTCGATCGCGACTGATGGCCGGTCGCCGTCCGCCACCGCCCCGACCGCCCGAAACGCTCCGACCGCCACGGCCACCGACGATGCGCCGACCGGCGCCTTCGGTTTCCTGCCGCTCGGGATCCAGCACATCCTCGAAGGCTGGGACCACTTGCTGTTCCTGCTCGCGCTGGTGTTGCCCGGCGGCAGCCTCGGCAACCTGGTGCGCATCGTGACCGCCTTCACGATCGCGCACAGCCTCACGCTCGGTGCGGCAGCGCTCGAGCTGGTGAGCGTTCCGGCGGCGCCGGTCGAGGCGCTGATTGCGCTGTCGATCGGCTGGGTTGCGGCTGAGAACCTCGCCCGCGTGAAGCCGATGTCGCGCCGCTGGGCAGTGGCATTCGCCTTCGGGCTCATCCATGGCTTCGGCTTCGCCAACGTCCTGCGCGACATCGGCCTGCCTCACGACGCGCTGCTGTCGTCGTTGCTATGGTTCAACGTCGGCATCGAGATCGGCCAGTTGCTGGTCGTCCTGCTGCTGGTCCCGGCGCTGGCCTGGCTGCGCGGCGTGCGGCCGGGCAGTTCGCTGCCGCAAGCGCTATCGGCGCTGATCCTCGCCACCAGTGTCGTATTGGTGGTTCAGAGGCTTTGACGGTCGCCGGCGATCTCTTCGGCCGTTCTCGCCCGCATCGGGTCGCCACCGGCCCGCGAGCCCGGCCCTGCCGACTTGCGCCACTTCCACCACGTCCCTATGGCAAGCAGGATCGCGAAGATGGCGAGCGCAGCCAATGCCAGCGAAGACAGGACTACCGGCACTCCATCCTTGGCGACTTCCACGCTGGCGAGCAACAGCCCCGCAACGCTCAGGAGGGCCAGGCAGGAAAAGAGGATCGCTGCCCGCAAGATCCAACGCGACATGCTGCTTTCCTTTTTCTGGTCGGGTCGAACGCCGGGTCCGGATCAGCCGGGCCGCTGCAAGACCGGCACGAGGTCGGCGGCGGCGAAGCGGAAGCTCCGTCGGGTCGGGGGATCGGTGCCATGGTCCTCCCATTCGCAATCGACGACGTTTCCGGCCCCGGATCGATCGTCGGCAGCCTCGATGTCGACGACCTTCATGATCGGCTCGGAATGCGTCTTGACCCGCACGAGGTCGCCGATGCTGAGTCCTTCTCCCATCTCGCGGTCTCCGGTTCGCCCGCCTCCACAGGCCGTCTCGGCCCATGAGGGTCGCCTGGCGACCAACTCGCAAGCAACCCCTGTGCCTAGGATTTACCATGCAGCCATCGAAGGCGTGAAAGCGAGATGGAACCAGGCACGGCGTTCGAAACGCGCATCAAGGTCCTTGTCGTCGAAGACGACCTGACCATCGCGGGCAACCTGCTCGAATTCCTTGCCTTGCGCGGCCATCGCGCCGACGTTGCCTACGACGGTCCGTCGGCGATCGCCATGCTCGGCGCGCAAAGCTGGGACGTGATCGTCCTCGACATCGGCCTGCCGCGCGCCGACGGCTTCCAGGTGCTGCATCACCTGCGCCAGCAGCTGCTGCTGGCGACGCCTACCCTGATCCTGACCGCCCGCGGCGAGCTGGACGCGAAGATCCGCGGCTTCCAGCTAGGCGCCGACGACTACCTGCAGAAACCGTTCGCCCTGGCCGAGGTGGAGGTTCGGTTGCAGGCATTGCATCGGCGCGCCTCCGGCAGCGTGGTGGCCCAGACCTCGACCGCGGGCAATCTGCAGCTGGACCGCCGCACCCGGCAGGTGTCGGTGGCGGGCAAGCCGCTCAAGCTGATGCCCCGGAGCATGCAGTTGCTCGAGCGATTGATCCGGGAGCCTGGCGAGGTGGTTCAGCGCGAGGAGCTCGAGCGCATTCTCTGGCCCGACGGGGACCCGCCAGCCGATGCGCTGCGCGGCCAGGTCTACCTGCTGAGGCGTGCCTTGTCGGAAGCCGGTTACGGCGGGCTCGAAACCGTTCATGCGGTCGGCTACCGATTGAAGACCTGAAAGGATGGTGCTGCAGAAGCGGATCAGCCTCGCCCTGACGGCGGTGATCACGATCTTCGTGACGGTGCAGGGCTACCTGGCCTTCAAGTCGCTCGAGAAGCAGGAGGACGTGCTGGTCGACGAGATCCTGCAGATGGAGACCGAGCGGTTGGTCGGGCGGTTGCAGTCACGGGAAATCGTGTTCGATCCGGCGACGCAGCCGCTGCGCCTGGGACCGAACCTGCAGGCGTGGCTGTCGCCGGCGGGAGCGCCTCCTGGGGAAGCAGCCGAGAGCCAACGCGATGCGGCCGCTCCGGACACGGCGGCAGCGGTGGTTCCGCCGCCGGCGCATCTCCTCGCCCTGCCGGATGGCGCCCACCATTTCCACGATGGCGACCGCATCTATCACGCCATCATCGAACCGGTGCCCGACGGCCGCCTGTTCGTGCAGTTCGAGGCGACCCAGAACGAGCAGTTCGTCTACGACTTCGGCCGTGCCATCCTCGTCACCGGGATGCTCTGCATCCTCCTGGGCTGGCTCATCTCATCGTCCCTGGCGCGGATCGTGGTCGCCCCGTTTCGCCGGATGAGCGAGCGGCTGAATAACTGGTCACCCGGCGGATCGGTGGCGCCGGCGACGCGCTCGGACGAGGAGGCGCTCCTGCTGCGTGCCTTCGACGCTGCCCAGCGGCGACTGGAGGAGTCGCTGGTCCGCGAACGGGAGTTTGCGGCCAATGCCCGTCATGAGGTTCGCACGCCGCTCGCCGCGCTGCGCACGGACGCGGAGATGATCCTCCTGACCGAGCGGCTGTCGCAGGCGAGCGAGAAACGCCTGCAGCGCATGATGGCTGCGGTCGACCAGGCATCGAGCGGCCTCGACAGCCTGCATGCCTTGTCGAGCGAAGCGCCCGCGCAGGTGGAACCGGTCAAGCTGGCCCAATGCATCGACGAGGTATGGGAAAGCCTGTCGCATCTTGCCGCCGGCTCCGGCGCGACGCTGGTCAACCAGGTGCCGCGCGAGGACGTGGTGAATCTCGACCGGCTGGCGCTGGTCACGGTGCTGCGGAACCTGCTACGCAACGCCATCGAACATGCCTCGCCGGGTGCCTGCAGCGTGCGCCGTATCGAGAATGGGCTGACGGTCGCCGACGACGGGCCGGGCATCGCCGCGGAGAATCGGCCGTTCGTGTTCGACCGCTACTTCCAGGGTCGCCTGGCGGATTCACCCGGCGCAGCCAGGCGTGACAAAGGCCTTGGCCTTGCCATCGCCCGCCAGACCGCCGACCTTCGCGGCTGGCGCCTCGAACTGGAACCTGCCGCTTCGCGCGGCACGATGTTCAGCCTCAAGTTCGATTGATCCGGAGGAAGGCTCGGTGGATCCGGAGGAGCGCCCCGGGCGAAACAGTTGTTGCAACCTCCGTCCCCGGCGCCTTGCTGCGCCGGATCCGGTAGTTCGATCCGCTTTTCGCTGAACCGGTTCTGCCTTTGCGCGCTTTTCCCGCGCACTTCCCTGCGTGGGCGCTGTCGCGTTCCCACACAACGCGCTACCACAGCAACAGCCGAAAACGGATGCCGCGGGGTCTATTTTCGTCGCATTTGCGACGCTCGCATACCGCTCTCCGGCGCCGACGGGACGACCTCGTCGCTGACGTCCGACACAACCGTAACGATGAGGTAAGAGGACGGAATCGAACGTAACGACGCGGCTTCCGCAGGCTTCGTCGATGATTTCGCTGGTTAATATCCGCCCGCCTTTTCCGAGCAACCGTTCGTCGGAGCAAGGCTTTCACGGTTTACGCAAATCGAGTGCCCGGCGGAGGACAACCGGGTTGCGTCAGTGACGCCTGTCGCAAACGCACCTCGATACGAGGAAACAACAAGGAGAGAAATGATTTCATCGTTCCTGCCTGCCTTCAGGCACCAGCCCGCATCGCCCTCCGGCTTCCCTGCCACTTCCGGGATCGAATCCCGTCCCACTACGTCGGCGCGTGCCCGGCACCTTCAGCCACTGGCCGCCGCCTCGATGGCGGTCCTCATTCTGTCCGGCTGCGGCGGCGGCGGTGACGGCGCCGGCTACTCGGCCGACGCAGTCCAGACCGAGGCGCCCCAGGCCGATACGAGCATGGCCAAGTTCGAATCGTTCGTCAGCGCCAATCCCCAGGTCCGTGCCACGGTCCAGGCCACGCCGTACGGCACCAAGGACGACGACCTGAGCGGCGAGGATGCAGAACGCGCCGCCGCGACGGAAGACGACGCAAGCGATGACAAGGCCTCGTCGGAAGAAGCAGCGGACGAGTCCGATAGCGAGGGCTCCTCGTCCGGCATCTCCGGCAGCATCGTCGACACCCTGATCGGCGACATGAGCGAGATGAACGACATGCCGCTGAAGGACGTGAACCCGGTGTACGGCTTCGCGAGAGGCCCGGGCTACAACCTGGCAGGCACCAATGCGAACGGCGCGAACTTCGTGCTTCCCTGGTTCGTGCAGTTCGAAGGTGTCGAGAACGGCGCCTGGAATACGCGAGTGGAGATGCGCAACCTGCGCCTCTTCGTCAAGAGCCACTCCACCGGGAAATGGTCCCGGCTGATCGACTCGGACAGCTTCTCCGGCATCCAGTGCGACCAGGGCGGCAACTACTTCCATTGCCCGCAACAGGCCAAGGTCAGCGACCATGGCGACAGCGCATCCACGCTGCCGATTTCCAACCTCAACCTGCACGGCTGGTGGGGTGGCCGCGAGCCGATCGAATCGTGGGACATGGCGGCGATGGTCATCTCCGTCGAGGCGCGGCTGATCAAGGATAGCGAAAGCGGCGTCGACGACCGGTCGAAGGCGAAGTACCTGTTGCAGGTCGGCGCCGACTACTACCCGACCGACGCGTCGCACGATCGCATCCTCGAGGCAGTGGGCGTTTCCCGCGGCAAGCTGGTCACCAACGACTGGCAGGCCTTCACGTTCACCACGCTGGGCGACGTCGGCAAGCAGGAACCCGGCGGCGGCATCTCGTCGAGCGAGCTGCGCGACAACCCCCCGCCGCTGTACTGAGCGGACGCGGCCCTGCGGGGCCGCTATCGCGACTTCGGCGTTCGCTAGCCCGAGCGGACGGTCGTCGGCACCACGAACACCGGTGCCGAGCCGTCCGCCCCTTTGCATCCTGCGAAGGCACTGCCCGGGATCAGCCACCAGTAGTCGCCGTTCTGGTAGCCCAGGTCCCGCGCCTGGTCGAGCCTGGCACATTCGAGATCGGGCCGGCGGTTCTGCTCGATCAGCATCCATCGCTTGTCGGGCACCTGTTGCAGCCAATGGAATGCCTGCTCGAGCTGCGCCGCAGCCGGCGTGTCCCGGCCGAAGTGCACCATCGGCTGCTGCGCCTGGAGCAGGAACTCCTCGTCGAAGTTGGGCATGCCCAGCCAGGCATCGGCGCCGATGGTGGCGGCGACGTGCGTCATGAGCTCGCGCGGCGACCGCGTGCGGTCGAGCTGCAGGTAGCCGAGCGTCGACCAGCTCATCCAGAACACGACGAGCCAGAGCACCAGTCCGGTGAAACCGCGGCGCCACCCGAGTCCGATCAACAGCGCGACCGCTGCCACGCCAAGCAGCATCCACCAGTACCAGGGCGCAACCTGATGACGCTCGGCCAGGCGCGCGAGAGCCGGCAGGTCGGCGATGCCGAGGATGGCCAGGGCCAGCAACGCAAGCCCCGCCACGCCGAGAAGGATGGCGGCCACCAGGTTGAGGCCGCGCCGGCGCAGCAGGCCGGGCAGCAATGGCGCCATGGCGATCGCGAGGAGCGGCAGCGCGGGCAGGAGGTAGACGCCGCGCTTGCCCGGCGACAGCGAGAAGAAGAGCACGATCAGCAGCACGCCCGACAGCAGCAGGGTGGTACGGGCGTCGCCGCGGCGGATCCGCCGCCGCCACGCCGGGATGGCCCACGGCAACGCCAGCGACAGCGGCAACCAGGCCCAGGGGATCACGGCGACGAAGTAGTAGTACCAGGGATTGTGGTGATGCCAGGAGGCGGCGTAGCGCTGGCCGGTCTGGCGAAAGAGGATGTTGTCGCGGTAGGCGGCAAGCTCGGCATCGTTCAGGCTCATCACGATCATCGGCAGGCCCCATAGCGCAACCACGCCGATCATGGTCACCAGGCCGAGCCCGACATCCTTCAGACTCAGCGGGGTCGTCTTCCCCCGTCGTGCCAGCCAGGCCCAGCCGGGCAGGAGCAGGAGCGGCAGGAAGCCGACGCCCTTGGTGATGATGCCGGCGCCCACCGCCGCCCATGCCGCCAGCCACCAACCCCTCGCCGGTCCCAGCAGCGCATGCCGCAGCAGCCCGTAGGCGGCGAAGGTGGTGAGGAATGCGAGCACCATGTCGATCTGGGCTGCCTTCGCCTGCAGCACGAACTGCACGCTGGCCAGCAGCGCCGCGACGGCGAACCCGGCGATGCGCGCGCCGTAGAGCCGGCGCGCCAGGTCGCCGACCAGGGCCAACGTGCCCACCGCCGCGAGCAAGGACGGCAGGAGAAAGCCAAGCCGCACCGAGCCGGTGAGCGAGATCGCGAGCGCGGTAAGCCAGATGTAGATCGGCGGCTTGTCGGGATAGGGCTCGCCACCGCGGTGCGGTATCCAGAAATGCCCGGTGTCCAGCATCTCCTGCGCCACCAGGGCGAAGCGCGGTTCGTCGGAAGGCCAGGGATCGCGCAGGCCGATGCCGAGCGCGAGATAGAGCAGCGCAAAGGCGAGCAGCCACGCCAACGGGCGACTCATCCCATGGCGAAGAACGCGCGCAGCGAGCACCGGCCGCCGGACCTAGGCCGCGGGCGTCTGGGGGCCGCCGCTGGTACTCGGCGTCGTATGGCGGTAGATGAGCACGAGGTTGCGCAGGTAGATGAACAACCCCACCCCCTGGCCGGCGATGAAGACCGGATCACGCCGATACAGCGCATAGGCGAAGAGGGTCGCTCCGCCGCCGAGACTCAGGAACCAGAAGGCGATCGGCACGATGCTGCGGCGAGCCCTCTCGCTGGCGATCCACTGCACCAGGAAACGGGCGGAGAAGAAGGCCTGCCCGAGGAAGCCGACGACGAGCCAGAACGCTTCGCTGCCCACGTCAAGCTTCCCTGCCGTGGAGCACGCCGCGCTGCAGTAGCGCGTCGTGCGGGGGATTGTCGTCCTTGCTCTTGCCGTAGGAGTCGTCGGCTGGATGCTCCGCGAGACGGTCGCGGCGCCAGGATTCAGCTTCCGGCGGCGGGTTGCTGGTCCTGGAGGCTGTCTCTTCCAGCGGAGCCGGCAAGCGCGAGCGACGACGCAGCCACATGACGCCGACCAGGTCCACCAGCCCGACCCACAGCCGGTTGTTCACGCCGTAGTGCGACCGGCCTGCCAACCGGGGACGATGAGCCACCGGCACCGAGACGCAGACCCCACCCTGCATCTGCACCAGCGCCGGCAGGAAACGATGCATATGGTCGAAGTACGGCAGGGCCAGGAAGGCGCTGCGGCGGATCAGCTTCAGGCCACAGCCGGTATCCGGCGTTCCGTCGCCGAGAAGCGCGGACCGCACCCGGTTCGCCACCCGCGACGAGACCCGCTTGAGCAGGTCGTCCCGGCGCGATTGGCGATGCCCGGCGACCAGCGTCACGTCGCCGCGCTGGGCGCGCGCGAGCAGGCGCGGGATATCGGCCGGATCGTTCTGCCCGTCGCCGTCGAGGGTTGCAAGCCAGTCGCCGCGGGCGTGCGCCGCCGCCTGCCACAGCGAGGTGCTCTGGCCGGCGCTGCGGGGGTGGCGCAGCGGCCGCAGGCGCGGCTCTGCCGCCGCCCGCGCCGTCAGGAAGTCCCATGTCCCGTCGACGGATCCATCGTCGACGACGATGACCTCGTGCGCGAAGCGCTCGAGAGCGCGGTCGATCTCCTCCAGCAGCCCGGGCAGGTTTGCGGCCTCGTCTCGGGCCGGGACGATGACGGACAGCAGGGGCTCGAACGGGTGCATGGCAAGGTTCCGGCTGGAGGGTTGAACGTGCGTCGAAGGCCGCGCGCCGCCTGCTTCGAGCGCTCTCGCTGGCGGCTTGACGGGCGACCGGCCCGGTCGGTTGCGTTCGGGCAGGGCCAGGCGTCTGCCCCAACGCGCAGGCGCCCCCG
>JAEZQX010000408.1 GCA_023441105.1 Pseudomonadota bacterium | reverse complement strand
CCCCCCCGGGGGCCGCGGGGGCCGCCCCCCCCACCGCCGTTGGCACTGGCTTTGGCGTTGGCACTGGCACTGGCACTGGCACTGGCGTTAGCGCCGGCATTGGCGTTGGCGGTGCGGTTGACAGCGGCAGCGGGGTCGGCCCCCGCGAAGGGGTCGCCGGCGCCGCCCTCAGCCGGCTGGTTCCAGTAGAGGCCGGCTTCCGCTGAGCGCGATTGCTCCGGGCGGATGTCGCTGCGGCCGTAGTTGGGGAAGTAGAGATCGTTGAAGCCGGGCGCGTGGAAGCCGGTGGCGTAGCTGGCGCCGACGCGCATCCCGGCGCCGAGCCGGTAGCCATAGGCGAGACTGTAGTTGGTCTGCTCGCCGTAGCCGTCGCTGTCGTCGAGCCTCAGGCTGCCTTGCAGCAGGTGCGGGCCCTGGTCGGCGAGCAGCACCAGCCCGATCGAGTTGGTGGTGCGCCTGATCGTGGCGCCGCTGTCGTAGGAGGTGCTGCGCGCCCGCTCCTCGAGCCGCTCGAGCAGCAGTTGCAGGCGGATGCCGGGGATCACCTCGCGGCTGCCGCTGACACCGTACTGCATCAGCCGGCTGGTGAACTGGCCGGGGAAGGACGAGAAGTTGTCGGAGCGATCCTCGCTCTGGCCGATCCGGAAGGCGAGTTGCGTGATCGCGTCGAGGTCGTGCGTGCCGCGCAGGCCGACGACCGTGGTGCTCGCCCGTACATGGGCGTCGGGATGGGCACCGTCGTCGTAGTCGCTGTCGACGCGGTTCTGCAGGGCGATGCCGCGCAGGTGCGTGGCGCCGTTCGGCCGCATGTCCAGCCAGGCGGAGGCGCCTTCGCGTTCATAGCCGTCGCGGTCGGGGTTGTAGGCGAAGTTGTCCGGCGTGGTCGCGTTGAAGCCGTCGCTGCTGTCCCGGCTCAGCCGGAGACCGCCGGACAGGGCGCGCGAGCCCCCGGCCAGGCCGGCTTGCAACCCGCGGGTGTCCTGCTGGCCGGCCACCGCCTCGCCGGTCACCTGCAGGCCCGGCGAGGCCGTCGGCGCGAACAACTGCACGACGCCGCCGATGGCGTCGGCGCCGTAGAGGCCGGAAGCGGGACCCCGCAGGAGCTCGATGCGGCCGGTGTGGGCAATCGGCAGGGCCTCGAAGGTCGTCTGGCCGAGCAGCGCGGAGGAGACGCGGAAGCCCTCGATCAGCGTCAGCGTATGCCCCGCGTTGGCGCCGCGGATCAGCACGTTGCCGGTGGCGGCGGGCCCGCCGTAGGACGTCAGCTGCACGCCGCCGCCGGTGCGCAGGACTTCCTGCAGGCTGAGGCCGCGGCTGCCGAGGTCCTGCTCGATGACGGTCACGTCGGCGACCAGGTCCTCGATCCGCTCCGGCGAGCGGGTGGCGGTGACGACGATGCTCGGCAGCCGGCCGTCCGGCGCGCCGGCGACGTCGGCCTGCTGGGCCATCGCCTCGCCGCCGGCCAGCGGACCTGCGGCCAGCGCAGCGCCAAGAAGGCGGGCGGGTAAGCGGGAGAGAGACCGGGAGCGCGGCGGCGCGCCGGCTGGGCGCGCGGCCCGGCGAAGGGGTGAAGACGTGGGGGAGGGCATGGAAAGCTCCGTCTGGTCCCGCAACCCCGCGGGACGTCGAGTCGATCCGGCATCTCGCGTGCGGACGCCAGCCGGCGCCCGCGGCAGCAGTGACGCGCCGGGCAGCTCGCGGCCGGTATCCGGGCTGGCAGGTGCACCGGATCCGCCTTCCCAGCTCGCGGTCGCGCGGACAGCGCGACGAACAGCCAGTGGCATCGAATCCGGTTGCCGCGGATGAGGGCGGCAACCTGCTTACCGTTGCGGGGGCAGCGCAGTTTGGGCTCCTGGCCGGAGCCTCACTGCTTCCCGTTTAACTGCCGGACCCGGAAACAGCTCCAGGATCCGGCGGGCACCGTGAGTGGACGGAAGTATAGCGAGGCGCGCGAGGTCGGCCCCGACGGCGCCTACGGCCGGGGTACCACGTCCAGCAGTCGTCGCGCCTCGGCGCTGACCTGTTCGAGCGTCGGCCAGGGACTTCCCTGGAGCAGGCTGACGTGGTGGCCCCAGGGCCGATAGCGGGTGGCGTCGGTGGGCCCCAGCACCGAGATCAGCGGCGCGCCGACGGCCGAGGCGATGTGGCCGGGGCCGGTGTCGTTGGCGATCACCAGCCGCGCCCGCTTGAGGATTCCGGCGTAGACGCCGAGGTCGACGCCGGGCAGGCAGATCGCGCCGCCATAGTCCCGCTGCGCGGCTTCCACCTCGCCCGGTCCCGGCACCACCACCACCGGCAGCTTCTGCCTCAGCCAGCGGGCAAGCGCCGGAAACCCCGGCCACGCCTTGTCCTGGCCCTTCATGGTGCCGGTGGCGAACGGCACGATGCAGGCGAAATCACCGCCCAGCGAATGCTGGGCCAGCAGCGCATCGGCGGCCTGCTGTGCCAGCGGCGCAACCTTCAGCCGCACCTGCGCCGGCTGCGGCGTATCGCTGCCGGACAAGGTGGTCGCGAGGCGCCAGAAACGGGTCGATTCATGCACCGGCTCGGACGGCTGCGGTACCGGCGCGGACAGCAGCCAGGCGCGGCCGTCCTGGCGATAGCCGACGGCGCGCAGACGGGCCAGCCAGGCTTCGAAGGCGCTCGAGAAGGAGTTGGTCAGCAGCAGGGTGTTGAGGCGGCGGCCGAACTGCTCGTCGAGTTGGGCGGCCCGGCGATGCAGCCGGTTCAGCTGGGCCACGCGGGCCCGCAGGGTCGCCGCGCGCGGGTGGATCTCCCAACCGTACGCAGCCAGCAGCGGTTGGGCCCACGCCCGGCCCACCAGCAGCGGCGACAGTCCCGCCTGCGAGAGGTGCGAAAGCGCCGGCAGCGCCATCACCACATCCCCCACCCAATTGGGCAGCCGGACGATGATCGGGCGCATTAGCGATAATCGGGGCAGTGCATCGAGGCATTATGGAACGAACCAGCGATGGGCAATCAAGCGATGGGCAGGCAAGGTGCGGACGGGACGCTGCCGACGGGCACGGAGATCGTGGCATTCCACCAGGAGTGCCTGGGGTCGCCGGGGTGGCCGCGGCAGGCCGCCGAGGCCGGTAGCGGTGCCGCCGGCGAGGCGACCGCAGCGGCCGGCGCGTGGCAGTGGATCGAGGCCAATCATCGCTTCAACAGCCTGCTGTGGGCGGAGGAGGATCTCGCCCGTCGCACGCGGGTCTCCGATGCGGAGATCGCCGTCAACAAGCGCAACATCGATCGCTACAACCAGGCCCGCAACGACGCCACCGAACGAGTCGACGAGCTGCTGCTGGTCGCGCTCGGCTTGGTCGATGCAGCTTCGGCCGCCGGCGACGCGCCGCGCAGCACGCCGGCGGCCGGCGCGCGGCTCAACAGCGAAACTGCCGGCAGCATGATCGATCGCCTGTCGATCATGGCGTTGAAGGTGCATGCGATGCGCCTGCAGACGCAACGCACCGACGTCGACGAGGCGCACCGGCAGGCAAGCCGGGTCAAGCTCGAGCGGCTGCAGGCGCAGCGCGACGACCTCGCCGGCTGCCTCGATCAGCTGCTCGCCGACTCGCAGGCGGGTCGCGCCTACTTCAAGGTCTATCGCCAATTCAAGATGTACAACGACCCGCGCTTCAATCCGGTGCTCGCCGCCGAGGCTGCCGCCCAGGCTGCGGCCAAGGGTTGAGCGGCGGGTGCCAGGCAACGCCCTCTCGAGATTCACCGGCAATCCGCGCCATCGCGCCACGCTGCTGGCGCTGGTCGTCGCGATGGTCGGCGGCGCGTCCTTCGCCTGGCTCGGCTCGCCGCTGCCCTGGCTGATCGGACCGCTGCTGTGCTGCGCGGCCTGCAACATGGCGACCGGCCGCCTGCACAGCCCGCGCTCGATCCGCAAGGCCGGGCAATGGGTGATCGGGCTGGTCCTGGGCCTCTACTTCAGCAGCGACGTCATCGCCCAGCTGGCGCGCTACAGCGGCTGGATCCTCGCCGGAACGCTGTGGGCCTTCCTGCTCGGCTTCGGCCTTGCCTGGCTGATGGAGCGGCTCGGCGGCATGGACCGGCCAACCGCGTTCTATGCGGCGGCGATCGGCGGTGCCTCCGAGATGGTGATGCAGGCCGAGCGCCAGGGCGGTCACGGCGCGAGCGTCGCCGCGTCGCACAGCGTGCGGGTGATGATGGTGGTGGTGACCATCCCCTTCATCTACAAGGCGCTGGACCTGCACGGCGCGGACCCCTACCTGCCGGTGACGGTCGCGGTCCACTATCCCGGCTTGCTGGCCCTGGCGCTGCTGACGCTCGCCGGCGCGCTGTTCGCCGACCGCTTCGGCTCGCCGAATGCCTGGGTGATCGGGCCGCTGCTGGTCTCCGCGCTGCTGACCGCACTGGGGCTGCATTGGTCGGCCGTGCCGCCGTGGCTGACCGTCGCCGGCCAGGTGGCCATCGGCATGACGCTCGGCGTGCGCTTCACGCCCTCGTTCTATCGCAGCGCGCCGCGCATCGTGGCCTCGTCGGTGCTGGTGACGGTGGTGGCGATGATCGCCTGCGGTGCCTTCGGCTGGCTGCTCGGCTCCTTGAGCGGTATCGCCCCAGCCACCCTGATCCTGGCGACCTCTCCGGGCGGCGTGGCCGAGATGAGCCTGACGGCGAGAAACCTCGATCTCGGGGTGCCGATGGTCACCGCCTTCCATGTCACCCGGATGGCGGCGCTGGTGACCTGCATCGGCGGCGTCTACCGGCTCGCCTACGGCAGGCAGGACGTTGCAACCGGAATCACGACGACCCGCGGGAGGACATGATGGGAGAACCGATGCTCGAGCAGGCGCAGGGCTGGCTGCAGGAATTGTTCGCACCGTGGGTGCAGGCACTGGGGTTGAGGCCGGTGAAGATCGCCGGCGGCGAAGCGGAGCTGCTGCTGCCGTTCGATCCGGCGCTGTGCCGGGTCGGCGGCACCATCTGCGGCCAGGCGTTGATGGCGGCGGCCGATACCGCGATGGTCTTCGCCATCGCCAGCCAGCTGGGTGAATTCCGGCCGATGACCACCGTCAGCCAGAACCTGAGCTTCATGCGACCGGTCGCGGGCGGTGACGTGCGGGTGGTGGCGCGCGTGCTCAAGCCGGGCCGCAATCTGTTCTTCGGCGAGGTCGAGCTGATCGGCGTCGGCGACGGCAAGCTCGCGGCGCACGCCACCACGACTTATGCGATGTTGTGACGCCGGCGCCGACGGATTGCTGCGCCGGCGCCGGCATGGAGGCGGGTAGAATTCGGGCGTGATGGCACTGATCCCGGCAAGCCTGCAGAGGCCCTCGAATGTTTGACAAGGTGGTGTTCGCCGGTGGCGGCCATCGGGGTTGGTGGCAGGCCGGATTCTGGGATCGTGTCGGTGGCGAGATCGAGCTGCATCCGCGCGTCATTGCCGGCGTGTCGTTCGGCGCGGTCGTCGCCTGCCTGCTGCATGCCGGAGACAGCCGCCGCGCGCTGGCGTGGTACGAGCGCGAGCTCAAGTCGCTGCGCGGCAGCTTCAACCCGTTGAACCTGCTGCGTCCTGACCGGCGGCTGCTGGCCAGCGCCGCAATCCAGCGCAAGGCGCTGCGCGCGCTGCTCGGCGGCGACAGCTTCCGGCAGCTGATGTGGCGTGCCCCGGAGATCCGGGTGCAGTATGCGCGGCTGCCCGAAGGCGCTCATGCATCGCGCGCGGTGCTCGGCGCCTTGCTCCTGCCGCGCCGCCAGCGCGGCAGCGACGGCGGGTTGCAGCAGGCCGGTGGCCGGCGGGTCGGGTGGGTGACCGAGGCGAGGCGCATCCAGGATTGCCGCAGCGAGCGCGAGCTGGTGGATCTGCTGGCCGCCGCGACCTGCGCGCCGCCGTTCACCGCCGTGGAGACCTACGACGGCGCGCCCTGCGTCGACGCCGGCCTGGTCGACGAGCTCCAGCTGGGCGCGGTGGCCGACGTCCCCGGGCAGACGCTGGTGCTCGGCACCCGGCACGATCCGTCGCTGGCGCCGGTCTTCGCCCGCGATGGCTTCGTTCACGTGCAGCCGAGCGAGAAGGTACCGGTCGGCCGCTGGGACTACGGCTCGGCGGCGCGGTTCCAGCAGGCGTACGACCTCGGCCGGCGCGACGGCGAAGCCTTCCTCAAGACCTTTGCCCTCGGCCAGTATTGCGATCCTGCCGCGTCGCGGCTGACGATGGTGCCGGTGGGGCAGCCGGCGGTTGTGGGCTCCGCCGAAGCCGATGCCGAAGCCGGCGCCGAAGTCGGGCCGATCGAGGATCCGGCTCGCGCCGTTGCCGCAGGGGCCGGCGCTGCCGGCGGCATGACCGCTGCGGCGCCGGACGATGCCGCGGCCGAGG
>JAEZQX010000430.1 GCA_023441105.1 Pseudomonadota bacterium | reverse complement strand
TATCTCGACGAGGACGCCGCCGCGGCCGCGCGGGAGGCGGCGGCCACCGGCAAGGAGGTGGCGGTGGATGATCCGGACGAGCCCCTCTACGGCCGCACCTACCTGCCGCGAAAGTTCAAGATCGGCTTCGTGATCCCGCCGGTCAACGACATCGACGTCTACACGCAGGACGTCGGCTTCATCGCCATCGCCGACGGCGAGACGCTTGCCGGGTTCAACCTGACCGTCGGCGGCGGCATGGGCCGCACCGACCGCACGCCGCATACCTTCCCGCGGCTTGCCGATGTCGTAGGCTACCTGCCGAAGGAACGCACGCTCGATGTCGCCAGGGCCATCGTCGCGATCCAGCGCGACTTCGGCAATCGGGTGGACCGCAGCCGGGCGCGCTTCAAGTACACCATCGAAGAGAAGGGCGTGGACTGGTTCCGGGGCGAGCTCGAGCGGCGTATCGGACCGGTGCTCGAGCCCGCCCGCAGCTTCGACTTCACCACCAATGGCGATGAGTACGGCTGGGTCCAGGGCACCGACGGCGCCTGGCACTACACGCTGTTCATCGAGAATGGCCGGGTGGCCGACAGCGAGGGGCAGCCGTTGATGACGGCGCTGCAGGAAGTCGCGCGCGCCCATGACGGCGAGTTCCGCGTGACGCCGAACCAGAACCTGGTGATCGCCAACGTCTCGCCGGCCAACCGGCCGCGGATCGAGCAGTTGCTCGCCGAGCTTCGTCTCGACCGCGCCAACCAGGGCAGCCCGCTGCGGCTGAACTCGATGGCCTGCGTCGGATTCCCCACTTGCGGGCTGGCCATGGCCGAGAGCGAACGCTACCTGCCGTCGCTGGTGGGCAGGGCGGAGGCTCTGCTGGAACGGCACGGCCTGGCAGGCGAGCCCATCGTCCTGAGGATGACCGGCTGCCCCAACGGCTGCGCGCGGCCCTATGTGGCGGAGATCGCCTTCACCGGCCGCGCGCCGGGCAAGTACAACATGTATCTCGGCGGCGGCTGGCACGGCCAGCGGCTCAACCGCATGTACCTCGAGAACGTCGGGGAGGAGCGGATCGTGACCGAGCTCGACGGCATGTTCGGCCGTTTCGCAGCCGAGCGGCTCGCGGGCGAGCGGTTCGGCGACTTCGCGATCCGGGCCGGGTATGTCCGCGAAGTGACGAGCGGGCCGGACTTCAACAACTAGCAGGCTGTCGGGTATCCCTGCGCCGACGGTTCGCTACCGGTCGAGCTCCAGCGCGACGAAGCGCCGTTCCTCGCCGCGCATCGTCAGCACCGCCACCGGCGTGCCGTCGGCAGCGGCAGCCTCCACGCCGTCGCGGAAGTCGGCCACCTGGCGGATCGGCCGGCCGCGCACCTGCAGGATCAGGTCGCCGGGCTTGAGCTCGGCCCGCACCGCCGGCGATCGGCCGGCAACCGATTCGACGTAGAGGCCGTCGCTCAGGCCGAGCCGCTGCTGCTCCTGCGGGCTCATTGCGCGCAGCTCCAGCCCCAGCGGCATGACCCTCTCCTGGACCGAGACGGAGACTGTTTCCGACGGCGTGCGGTGCTTCTGTGCCTCGCCGACGGCCACCTGCAGCGGCAGCTGGCTGCCGTGGCGGAGCACGTCGACCGCGATGATCGCGCCGAGCGGCTGGCTGCCGACGACGCGCTGCAAGTCGAGCGACGTCTCGATGTCGCGCCCGGCCGCGCGCAGCACGATGTCGCCGGTCTGCATGCCGCCGGCCTGCGCCGGACCTTCCCCGTCGACCGAGGTCACGAGGGCGCCGCGCGGCCGGTCGAGTCCGAACGCCTTGGCCAGTTCACTGGTCACGGCCTGGGTATGCACGCCGATGCGTCCACGCACGATCGGCTGGCCGGTCTTGAGGTCGCCGGCGATGCGCATCGCGAGGTCGATGGGGATCGCGAACGACAGCCCCTGGAAGCCGCCCGAGCGGGTCCAGATCCGGCTGTTGATGCCGATCACCTTGCCTTGCGCATCGAACAGCGGACCGCCTGAATTGCCGGGGTTGACGGCGGCATCCGTCTGGATGAAGGGCACCAGCAGGTCGTCGACGTTGCGCGACTTCGCCGACACGATCCCGGCGGTGACGCTGTGCTCGAAGCCGAAGGGCGAGCCGATCGCGGCCACCGGCTCGCCGACGCGGACGGTGGACGGGTCGCCGATGGCGACCGTCGGCAGGTCGGTGGCATCCACCTTCAGCACTGCCACGTCGGTGGTCGCGTCCTCGCCGACCACCCGGGCCACCAGTTCGCGCTTGTCCTTGAGGGTCACGCGCAATTGCGTCGCCTGCGTCACGACGTGGGCGTTGGTGAGGATGTAGCCGTCCGAGCTGACGATGAAGCCCGAGCCGAAGCTGTTGGCGGGAACTACGTCGGGCGTGCCGGAGGTGGCCTTGTCGTCACTCCGCGCAAGCTTCTCGCGCACGCTGACGTGCACCACCGCGGGTCCGTGCCGGTCGACGAGCGCCGCGTAGTCCATCGCGATCGCGGGTCCGGCCATTCCGGTTGCCGGCACCCCGGCAAGCAGCGCAGCGGCGATGCCAAGCGCAAGCGCGCGGCCACGAATATTGATTCCCGAGACGTCCATGAGCCCCCCAGCTCGTACTGCCATGACGGGGGAGAATCGCCCATGCGGGAGGTGCCACCCATCGGCGGGCGACGCACGGCGGCGTCGGGCGGAGTGCTGGTCAGGCGAAGCGGCGCAAACGCGTCAACGGCCGGCATGGCCGGACGTCGGCCGCCGCAGCCCGGACAGACCGTCTTCCGCGCGGCGGTGGGGCCCTGGGGCCTGCGCGGATCGCCCTCGGACGATGAAGCGTCGACGGCCTCAGCCGCCGCCCGCGCCCTCGATCACCTGCCGAACCAGCCGGTCGAGTTCACCTGCCGGCAGCGCGCCGCTGACGCGGCCAACCTCGCGGCCCTTGGCAAAGGCCACCAGCGTCGGGATCGAGCGGATCGCGAACTGCTGTCCCAGTGCCGGCTGCTCTTCGGTGTCGACCTTGGCGAAGATCGCCTGGTTCGCGAATCGTCCCGCGGCCGCCTTGAAGGTCGGCGCGAAACCTCGGCACGGGGCGCACCAGGGTGCCCAGAAATCCACCAGCACCGGAAGCTGGGGTTGCGCCACCAAGGCCTCGAAGGCTTGCTGGTCGAGCGCCAGTGGGGCGTCGAGCAGGGGCTGGCGGCATTTGCCGCAGGACGGTTCCTGCGCAAGCCGGTCGGTCGGTACACGATTTCTTTGCGAGCAGTGAGGGCAGGCGATTTCCATTTGCGCTTTCCGGAAGTGGTGAGTCCCGACCGGGTCACCGCAGAGGATGATGCCGGCCGGGCAGGGGACGCTGGGCCGCTGGGCCGCAGCGACTCGGGCGATTACGCGACCAGGTTCTGCGGCACGCCCTCGTCGGACTGAAGTGCGACCAGGTTCTGCGGCACGCCTTCGTCGGACTGAAGTGCGATCAGGTTCTGCGGCACGCCTTCATCACCTTGCAGTGCGACCAGGTTCTGCGGCACGCCTTCATCGGCTTGCAGCGCGACCAGGTTCTGCGGCACGCCTTCGTCAGCCTGCAATGCGACGATGAAATTTTGCGGCGTGCCTTCGTCCTGCTGGAACGCGGCGACGAGATTCTGCGGAACGCCTTCGTCGCTTTGCAGGCCTGCCGAGGCGCCGGCGGCGAAGGTGGCGAAAGCGGCAGCGGCGATGAGCGAGGTGCGGATGTTCATGATCGGATCTCCCGGGTTTGTCTGGTTGCTGCCCGCGGGTTGCGAGCGGCATGGAGACAATTTACGGCCCGGGAGGGTCAGGATAAAGCAGGCATCGCGAGCAACTCTATTTGCGTGGGGAGAACAATCGCCAGGTCAGCGCTCCGCGGGCCGGCTTGCATGCGCGCCTCCGGATGCCGAAGGATGGATGAGAGGCTGCTCGGACTCCCCGTTACCCTCTGCCGGTTCGGGCTCTTCAGGGATCCGACCGCCCAGGAATTCGCCGAAGGACGACAAGCTTTCGATGTGATCGCACATGACTCGGAGGCTGACCAGGATGGGCACCGCCATCAGTGCTCCCAGCACGCCCCACAGCCAGCCCCATACGGCAACAGCCAGGAACACCGCCACCGTGTTCATCTCCAGCCGCCTGCCCAGCAGCGTCGGCGTGATGAACTGACCCTCCACCGTGGTGCAGAGGAAGTAGAGGGCCGGGGGCAGCAGCGCGACGCCGGGCGTGTCGAAGGACACGAGCGCCACGATCGCCACCACGCAGACCCCGACCAGGGCGCCGATATAGGGGATGAAGTTGAGCGCCGCCGCCATGACGCCCCACAGGATCGGGTTGGGCATGTCCAAGGCCCACATGACGCCGCCGATCACCACGCCCAGCCCTAAGTTGATCACGCTGATGGTGAGCAGGTAGGCGGACACTTCCTCCTCGACTGCGTAGACGATCCGAATCGCGCGCTTCTTCTCCGTCAGGGTGGGCAGGATACGCACCAGCTTCTCGTAGAAGAGCCTGCCGGAGGCGAGCAGGAAGAACAGCAGCACGATGGTGATGGTGGCGATCGAGCCCAGCGAGACTGCGCCGTTGGCGGCGCGTGCGAGCAACCCCGGCTGCTGGACGACCACCTTCTGCACGGTGGGATCGTTGCCGGAGGTGATCTCCTCGACCTGCTTGGATGCATTGACTGCCGCATCCACCGGCGCGCGCATGGCTTCGATCTTGGCGCGAATCTGCCGCCCGGTCTGCGGTGCGCCATCGATCCAGCCGCTCACCGGCCCGCTCAGGTAGTAGACGGCTGCAGCGCTGCTCCCTACGACGCCGAGGACGATGGCCAGCGCCGAGACGACTTCGGGAATGTGGTACTTCGCCAGGTACCTGACCACCGGGCTCAACGTCAGCGTGAGCATGAAGGCGAGCGCGATCGGCAGGAGGATCTCCTTGCCGAAGTAGAGCGCGCCGACCAGCAGGATGATGAAGCTGCCGACCAGCGATACCCGGACCGAGGTCGGCAGGCGCAGCGTCAGGGCAGGCGGCTCGGCGCCGGCTGCTGGCTTGGCCGGTTCGTCAGTGAGCGCGGCTGGCGCGCGTTGGACGAGCCCTCCCGTCGACCAGGGATCGTTGACCTTCCCCTGCTGGAGGTCGGCGTGGTCCATGTCAGGCGGCGTGCTTCCTGATCCAGGCCACGTACCGGTTCATCCAGTCCTGCAGGAACTTGCGGGTACCGTCGTTCGCGAAGCCGCCCTTGTCGTCGAAGAAGCCGTCCGTGGCTTGCAGGAAGACCTCGGGCTGGCCCAGTGTCGGCACATCGAGGTAGGCGAGGATGGTGCGCAGATGCTGCTGAGCCACGGCCGTTCCGATCGACCCGATGGAAATTCCCATCACACCTGCCGGCTTGCCTGCCCAGGCATTCTGGCCGTAGGGACGGGAGGCGTGATCGAGCGCGTTCTTGAGCACGCCGGGTATCGAGCGGTTGTACTCCGGTGTCACGAAGAGCAGCGCCTGCGAGGCGGCGATCTGCGACTTGATGCGCTTCACGGCAGGCGCCGGCGCGGCGTCGTCGTCCTGGTTGTAGAGGGGCAGGTCGTCGATCTGCAGGCGCTCGAAGGTCAACTCGCCGGGGGCCAGCGACTGGATGGCCTTGGCCAGGCGTGCGTTGAACGACTCCTTGCGAAGGCTGCCGACAACGAGGGCGACTTTGTACTGACTCATGCTAGGTTCCCCTGTACGACGACGGACAGGACGGAGCCCGGCAACTGCCAGGGCTCACGTTCAGCCGGGACAGGGGAATCAGGCAAGCACCGGGCCTGCACGCGGCAGGCGCGGCAGGCAGCAGGCAAAAAAAGAGGGGCTGCCGCAGCGGCGAGCCCCATCAAAAGAAACTCAGGATAGAGAGATCGGACCGGCTACAACCTTTGCAACGCCGCCCCGGAATGAATGTTGCGATTGCGGCGGCGTTGAGGACAGGCAGCCGCGACATCCGGCGGTTATGAACGGAGGTGCGGCCGGTGTCAAGGCATTGCAACAACAAGACTAGCCAGTTCGTTGCTTGGTGGCAACAGAATCCGGGCGCCGGGCCTAGAGAGGGCGCGCGGGGAAACGGGTCGTTACAACGTCGCGGTTTGCGCTGCAATATCACCGGCGCGGGGAGTCTTTCGCGCGGGCGGGAACTTGGGCGCACGAAGGTCAAGAACGCCCGCGCTTGAAACAGTCCCGCGCGCGGGTTCGCCTCGGCTCGGCTCAGACGGACTGCAAATTCGCTCTGACCCCGGTTTCCGGACCCAGTCAAATTCGCTCTTACCCCGATTTCCAGGCGAGGGCGCCGAGGGCCGCGGCGCGGCCGGTGGCGAAGCACGCGGTCAGCAGGTAGCCGCCGGTGGGTGCTTCCCAATCCAGCATTTCGCCGGCGCAGAAGACACCGGGCAGCGATCGGCACATCAGCCGATGGTCGAGTGCCTCGAACTGCACGCCGCCGGCGGTGCTGATCGCTTCGGCGAGAGGGCGGGGCGCGAGCAGCGGCACCGGCAGCCGCTTGATCGCGCTGGCCAGTTCCTGCGGCGATGCGCTGCCGGCATGGGGCAGGCATTCGCGCAGCAAGGCCGCCTTGACGCCGTCGAGGCCGATCGCGCGCCGCAGGTGGTTGGCCAGGGACAGGCCGCCGCGCGGCCGCTCGAGCCGCGATCGGAGCCAATCCCGGCGACGGTCAGGCAGGAGATCGACGAGGAGGCTTGCCCTGCCGGCGGCGGCGATGCGGTCGCGGGCCGGCCCCGCCACCCGATAGACGAGGCTGCCTTCCACGCCGGTGGCGGTGATGACGAACTCTCCTCGCACCATCCCCGCGGTTGCCGTCTCGTCCTCCTTGCCGCTGCCGTCGCCGCCTGCCAATGCGAGCGCCACCGACTTCATCGGCGCGCCGGCCCAGCGGCTGGCGAAATGCTCGCCCCAGCCGCAGTCGAACCCGCAATTGGCCGGGGCCAGCGGCGCGACCGGGACGCCGCGCCCGTCCAGCCACGAAACCCAGGCACCATCGGAGCCGAGCCGGGGCCAGCTGCCGCCGCCGAGGGCGAGGATGACCGCGTCGGCCTCGAACACCGGCACGCTGTCTGCCTGCGCCCCGCCGTCGGCAACGCCTGCCTGGCGGACGAAGCCGATGCGCAGCCGGCCCGGCGCGCCGTGGGCCGGCTGCTCGATGCTCCCCAGCCATCGGCATCGACTGTGGAACACCACGCCCGCCTCCCGCAGCCGCCTGAGCCAGGCGCGCAGCAGCGGCGCCGCCTTCATCTCGCGGGGGAAGACGCGGCCCGAGCTGCCCACGAAGGTGTCGATGCCGAGGTTCGCTGCCCAGGCGCGCAAGGCCGCCGGGCCGAATGCCTCGATCATCGGCAGCAGTCGCTCCCGTCGGTCGCCGTAGCGCGATGCGAAGGCGTCGGCCGCTTCGCTGTGGGTCAGGTTGAGGCCCCCCTTGCCGGCGAGAAGCAGCTTGCGGCCCACCGACGGCATCGCATCGCACAGCGTCACCCGCGCGCCTCGTTCGACGCAGGTCTGCGCCGCCATCAGTCCGGCGGGGCCGCCGCCGACCACGACGATGACCGGGGCGGGGACCGGTGGCGCTGCTGGAGCCGGAAGTGCTGCGGCAACCGGGGCCGGGTCCGGTTCAGGCGACGGCTTCATCCTGCGACAGGAACCGCTCCACCAGTCGCGTCCAGTAGGCCGCGCCCACCGGGAGGTTGGCATCGGCGAAATCGTAGCGGGCGTTGTGCAGCATCGGCGCGGCCTCGCCGTTGCCCAGCCGCAGGAAGCAGCCGGGACGGTGCTCCAGGTAATAGGCGAAGTCTTCGCTGCCGGTGACCGGGCCGAACGGGGCGATGACCCGTTGCGGCCCCACCAGTTCCTCGGCGACCTGGCGGGCGAACTCCGTTTCCGGCGCGCTGTTGACGACGACGGGATAGCCGCGCTCGTAGTCGATCTCGACCGCACCGCCGTAGCCGTGGACGTGATGGGTGACGAGCTCGGTGATCCGCTGCTGCAGCTGGTCGCGCACCTCGGGGCTGAAGGAGCGCACGCTGAGGCCGAGCGACGCGCTCTCCGGGATGACGTTGGTGGCGATGCCGGCATTGAGGGTGCCGATGGTGACGATGGCGGTCTGCGTCGGATCGATGTTGCGCGACACGACGCTCTGCAGGGCCATCACCAGGCTGCCGGCGATCAGGATCGGGTCGACCGCCAGGTGGGGGCGCGCGGCGTGACCGCCACGGCCCTGGATGCGGATGAAGACCCGGTCCGACGCCGACATGAAGGGTCCGCTGCCGAACATGAACGTGCCGACCGGGTAGCCGGGATGGTTGTGCAGGCCGAAGATCGCATCGCAGGGAAAACGATCGAACAAGCCGTCGGCGATCATCCGCTGCGCGCCGCTGTCCTTGCCCGCTTCCTCGGCCGGCTGGAACACCAGGTTGACGGTGCCGGAGAAGTTGCGGGTCTGCGCGAGCCGGCGGGCCGCGCCGAGCAGCATCGTGGTGTGGCCGTCATGGCCGCAGGCGTGCATCACGCCGGCATGGCGGCTGGCATAGGGCAGGCCGGTCTCCTCGTCGATCGGCAGCGCGTCCATGTCGGCGCGAACGCTGACCTTGCGCTTGCCGTCGCCGGCCGTCAGCGTGCCGACCACGCCGTGGCCGCCGATGTTGCGCTCCACCCGGTAGCCCCATTCGAGCAGCCGCTCGGCGACGAATGCCGCCGTCCGTTCTTCATGGAAGGACAGCTCCGGGGCCTGGTGCAGCCGATGGCGGATATCGGTGAGGTAGCCGGTGGCGTCGGCAAGGTCCGCCAGCTGGCAGAAGCACGAATAGCGCTGGCTCATGATCAGGCGACCGCGTGACCGGCGGCGGCTGGGCCGGCCTGCTTCCGGGCGGGCGTCTCGCCGCTGCCGAGATCCCAGTAGAGGCCGGTCATGACTTGCAGGCCTTCGCGCAGGACCTCCGGCGGCAGGTGCTCGTTGGGCGCATGCTGCGAGCAGCCGGGGTAGGAGTGCGGCACCCAGATCGTCTTGAGGCCGAGGATGTCGGTGAAGATGTCGTTGGGCAGCGAGCCGCCGAGGTTGGGCAGGATCGCCGGCTTCTTGCCGCTGGTCGCCTGCAGGGATGCGGCAGCCCATTGCACCCAGGGGTCCTCGGGATCGATGCGGGTGGCATGGAACATCTCCTCGCGCGTCGTGGCGATGCCGACCATCGGGAATCCCTGGCGATCCAGGTGGCGGCGCAGGGCGGGCAGGAAGCCGGCCGGATCGGGACCGACCACGAACCGCAGCTGGCAGCGGGCCCAGGCGCGCGGCGGGATGGCATTCACCGGCGTCTCGGGATTGCCGGTCTTGAATGCCAGCACCTCGAACGAGCACCAGCCGAAGACCCGCTCCGCTGGCGACAGGCCGGGTTCGCCCCACCAGGGTTCGATGACCGGACCGTCGGCGCCACCGTCCACCTCGCAATCCGCCAGGGCTCGGCGCACCGACTCCGGCAGCGACGCCGGCACCCATTCCGGGATGCGGATCTGGCCGGTCGGCGACACGATGCTGGCGATGGCATGGGCGAGCTGGATGCCGGGGTTGGAGATCAGGCCGCCCCAGTTGCCGGAGTGGTGGCCGCCCTTGCGCGATTCGATCGTCAGGTCGAAGTTGATGCTGCCGCGCGAGCCGAGGAAGATGGTGGGCCGCTCCGCCCGCAGCCGTGGCCCGTCGGAGGCCACCAGGAGGTCGGCGGCGAACAGTTCCCGGTTGGCTTCGCACAGTTGCGCCAGTCCCGGCGAGCCGGTTTCCTCGCCCATCTCGATCAGGTATTTGGCGTTGAAACCGAGCCGGCCGCGCGCCTCGAGGACGTTGGCCAGCGCCTGCATGTTGACGGAGTGCTGGCCCTTGTTGTCGGCGATGCCGCGGCCGTACCAGCGGCCATCCGTCTCGGTCAGCTGCCACGGTGAAAGGCCTTCCTTCCACTCCGGCTCGAGACCGCGGATGACGTCGCCGTGGCCGTAGCCGAACACCGTGGGCAGCGCCGGATCCTCGATGCGCTCGGCAAACAGGAACGGCGCGCGCGCCTTGCCGTGGGTCAGCGTGCGGCAGGTGAAGCCCATGGCTTCGAACGCCGGCTGCATTTCCTCGGCGAGGTAGCGGGCGAGCACCGGCGCGCGCTCGGGATTCTGGCTCTCGGTCGGGATGGCGACGCGGCGGGCAAGGATGTCGCGGAAGGCGCCGGAATCGAATTGCCGGCCGGCGAGGTCGAGGGCTTGGGGGCGGGTCATGGCGAAGTCCGGATGGTTCAGGAAGGGACGGGGGTGGTTGGCGCTGCGGGATAGAGGTGGCATGCGACCAGTCCGGCGGCGTCCGTCAGCGCCGTCGGCACCTGCACGCTGCAGTGTGCCATGCGCTGCGGACAGCGCGGATGGAAGGTGCAGCCGGCGGGCGGATTGATCGGGTCCGGGAAGGCCAGCCCGAGACCGGTCTCCGGCAGGCCCAGGCCTGGTTCCGGCGTCAGCACCGATGCCAGCAGCGCCCGCGTGTAGGGATGCCGGGGATGGCGGAACAGGCTGGCGGTGTCCGCCTGTTCGACCACCTTGCCGAGATACATCACCGCCACGCGAGTGGCGACATGCTCGATCACCGCCAGGTTGTGGCTGATGAAGACATAGGTCAGGTCGAACTCGCGCCGCAGGTCCAGCAACAGGTTGAGGATCTGCGCCTGCACCGACACGTCGAGCGCCGAGGTCGGCTCGTCGCAGACGACCACCTCCGGCTGCATGACCAGTGCCCGGGCGATCGCCACCCGCTGACGCTGGCCGCCCGACAACTGGCCCGGGGGGCTGCCGGCGTAGCGCGCGGGCAGCCCGACGCGCTCCAGCATGTCGATCGCCTTGCGCCGCCGCTCGAGCGGCGTGCCGATGCCGTGGACCTCCAGCGGCAGGGCCACGATGGCGGCGATGGTGCGGCGTGGATTGAGCGACGAGTAGGGGTCCTGGAACACCGGCTGCAGGCGCCGCGCCAGCTTGAGCCGGCTCAGCCGCGCGATGTCCTCGCCGTCGATCGTGATCCGGCCGCTGGTGGCGGGAATCAGGCCGAGCAGCATCCGCGCCAGCGTCGACTTGCCGCAGCCGGATTCGCCGACGATGCCGAGGACCTCGCCGCGCTCGATGGCGAGGTCGACGCCGTTGACGGCATGCAGCAGGCGCCGCGGCTTGAGGAAGCCGCCGGCGATGGTGAAGGTGCGGGTCACCCCGGACGCGCGGATCATGCGGGTTGGGCGGCCACGGCCGGCGGCAGCGCCTCGAGGATGCAGCGCCAGCGCTGGCCGCCGGCCGAGCCGAGGACCGGCACCGTCTGCGCGCACGCCGGCTGCGCGTGGCTGCAGCGATCGCGGAACGCGCAGCCCTGCAGGTCGCCCACCAGGGACGGCACGACCCCCTTGATCGTGCCGAGCCGGCCGCCGGGCGGGGTGCGTCCGGGCACCGGGATGCAGTCCAGCAGCCCGCGGGTGTAGGGATGATGGGGCGTGGCGAAGATCTCGCCGGCCATGCCGTGTTCGACGATCTCGCCGGCGTACATCACGGCGACCCGGTCGGCGATGCGCGCGACGACCCCGAGATCGTGCGTGATCAGCACCATGGCGATCCCCAATTCGCGCTGCAGCTGCGCCAGCAGCCGCAGGATCTGCGCCTGGATGGTGACGTCGAGCGCGGTGCTCGGCTCGTCGGCGATCAGCAGCTCCGGACCGCACATCAGCGCCATCGCGATCATCACCCGCTGCCGCAGGCCGCCCGACAGCTGGTGCGGATACTGGCCCAGGCGCTGTGCGGCCGAGGCGATGCCGACCTTCTCCAGCAGGTCGATGGCGCGGCTGCGGGCCTCGTCCGCGGAGCTGCGGCGGTGGTGCAGGTACGGCTCCATCAGCTGGTTGCCGATGGTGTAGGCCGGGTTGAGGGCGGTCATCGGTTCCTGGAAGATCATCGCCATCCGGCTGCCGCGCAACGCGTTCACCCGCCGGTCGCTGGCCGCGGCGAGGTCCTCCCCGAGGAACGTCAGCCGCCGGGCGCGACGCGTCGCCGCTTTGGGCAGCAGCCCCATGATGGCCAGCGAGGTCATCGACTTGCCGCAGCCCGATTCCCCGACCAGGCACAGCGTTTCACCGCGCCGGACCTGGAAGGACACGTCGCGCACCGCGTGCAGCGGGCCGCGTGGCGTGGCGATGTCGACGGTCAGGCCCTGCACGTCCAGGACGATATCGGTGCCGTTCATGCTCAGGCCCTCTCTTCAGG
>JAEZQX010000388.1 GCA_023441105.1 Pseudomonadota bacterium | reverse complement strand
GTTCGGCCGTGAGGTGGCATACCGGGAATTGCTGGAGCAAGGACTCACCGCCGCTGAAATCCGCGAAATTGGGGACGCAGTGGAAAAGGGCTGGGTACTTGGCCCCGAGAAATTCAAAATGCGTTTGCAAAAAGAAAGCGGCAGGCGGGTATCGCCGGCCAAACGCGGTCGCCCTGCAAAAAAGCCACACCTCGAAAACCAAGACGGGGAGCCGTCTTAAGCGGGAATAATGACTATGTCCCCAATTAAAAATTGCACCAAAATGAGGGGGGGGATAATCGACTTCGACCCCATTTATTTAAGTTGAACAATCTATTGCGCTGCACTATTCTTCAAGCTCAATCTACAAAAGTAGCGGGGAATGCATATGCACGCGCAAGGTCTTTACGATCCTTCCAACGAACACGATGCCTGCGGCGTCGGTTTCATCGCCCACATCAAAGGCAAGAAAAGCCATTCGATCGTTGAGCAAGGCTTGCTCATCCTGAAGAATCTCGACCATCGCGGCGCGGTCGGCGCGGACAAGCTGATGGGCGACGGCGCGGGCATCCTGATCCAGATCCCCGACCAGTACTACCGCGAAGAAATGGCGAAGCAGGGCGTCGCCCTCCCGCCGCCCGGCGAATACGGCGTCGGCATGGTGTTCCTGCCCAAGGAGAACGCCTCCCGCCGTGCCTGCGAGCAGGAGCTCGAGCGGACCGTCCGGGCGGAAGGGCAGGTGGTGCTGGGTTGGCGCGACGTGCCGGTCGACAAGGAGATGGAGATCTCGCCGCTGGTGCGGGCGAGCGAACCCGTCATCCGCCAACTGTTCATCGGCCGCGGTCCGGACGTGATGGTGCAGGACGCGCTGGAGCGCAAGCTGTACCTGATCCGCAAGCTTGCCGCCCACCGCATCAAGAGCCTGGACCTGAAGCACGGCACGGAATATTTCGTGCCCTCGATGTCCAACCGCACCGTCGTCTACAAGGGCCTGCTGCTGGCCGGCCAGGTGGGCCGCTATTACAAGGACCTGGCGGATCCGCGCTGCAAGTCGGCGCTGGCGCTGGTGCACCAGCGCTTCTCGACCAATACCTTCCCGGCGTGGGAGCTGGCCCATCCCTACCGGATGGTCGCCCACAACGGCGAGATCAACACCGTCAAGGGCAACTACAACTGGATCCGCGCCCGCGAGGGCACGATGGCTTCGGCCGTGCTCGGCAACGACCTCAAGAAGCTGTATCCCCTGATCTTCCCCGGCCAGTCCGATACCGCCTGCTTCGACAACGTCCTGGAGCTGCTGACGATGTCGGGCTACTCGCTCGCCCACGCGATCATGATGATGATCCCGGAGGCCTGGGAGCAGCACACGCTGATGGATCCGACCCGCCGCGCCTTCTATGAATACCACGCGGCGATGATGGAGCCGTGGGACGGCCCGGCGGCCATTGCCTTCACCGATGGCCGCCAGATCGGCGCCACGCTCGATCGCAACGGCCTGCGCCCGGCCCGCTACATCGTCACCGATGACGACCTGGTGGTGATGGCGTCCGAGTCCGGCGTGCTGCCGGAGATTCCGGAGTCACGGATCGTCAAGAAGTGGCGGCTGCAGCCCGGCAAGATGTTCCTGATCGACCTGGAACAAGGCCGGATCATCGACGACAAGGAGCTCAAGGACCAGTTGGCGGCGGCCAAGCCGTACCGCCAGTGGATCGAGCACATCCGCATCAAGCTCAATGAGCTGGCGACCGAGCACGAGGACGTCGCCGGCGAGCCGGAGTCGGACGAGCCGCTGCTGGACCGGCAGCAGGCATTCGGCTACACCCAGGAGGACCTGAAGTTCCTGATGGCGCCGATGATGATCACCGGCGAGGAAGCGGTCGGCTCGATGGGCACCGATACCCCGCTGGCGGTGCTGTCGGATCACACCAAGCCGCTCTACCACTACTTCAAGCAGCTCTTCGCGCAGGTCACCAACCCGCCGATCGATCCGATCCGCGAGCAGATGGTGATGTCGCTGGTCTCCTTCATCGGACCCAAGCCGAACCTGCTGGACATCAACAACATCAACCCGCCGCTGCGGCTCGAGGTCGACCAGCCGATCCTCACCGCGGAGGACATGGACAAGATCCGCCACATCGAGCGCTACACCCACGGCAAGTTCAAGAGCTTCGAGCTGCACATCACCTACCCGGTGGCCTGGGGCAAGGAAGGCATCGAGGCGCGCATCGCGTCGCTGTGCGCGCGAGCGGTGGATGCGATCAGTTCGGGGTACAACATCCTGATCGTCACCGACCGTCGGATGAACCGCGACAACGTCGCCATCCCGGCGTTGCTGGCCATGTCGGCCATCCACCAGCACCTGATCGAGAAGGGCCTGCGCACCAACGCCGGCCTGGTCGTCGAGACCGGCTCGGCGCGCGAAGTCCATCATTTCGCGGTGCTGGCCGGCTACGGCGCCGAAGCCATCCACCCCTACCTGGCGATGGACACCATCGCCACGATGCATCGCCAGCTCGGCGGCGACCTGTCGCCGGAGAAGGCCGTCAGGAACTACATCAAGGCGATCGGCAAGGGCCTGCAGAAGGTCATGTCCAAGATGGGCATCTCGACCTACATGTCGTACACCGGCGCGCAGATCTTCGAGGCGATCGGGCTGAGCCGGGAGTTGGTGGACCGCTACTTCACCGGCACCGCGTCCAATATCGAGGGCCTGGGAATCTTCGAGATCGGCGAGGAGGCGCTGCGTACGCATCGCAAGGCCTACGGCGACGATCCGGTGCTGGCCGAGGCGCTCGAAGCCGGCGGCGAGTACGCCTACCGGGTGCGCGGCGAGGAGCACATGTGGACGCCGGACGCCATCGCCAAGCTGCAGCATTCCACCCGGTCGAGCAACTTCCAGACCTACAAGGAATACGCCCAGATCATCAACGACCAGACGCGGCGGCATATGACGCTGCGGGGGCTGTTCGAATTCCGCTTCGATCCGGCGAAGGCGATTCCGCTCGAGGAAGTGGAGTCGGCGGCGGAGATCGTCAAGCGCTTCTCCAGCGGCGCGATGTCGCTCGGCTCGATCTCGACCGAGGCGCACACCACGCTGGCGGTGGCGATGAACCGCATCGGCGGGAAGTCGAACACCGGCGAAGGCGGCGAGGACGAGGCGCGCTATCGCCAGGAGTTCAAGGGCGTCGCCATCAGGACGGGCGACACGCTGGCCTCGGTGCTCGGCAAGGAGGTGATCGAGGCCGACGTGCCGTTGCAGGAGGGTGACTCGCTGCGGTCGCGCATCAAGCAGGTCGCTTCCGGACGCTTCGGGGTCACCGCCGAATACCTCGGCTCGGCAGACCAGATCCAGATCAAGATGGCGCAGGGCGCGAAGCCCGGCGAAGGTGGCCAGCTGCCGGGCCACAAGGTGACCGACTACATCGCCCGGCTGCGCTGCTCGGTGCCGGGCGTCGGCCTGATCTCGCCGCCGCCGCACCACGACATCTATTCTATCGAGGACCTGGCGCAGCTGATCCACGACCTGAAGAATGCCAATTCGCAGGCGTCGGTATCGGTCAAGCTGGTGTCGGAAGTCGGCGTCGGCACCGTTGCCGCCGGCGTCGCCAAGGCCAAGGCCGACCACATCACCATCGCTGGCCATGACGGCGGCACCGGAGCCAGCCCGCTGTCGTCGCTCAAGCATGCCGGCACGCCCTGGGAGCTGGGCCTGTCCGAGACCCAGCAGACGCTGGTGCTGAACCGGCTGCGCGGCCGGGTCCGCATCCAGGCCGACGGCCAGATGAAGACGGGGCGCGACGTGGTCATCGGCGGGATCCTCGGCGCGGATGAATTCGGCTTCGCCACCGCGCCGCTGGTGGCCGAAGGCTGCATCATGATGCGCAAGTGCCACCTGAACACCTGCCCGGTCGGTATCGCCACCCAGGATCCGGTCCTGCGCCAGCGCTTCAAGGGCAAGCCGGAGCACGTGGTCAACTTCTTCTTTTTCGTCGCCGAGGAAGTCCGCCAGCTGATGGCGCAGCTCGGCGTGCGGAAGTTCGACGAGCTGATCGGCAACACCCGCCTGCTCGACGTCCGCAAGGGCATCGACCACTGGAAGGCGCGCGGCCTCGATTTCAGCCGCATCTTCCACGCGCCGCAGATGCCGGAGGACGTCGCCCGCTATTGCGTGAGCAGCCAGGACCACCGGCTCGAGCATGCGTTGGACCACAAGCTGATCGAGAAGTCGAGGTCGGCCATTGATCGGGGCGAGAAGGTCAGCTTCATCATGCCGATCCGCAACGTCAACCGCACCGTCGGCACCATGCTGTCCGGCCAGGTCGCACGCAAGTACACCCATGCCGGGTTGCCCGACGAAACCATCCACATCCAGTTCAACGGCGTGGCCGGCCAGTCTTTCGGCGCCTTCCTCGCCCGCGGCATCACGCTGGACCTGGTCGGCGACGCCAACGACTATGTCGGCAAGGGCCTCTCCGGCGGCCGTGTCATCGTCCGCTCGCCCAACGACTTCCGCGGCTTCGGGCCCGATCACATCATCGTCGGCAACACCGTGCTCTATGGCGCGATCGACGGCGAGGCGTACTTCAACGGCGTCGCCGGCGAACGGTTCGCGGTGCGCAACTCCGGCGCCAGCGCCGTCGTGGAGGGCACCGGCGACCACTGCTGCGAATACATGACCGGCGGCACCGTGGTAGTCCTCGGCAGCACCGGCCGCAACTTCGCGGCCGGCATGTCGGGCGGCATCGCGTATGTCTACGATCCCGACGGCCAGTTCGAGCGCCGCTGCAACCTGTCGATGGTGTCGCTCGAGACGGTGCAGGCGAGCGCCGCGCAGGTGGCGGCCGGCAACCGCGACATCTGGCACACCGCCGCCAGCGGCCGCGCGGCGGAAACCGATGAAGTGATCCTGCGGCGGCTGATCGAGGCGCACTTCCGCTACACCGGCAGCTTCCAGGCGCGCGAGATCCTCGCCTCCTGGGCGACGGCACGTGGCAAGTTCGTGAAGGTCTTTCCGCTCGAGTATCGCCGGGCACTGTCGGAAATGGCGGCACGACAGGCTAGCGCTGCCGAGGCGGCAGCGGCGGCACCGGCTACCGCCGCGATCGCTGCCGACGGAGGTGAAGGCACCGCGCCGCGGTTGCCGGAGGACGACTACAAGGTGGCCACCGAGAAGACGCTCGCCGGCAAGTCCGCCTCGAAGGCCGGCAAGCGTGGCGAAGGAAGCATCGAGAAGAGCGCCGAGAGAGGCGGCGCGGCCAGCAAGGTTGCGGCGGGGCGGCAGCGCTGACCCTCCGCAAGCAGCACAGTTCAAGCGATCAACAAGGTACCCATGGGCAAGATCACCGGTTTTCTGGAGTACGAGCGGCTCGCCGAGGCGAGCGAGCCGGTCGGCTCGCGCCTGAAGCATTACCGCGAGTTCGTGCTGCGGCTCGACGACGAGGCCGCATCGCGCCAGGGCGCGCGTTGCATGGATTGCGGCATACCGTTCTGCCAGAGCGGCTGTCCGGTCAACAACATCATTCCGGACTGGAACGACCTGGTCTATCGCGGCAACTGGCACACCGCGATCGACAACCTCCATTCCACCAACAACTTTCCGGAGTTCACCGGCCGGGTCTGTCCGGCGCCCTGCGAGGCGGCCTGCACGCTCAACATCAACAGCGACCCGGTCGGCATCAAGTCGATCGAGCATGCCATTGCCGACAAGGCCTGGGAGGAAGGCTGGGTCGAGCCGCTGGTGCCCGACGCGGGGACCGGCAAGCGGGTGGGGGTGGTCGGCTCGGGTCCCGCCGGGCTTGCCTGCGCCCAGCAACTCGCGCGAGTCGGCCATGAGGTGACGGTGTTCGAGAAGAACGACCGCATCGGCGGCCTGCTGCGCTACGGCATTCCGGACTTCAAGATGGAGAAGCACCTGATCGACCGGCGGGTGCGCCAGATGGAAGCCGAGGGGGTGGTGTTCCGCGCCGGCGTCCAGGTGACCGATGGCTTGCCGGCGACGATCACCAGCCTGAGCCGGGAGACCGTTGCCGCCGCGGACCTCGAGCAGGAGTTCGACGCCGTGGTGCTGGCCGGCGGCGCGGAGATGCCGCGCGACCTGCCGATTCCGGGCCGCGAGCTGAGCGGTGTGCACTTCGCCATGCAGTTCCTGCCGCTGCAGAACCGCGTGGTCGCCGGCGACAAGGTCAAGGACCAGATCGTTGCCACCGGCAAGCACGTGGTGGTCATCGGCGGCGGCGACACCGGCTCCGACTGCGTCGGCACCTCCAATCGCCAGGGCGCGCTGTCGGTGACCCAGTTCGAGCTGCTGCCCCAGCCGCCGGCCGAGGAGAACCGTCCGATGACCTGGCCGTACTGGCCGATCAAGCTGCGGACCTCGAGCTCGCACGAGGAGGGCGTGAGCCGCGACTGGGCGGTGACCACCAAGCGCTTCAACGACGACGGCAAGGGCAACGTGGCCTCGCTGACCTGCGCGCGGGTGCAGTGGCAGAAGGACGAGCGCAGCGGCCAGATGAAGATGGTGGAGGTCGCGGACTCGGAGTTCGAGATCAAGGCCGACCTGGTCCTGTTCGCGATGGGCTTCGTCTCGCCGGTCGCTTCGGTGCTCGAGGCGTTCGGCGTCGAGCGCGATGCCCGCGGCAACGCGCGGGCTGCGACCGAAGGCGAGTCGAGCTACCGCACCAGTCGCGACAAGGTCTTCGCCGCCGGCGACATGCGCCGCGGGCAATCCCTGGTGGTCTGGGCGATCCGCGAAGGCCGCCAGGCCGCGCGCGCCGTCGACCAGTTCCTGATGGGCACGAGCGAGCTGCCGCGCTGAGCCCGGAGCGCGCTACCTAGAGCACCTCGCAGGTCGTGCCCGCCAGCCGCATCATGTGCTCGATCTGCCGGGTCAGCGAGCCGAGGACGAGCTCGGACACGCCCTTGCCCTTGGGCGGCCCGACGACGATCCGGTCGCAGCGGTGGTTCTGCGCAAACCTGACGATTTCCTCGGCGGCGTAGCCGACCGACATGTGCGAGTCGTAGGGCACGCCGGCCGCGCCTAGCGCGCCGCTCAGCGGTGCGAGCTCGCTATCCGCGTCCTCCTGGTGGAAGGCGCGGATCCGGGGTTCGTCGAAGAACATGCGCACATGGCCGTTGAACGGGGACCGTACCGACAGCAGGTGCACGCGGATGTCCTCCCGCTGATGCAGCTTGATCAGGAACCCCGCCACCCAGTCGGTGTCGCGGTCGGACCTCACGAAAGCAAGGACGTCGGTCATGCTAACCACCTCAACCTATTTCGCTGGGGTTGGCTCGGGTTGCTTGCCGCCGGATTCTTCTTCCAGGGAAGCGGCCGCCGAGCGTGCGGCCATCCATTTGCCGACGGCGATCACCAGCACGGCGCACGCCACGGGAACCAGCGTGTCGAGGAGATGGGCATTCGCCTCTACCCAGGCGGACACGGCCTCGTCGCTCACCAGCATCTCGCCCGCCACCCAGCCGAGCAGCGCCGCGCCGGCGAGGATGATGACGGGGAAGCGGTTCATCAGCTTGAGGACGATCTGGCTGCCCCAGATGATGAGCGGGATGCTGATGCCCAGGCCCAGCACCAGCAGCACGATGTTGCCCTTGGCTGCCGCGGCGACGCCGATGACGTTGTCCAGGCTCATGATGAAGTCGGCAACGATGATGACGCGGATCGCCGACCACAGGTGGGAGTGCGCGTCCAGGTTCCCTTCCTCGGAGTCCTCGTTCAGCATGCTCGCCGCGATCCACAGCAGGGCGGCGCCGCCCAGGAGCTTGAGATAGGGAAGCTCCAGCAGCAGGACGGCGAAGAAGGTCAGGATGACGCGCAGCACGATGGCGCCGACGCTCCCGAAGATGACCGCCTTCTTCTGCTGCGGCGGCGGCAGCGAGCGGCTGGCCAGGGCGATCACGACGGCGTTGTCGCCGCTCAACATGATGTTGATCATGATGATCTGCATGAGCGCCAGCCAGAAGGCGGGCGTGGCGAACATCGCCATGGATACGTGGGACAGTTCCATCGTCGCTGACTTCCTTCTCTCGTTCAGCCTCTGCGGCAAGTAACAACGAGAGTAGCGAACCGCGATGAATCCACCCTGTCGCGCGAATGACGGCGGACTTACCGGTTTATTACCGCCAGCTTGCAAGGGGGCCGGCGGAATCGGTCAGCTTGCGGCGGGGAACACCACGCTGAAGATATTGCCGACGCCATCGTGATCGTCGTCGCGCAGCGAGATCGTGGCGTTGTGCAGGCTGGCGATTTCCTGGGCGATGGCCAGGCCCAGGCCGCTGCCGTCGCCCGAGCCGAGCAGGCGGTGGAAGCGCTCGAAGATGCGCTGACGGTCCGCTTCCGCGATGCTCGGTCCGTCGTCGCTGACGGACACGGTGGGCACGGGCGCGCAGCTCACGCGCACGGTGATCTTGCCGCCTTCGCGGCTGTAGCGCACGGCGTTGTCGAGCAGGTTGTCGAACAGCTCGCGGATCCTGCCGGCATCGCCGATCACGACGACCGGGCCGTCGCTGCCTTCGAATCCCAGGTCGATTTCGCGCTGCAGCGCCACCGGCACCCAGTGCGTGGCGATGTCGAGCACCTCCGCGTTGAGGTCGACCGGCTCGAAGGCGAGCGACCTCACCGCATCGGGTTCGTTGCGAGCCAGCGAGAGCAGTTGCGACACGAGGCGCGAGAGGCGTTCGACGCCGACGTGCAGGCGCGCGGAAATGCTCCGCAGATCGGCGTTCTCGGGTTCCCGGGCGAGCAACTCCACCTGCGCCTGCAGGCCGGCCACCGGCGTCTTCAACTGGTGCGCGGCATCGGCGATGAAGCGCGACTGCAAGGTAAGCACGCTGTCCAGGCGTCCGAGCAGCGCGTTGATGGACGTCACCAGCGGACGCACTTCGCCGGGCACGCCCTGCTCGTCGAGCGGACTCCGGTCCCGGTGCGAGCGCGCCGCGATCGCCCGCTGGAGGTGCGCGAGCGGCGCCAGGCCGCGGGTCACCCCGAACCACACCAGCGTCGTCGCGAGCATGATCAGCAGGATCTGGGGCAGCACCACGCTCGCCAGGATCTCGGCCGCCAGCTCATTGCGCTTCACCCGCGTCTCGGCCACCCGCACGATGGCGCCGTCCTGCTGGCGCAGCCGCATCTGCACCGCCCTGACCCTTTCCTCGCCGATCTGGCTGTCGTACAGCACCTCGGTCTCGCCGGGGGGGCCCGCCAGTGCGGTCGGCGGCGGCGCGTCGATCGCCGTGCCTTCGAGCAGCCTGCCGTCGCGGTCGGCCAACTCGAAGAAGATGGTGTCGAGGGAATCCTCGAAGAGGATCTGGCGCGCCGCTTCCGGCAGGTCGAGCTGCAGCGCCTCGGCGTCGAATCGGACCAGCAGCGCGAGCTCGCGCGCGATCTCTACCAGCGTCCTGTCGTATGCCCGCTGGGCGAAGTCGTTGGCGACTCGGTAGCTGACGGCGGCGTCGACCGCCAGCAGGGCGAGCAGGGGAAACAGCAACCAGCGAAACAGCTGCGTGCGCAGCAGGCGCTCCCCGCGCGGCCGGGCAGCCGCCCGTCCCTGCAAGCCCATGTCAGCTTCCCACCGCCCCGCGCGCTACCCGCGCATGAAATGGATCAAGTCCCGCCGCCCCGCACCAGCAGCCGCCGAGGATCGGGTTCCGCCCAACCTCAGTCGGCGCCCCTTCGTCCCCGGCATCGGGTGCCACTCAGCCGAACCCAGCCTCAACCGCCGCAAGCCCGACCGCCCCACACCCAGCAGCCGCCGAGGATCGGGCTCCGCCCGGCCTCTGGCGG
>JAEZQX010000384.1 GCA_023441105.1 Pseudomonadota bacterium | reverse complement strand
GGGGGATCTCTTCCTATCTCCCCAACCGTTGCCAGGTCGGCACGACGGTGTCCGGATTCAGCGAGATCGACGAAATCCCGCGCTCCATCAGCCATTGCGCCAGGTCCGGGTGGTCCGAAGGACCCTGGCCGCAGATGCCGACGTACTTGCCCTGCGCCTTGCAGGCACTGATCGCCCGCTCGAGCAGGGCCATCACGGCGGGATCGCGCTCGTCGAAACCGGCGGCCACCAGGCCGGAGTCGCGGTCGAGACCGAGGGTCAGCTGCGTCAGGTCGTTGGAGCCGATGGAGAAGCCGTCGAAGTGCTCCAGGAACTTCTCCGCCAGGATGGCGTTGGACGGCAGCTCGCACATCATGATCAGCTTGAGCGCGCCCTCGCCGTCCTTGCCGCCGCCCTCGCCACGGCGCAGGCCGTGGGTGGCCATCATGTCGACCACCTGGGCGGCTTCCTGGGTGGTGCGCACGAACGGCACCATCAGCTCGACGTTGGTCAGGCCCATGGTCTCCCTGACCCGCTTCATGGCCTGGCATTCCAGCTCGAAGCATTCGCTGAACGTGGGCGCGATGTAGCGGGAGGCGCCGCGAAAGCCGAGCATCGGGTTCTCTTCGTCCGGCTCGTAGCGGGCGCCGCCGATGAGCTTGCGGTACTCGTTGCTCTTGAAGTCCGACAGCCTGACGATCACCGGCTTCGGCCAGAAGGCGGCCGCAATGGTGGCCACCCCCTCAGCCAGCTTCTCGACGTAGAAGGCGCGCGGGCTGGCATAGCCGCGGGCGACGCTCTCCACCGCCTTCTTCAGCTCGGCGTCGACCGCCGGATAGTCGAGGATCGCCTTGGGGTGGATGCCGATGTTGTTGTTGATGATGAACTCGACGCGCGCCAGGCCGACGCCGTCGTTCGGCAGGCTGCTGAACTCGAAGGCGAGCTGCGGGTTGCCGACGTTCATCATCACCTTGACCGGGATGGGCGGCATCACGCCGTTCTCCACCTCGGTCACTTCGGTTTCCAGCATGCCGTCGTAGACATAGCCGGTGTCGCCCTGGGCGCAGGAGACGGTGACCAGGTCGCCGTCCTTGAGGCGGTCGGTGGCATCGCCGCAGCCGACCACGGCCGGGATTCCGAGCTCGCGCGCGATGATCGCCGCATGGCAGGTGCGCCCGCCGCGGTTGGTCACGATGGCCGAGGCCAGCTTCATCACCGGCTCCCAGTTGGGATCGGTCATGTCGGTGACGAGGACATCGCCGGCCTGCACCCGCTCCATTTCGGAAGCGTCGCCGACCACCCGCACCGGCCCGGCGCCGATCCGCTGGCCGATGGCGCGGCCGCTCACCAGCACGTCGGAGGTTCCCTTGAGGGTGAAACGCTGCTGCCGCCCTTCCCGGCCTTGCGACTTCACCGTTTCAGGGCGCGCCTGCAGGATGAAGAGCTGGCCGTCGTTGCCGTCCTTGCCCCATTCGATGTCCATCGGCCGGCCGTAATGCGCTTCGATCACCATGGCGTAGCGCGCCAGCTCGATCACGTCCTGGTCGCTGAGCGAGAAGCGGGCGCGCTGGTCGACCGGGGTGTCGACCGTCTGCACCGTCTTGCCGCGGGCGGCCTTGTCGGCGGCGGAGGCGTACTGCATCTTGAGCAGCTTCGATCCGAGTTGGCGCCGCACGATCGGGTGCCTGCCCGCCTTCAGCATCGGCTTGTGCACGTAGAACTCGTCCGGGTTGACGGCGCCCTGCACCACCGTCTCGCCGAGGCCGTAGGCGCTGGTGATGAAGACGACGTCGCGGAACCCGGATTCGGTATCCAGCGTGAACATGACGCCGGCGGCACCCAGGTCGCTGCGGCACATCCGTTGCACGCCCGCCGACAGCGCCACGCCTTCATGGGCGAAGCCCTGATGGACGCGGTAGGAGATGGCGCGGTCGTTGTAGAGCGAGGCGAAGACCTCCAGGATGTGCTTCAGGATCGAGTCGATGCCGACCACGTTGAGCACTGTCTCCTGCTGCCCCGCGAAGGAGGCGTCGGGCAGGTCTTCGGCCGTTGCACTGGACCGCACCGCAAATGAGACATCGCTCGAAGAACCTGCCGTAAGTTCCTCAAAAGCCTTGCGAATGTCTGCCTCCAAGCGAGGCGGGAAGGTTGCATCCCTGACCCACGAGCGGATCTCGGCGCCCGCCTGGGCAAGCGCCTTGACATCCTCGATGTTCAGGCCGGCAAGGCGGTCGGCGATCCGTTCGGTGAGACGGTTGTGGACGAGGAACTCACGAAACGCGTGAGCGGTGGTGGCGAAGCCGCCCGGCACCTTCACCCCGGCGCCGGCAAGTTGGCTGATCATCTCCCCCAGCGAGGCATTCTTGCCGCCGACGACATCCACGTCGGTCATGCGCAAGTCCTCGAAGGGGACGACGTGTCGTCCTTCGAATCTGTTCATGGTTGATGTTGAGGATCATGGTTGGGAATCGGTGCGATGCCGGCGAGGCGCGCGCGGCCCTGGGTGACAGGCCAGCGGAGTTCGCGCGCCGCCCCGAGGGGCGGGAGGCCGGCTGATGTGCTGTAGGCGCCGGACTGGACAAACCAATCAGGCGGCTGCAGCCCACCGGTCAGGCGGCCAAGCAAGACCCGATCCTGCACTGCGGAATCGGGCAGCCTCCGGGGTTATTCTAGCGACTCGCCTGCCGCCGGCACCCGCAATAATTCTCGAAAGACCGGTCCTGCCGCCCGCCTTACGTCTGCCCCCGGAAGTTACATGCTGAACACGCCCTCCCGGGTCGATGCGCCCGAACGCACGGCCTTCTTCATCTCCGACGGCACCGGCATCACTGCCGAAACCTTCGGGTCGTCGCTGCTGAGCCAGTTCGAGGACCTCAAGCTGCGTTACGTGCGGCTGTCCTTCATCGACAACGAGGTCAAGGCGGTCGAGGCGTTGAACCGGATCAACCAGCAGGCAACGATCGACGGCAAGCGGCCGATCGTCTTCTCCACCCTGGTGAACGCCCGCATCAGCGATATCGTCCAGACTGCGAACGCGCTCTACATCAACCTGATCGCCACCTTCGTCGAGCCGCTGGAGAAGGAGCTCGGCGTCGTGTCCTCGCACGGCATCGGCCGCTTCCATCGGATCACCAGTCCCGACAAGTATCGCGAGCGCATCGAGGCGATCAACTTCGCCCTGGCCCACGACGATGGCCAGCTGCATGCCGAACTCGACAAGGCCGACGTCATCCTGGTGGGTGTCTCGCGCTGCGGCAAGACGCCGACCAGCCTCTACCTGGCCATCCAGCACGGCATCAAGGCAGCCAACTACCCGCTGATACCGGAGGACTTCGAGCGCATGCGCCTGCCGGACGTGCTCTACCGCTTCAAGGACAAGCTGTTCGGGCTGACCATCACCCCGGAGCGGCTGCACGAGGTGCGCAGCGAGCGCCGCCCCGGCAGCAAGTATGCGTCGATGGCCAGTTGCCGCGCCGAGGTGGCGCAGGCGGAGTCGATGATGCGTCGCGAGGGCATCGGGATGCTGTCGTCGACCACCAAGTCGATCGAGGAGATCGCCGCCACCGTCCTCACCGTGATCCAGCTCGAGCGCCAGTAGCGTCGGCGGCGGCGAGCCGCTGGCGGCGCTGTTCGAACAGGCACACGGCCGCGGCGGCCGCCACGTTGAGCGATTCCACGCCGCCGCTTTGAGGAATGGTGACGCGCCAGTCGAGCTGCCGCTCGATCGCGGCAGCAATGCCCTCGCCTTCGTTGCCGAACACCCAGACGCATGGCGGGCGCAGGTCGCTGGCGTAGATCGCCACGCCGTCATGGGCCAGGGCGCCGGCAACCGGAATGTCGATCAGCGGCTGCAGCCGTTCCCACGGCAGCGATTCATGGATGCTCAACACGAAGTGCCCGCCCATCGCGGCGCGCAGGACCTTGGGTGACCAGCACCAGGCGGTCTGCGGCGTGGTCATGACCTGGCGCACGCCGGCCGCCGCCGCGGTGCGCAGGATCGCCCCGACATTGCCGGGGTCCTGGAGGCGATCGAGGACCACCGTGTCCTGGTCGATCCGCCGTGGCAGCGGCGGTTCGGGCGTGGCCACCACCGCCAGGACCGGCACCGGCGACGGCATGGTGCCGAGGCTGTCGAAGAGGCGGTCCTGCAGCACCAGCGGCTCGACAGCGGCGCCGGCGACGAGGCTGGCGACCTCGGCGGCCTGCAGCCCGCGCTGAGCCACCACCAGATCGAGTACCGCGGGCTGGCCGGCTGGCGCGCGGGCCAGCCAGCTGGCGACCAGGTGGATGCCTTCCAGCACCGACGCGCCCTCGCGATGGCGCTCGCGCGCCGACTGGATCAGCGACTTGATGCGCTTGAAGCGCGGATTGGCCGGCGACGCGATCGTGAGGCTCACGCCGACGCAGGCCAGGCCGAATCGTCCGGATCGAAGGGATCGGCCCCGTCGCCGAGACTGGCGGGATCGATCACATGATCCGGCAGCGGCAGGTCCGGAAACAGCGACTGGCCGCGCAGCAGCGCGATCCGCACCGGGGCGAAGCTGCGGCGATGGATGTCGCAGGGTCCGTGCCGGTCCAGCGCCGCCAGGTGGTCGGGCGTGCTGTAGCCCTTGTGGCGGCCGAAGCCATACTCAGGATAGCGATCCTCGAAGCCTTCCATGATCCGGTCGCGGCTGGTCTTGGCCAGGATCGAGGCGGCCGAGATCGAGGCATCCAGGTCGTCGCCGCCGACCAGCGTCTCGACCGGGCAGCGCAGCGACGGGGCGCGGTTGCCGTCGACGCGCGCGAGGCACGGCGTCAGCGACAGCATGGCCACTGCCCGCTCCATCGCCAGCATCGTCGCCTGCAGGATGTTGAGCCGGTCGATTTCCTCGACGCTCGCCTCGGCCACCGCCCAGGCAAGCGCCTTGGCCCGGATCTCGATCGCCAGCCGGTCGCGGTCGTCCGGCGTCAGCTTCTTCGAATCACGCAGCCCGCGGATGCGCCGCCGGGGAGGCAGGATCACCGCCGCCGCGAAAACCGGACCGGCCAGCGGGCCCCTGCCCGCTTCGTCCACCCCGCAGACCACCATCGTCGCCGCGCCGGCGACCGGCTTGCCGACGACCAGCCGGGTTCGTCCCGCTGCCTTGCGCGTGGTGGTCGCGGCGGCCCGCGCGGCGGGTCCGGCTGATTTGTCCAGGCCGGCCACGCTCGAACGCTCCGGCAGCCCCTCCGCCGGAAACAGCAGCGGTGCCTGCGACGCGCTGCCGCGGCTCATCGGGCAAGCTCCAGCTCTTGCTCGATCGCCTCGGCGACGCGCTCGGCGCAGCCGCAGGCGAGCTGGTGGTGCAGCTCCTCGAAGCGCGACACCAATCGCTCATTGCCGGCGGCGTCGTCGAGCTGGCTGCTGACTGCTTCGGCAAGCGCCACCGGCGTCGCCGAATCCTGGATGTATTCGGGAACCACGAACTCCCCGCTGAGGATGTTGGGCAGGCCGACGTAGGGGAGGTAGCCGCGGCCCTTCATCAGCCGGTAGCTCAGCGCCGCCATCCGATAGGCGATCACCATCGGCCGCTTGAACAAGGCCGCCTCCAGCGTGGCGGTGCCGCTGGCGATCAGCGTCACGTTGCAGGCGGCGAGCGCATCATGCGCCTGCCCCAGGATCAGCCGGACGTCGGCGGGAAATTCGCGGCCGGCCAGCATTTCCTGCAGCTGCCGTTGACGATCGAGCCCGGCTGCCGGGATCACGAAGCGCCACCGCGGATTGTCCTGCGCCAGCAGCATGATCGTGTCGCGGAAAACGGGGCCGATGTGGGCGACCTCGCCGGCGCGGCTGCCCGGCAGCACGGCAACCACGGTGTCCTCGGCGGCGAGTCCCAGCCGGCTGCGCGCCGCCGCGCGATCCGGATGCAGCGGGATCTGGTCGGCGAGCGGATGACCGCAATAGAGCGCCGGAATGCCCGCTTCGCGATAGATCGCCGCCTCGAACGGGAACACCAGCAGCATGCGGTCCACCGCCCTGCGGATCCTCTCGATGCGCTCGCGCCGCCAGGCCCAGATCGACGGGCTGACGAAATGCAGGGTGCGCGTGCCGGCGGCGCGCACCTGGGTCTCGAGCCCGAGGTTGAAGTCCGGCGCATCGACGCCGACGAAGACCTGCGCCGGCCACTGTCGCAGCCGTCGCGCCAACTGCCTGCGAATGGCGAGCAGCTTGGGATAGACCTTCAGCGCGGCGGCGTAGCCGTGGACGGCGAGCAGCTCCGACGGCCACCAGCAGTCGAAGCCCTCGGACGCCATCGCCGGCCCGCCGATTCCTGCCATCTGCAAGCGTCCCTCCCCTGCCGGCCGCTTGCGCAGTGCGTGGAGCACGGACGCGGCCAGCATGTCGCCCGATGCCTCGCCGGCGACCATGCCGATGCGAGCGCCTGCAGGGCCGGCCACCGCGGCCGCCGGGCCCGCTGCCGGTTCGCCGGGCGCTCGTTGCTGCGACGGCTGCCGTTGGAGATCCGGTGCGCCGGCTTCAGCGGACGATACCACGCGTGACCGAGCCCAGGAATTCCAGCAGCGGCGCGAGGCAGCGCGCCGCCGCCGGGTCGGCAGCAGCCGTCGCTGCCAGCGACTGGCGCGCTTCGTCGAGGCCGAGGTTGGAACGATAAATCGTGCGATAGGCGCGGCGGATGATGGCGATCTCCTCGGCCGAAAAGCCGCGTCGCTTGAGCCCTTCGCTGTTGATGCCGTGTGCCGCGGCGGAGTTGCCGGCCGCCATCACATAGGTGGGGATGTCCTGCAGGACCACGCTGCCGACCCCGGTCATGACATGCGCGCCGACCTTGCAGAACTGATGCACGCCGGTGTAGCCGCCGAGGATCGCCCAGTCGCCGACGACGACATGGCCCGCGAGATTGACGGTGTTGGCGAGGATGGTGTGGCTGCCTACCTGGCAATCATGGGCGATGTGGACGTAGGCCATGATCCAGTTGTCGTCGCCGACTCGAGTCACGCCGACATCCTGGGCCGTCCCGCGGTTGACCGTCACGTACTCGCGAAAGGTGTTGCCATCGCCGATCTCGAGCCGGGTCCGTTCGCCGGCGTACTTCTTGTCCTGCGGATCGCCGCCGATCGCGCAGAACGAATGGAAGCGGTTGTTCGTCCCGATCGTCGCGGGGCCTTCGATGACCGCATGCGCGGCCACCCTGGTGCCGGCGCCGATCGTCACGTCGGCGCCGATGATCGCGTACGGCCCGACCGTCACGCTCGCGTCGAGCTCGGCCGTCGCATCGACGATCGCCGTCGGATGGATGTTCGTGGACCTGCTGTTTCCTGCCGTCGTCATGTCAGATTCGTTCGTGCCCGTATGGCCTCATCGGGATCCGTCCGGCTGCAGAACGGCGCCCCCGCCCCCGGCATCGGGTGCCACTCAGCCAAACCCAGCCTCAACCTCTGCACCACTCAACGCCACACACCCAGCAGCCGCCGAGGATCGGGCTCCGCCCGGCCTCTGGCGG
>JAEZQX010000333.1 GCA_023441105.1 Pseudomonadota bacterium | reverse complement strand
GTCCCCCGGACCTTCCACCCGCTTCTACCTTCGTCAGCGGACGGCTCCCACAAACAGCCCGGACCGTCGACACCCGCCGCCACCGCTGCCACCAGCCGGGCTGTTGGAGGTCTGGAGGGTTGCAGGGACGATCGCCGGATTCCATCGCCAGTGTTTCCTGCAGGAAGCATGGGGAGCGCAGCATTCGTCTCTTGCAATCCTGTCGATCCGTCATGCGAGGCGCCGATCGATTCTCAAGTTCGAGTCGGAGTGGAACTTGTCCACGGCGTCGCTCGTCGCCTTGCGACGAACGAGCGACGCGGTGGGCAAGTCGGGGCAAGATTTACCCAGCGGCCCGGCGGCACGGCGGTCGCGCGCGCCCGGCAGGCGGGCCGGGGGACCTATCGTGAGATCCGGCTGCTACAGACCCATCGACCTCGGCAGCCACAGCGACAGGGCCGGCACGTAGGTGATGATCAGCAGCGTGATCAGCAGCAGCACCCAGAACGGATTCATCGCCCGGATGACGGTGCCCATCGGCAGCTTGCCGACCGCACTGCCGACGAACAGCACCGTGCCTACCGGCGGTGAGATCAGGCCGATGGCGAGGTTGGTGATCATGATCATGCCGAAGTGGACCGGATCGATGCCCACCATCTTGACCACCGGCAGCAGGATCGGCGTCAGGATCAGGATCATCGGCGCCATGTCCATCACCGTGCCGAGGACCAGCAGCATGATGTTGATCAGCATCAGGATCATCACCGGCTCGCGGGTCAGCTCGAGGATGAACTGCGTCATCCGGTTGGGGATCTGCATCAGGGTGATCGCATAGGCGAAGGCGGCCGACAATGCCATCAGCATCATCACCACCGACACCGTCTTGACGACCCGGAACATCAGCTTCGGCAGGTCGCGCCACCGGTAGTCGCGATAGATGAACATGGTGACGAAGAACGCCCACAGCACCGCGATCGACGCCGACTCGGTGGCGGTGAAGACGCCGGTGAGGATGCCGCCGAGGATGATCACGATGGTCATCAGCCCCCACAGCGCGTCGCCACAGATCCTGAGCGCCTCGCGCAGCGGAATGCGCCGGCCCTTCGGGAAGTTCTGCCGGCCGGCGATCAGCAGGCAATAGGAGGCGAGCACCAGGCCCAGCAGCAGGCCCGGGAAGACGCCGGCCATGAACAGCGCGGCGATGGAAATCGAACCGCCGGCGGCCATCGAATAGATCACCGCATTGTGGCTGGGCGGGATCAGCGTCGCCTGGATCGAGCCGCTCACGGTAAGCGCCACCGCGAACGGGCGCGGATAGCCGTTGCGGACCATCTCCGGCACCATCACCGTGCCGATCGAGGCAGTGTCCGCCACCGGCGAACCGGAGATGGCGCCGAAGAACGTCGACGCCAGTATGTTGACCAGCGACAGGCCGCCGCGCACGAAGCCGACCAGCACCGCGGCAAACGCCACCAGCCGTCGCGATATGCCGCCTTCCGCCATCAGCGCCCCGGCGAGGACGAAGAACGGGATCGCCAGCAGCGAGAACTTGTTGACGCCGGCGGTGACGTGGATCATCACCGCATCGAGCGGCAGGTCGATCCAGAGAGCGCCGGCAATCCCGGACAGCCCCAAGGCATAGGCCACCGGCATGCCGATCAGCATGAACAGGGTGAAGCTGCCGCACAGGACCAGCGCATCCATGCTCAGAGCTCCGGCGCCGTCACGCTGATCTCGTCGACCTCATGCTCGAGCCGGCAGATGGGGCGCAGGTGCTGCGACCCGAACGCCATCTTCTCGAGGATGAACACGATGGTGACCAGGCTGCCGAGCGGCAGCGGCAGGTAGCTGATGCCGACCGGCAGCCAGGGCAGGTCCGATAGCGTCTGGCCCATCGTCTCCATCACCAGCTTGAAGCCCCACACCACCATGAAGCCCGACAGCGCGAGCATCAGCAGGTCGGCGGCGAACTCCAGCGAGCGGCGCCAGTGCGGCGGCACCGCGTTCGTCAGCGTCTCCACCGCGATGTGGCCGGCGGCGCGATAGGTCACGGCCGCCCCGAAGAAAGTGAACACGGTCATCAGCATGATGGCCACCGGCTCGGGCCACTGCGAACCGCTGCCCAGCACATAGCGGGCAAACACGCCCCACGGGATCACCAGGCTCATCGCCACGATGCCGATGCCGGCGATCCACATGCACAGCAGGTACAGCCGGTCGAGCCAGGTCGGCAGCGCGTCCTTCATGCCGCCTACTTGACCGCCTCGATGCGCTTCATGAGGTCGGCGAAGGCAGCGCCGTACTTCGCCCGCACCGGGGCGGTGGCATCGAAGAACGGCTTCTGGTCGACCTGGATGAACTCGACGCCGGCCGCCTTGAGCTTCTCGGTGTACTCCGCGACGCTCTTGTCCCACAGCGCGCGCTGCTCGAGCTGCGCCTCGCGCGCCAGCTTCTTCATCAGCGCCTGCTCCTCCGGCGACAACCGCCCCCAGGACACCTTGGACATCACCAGCAGCTCGGGAATGATGAGGTGGTTGGTCTGGGCGTAGTAGCGGGTGCCGGTGGTGTAGTGATTGGAGGTGAAGAGGCTGGGCGGATTGTTCTCGGCGCCGTCCACCACTCCGGTCTGCAGGGCGCTGTAGACCTCGGCGTAGCCCATGGAGATGCCGTTGCCGCCCATGGCATTCATGGTGTCGACGAACAGCGGGTTGCCCATCATGCGGACCTTCTGGCCCTTGAGGTCCGCCGGCGTGCGCACCGGCTTCTTGGTGTAGAGGCTGCGTGATCCGCCGTCCATCCAGGCCAGCGCGACCAGGCGCGCCGGGCTGGCGGTGATCTTCTCGAGAATCTCGTCGCCGATCTGCCCGTCGATGATCTTGCGCATGTGCGCTTCGTCGCGGAACACGAACGGCATGTTGAAGACGTTGACCTCGGGCACCACCGAACCGACCGGTCCGAGCGAGGTGCGCAGGATCTGGATCGCGCCGACCTGGGTCTGCTCGATCATCTCCTTCTCGCCGCCGAGCACGCTGCTCGGGAACATCTGCAGCTTGTACTTGCCCTTGGTCGCGTCCTCGAACTTCTTGCCGAGGTTCTCGACCGCCACCACCGTGGAATAGCCGGGCGGATGCACATCCGCGGCCTTGAGCGTGGTCTGCGCCGACGCGTTGCCGGTCAACGCCAGGGCCGAAAAGGTGGCCAGTGCGGCCAGGACGCAGCGAGTCGGTCTCATGCCTGTCTCCGTTGGGTAGGAAAGTGGGGTCGGAGCGAGTTTTCCCGCCCGATCAGAACGGTCCGGTGCGGACGAACACGCCGCCCTGGTGTTGCACGGCCGGATCATCGAGGTCGGGTGCCGGCGTCCGCGCCAGCATCGCCTCGCGAAAGACGTCGGAGCTGTCCTGCGGCCGGTAGCCGACATGGCGCGCCAGGCGGTTGTCCCACCAGGTGACGGCGTTGTCCGACATGCCGAACACGATGGTGTGACCCAGCACCGGCGTCGTCAGGCAGGCGGTGACCAGTCGATGCAGGTCGCCGTAGCTCAGCCAGGTGGCCAGCATGCGCCGGTCCTTCGGCTCGGGATAGGACGAGCCGATGCGCAGGCAGGCGGTCTCGATGCCGTACCGGTCGTAGTAGAGGCGCGAAAGATCCTCGCCGAATGCCTTGCTCAGGCCGTAGATGCCGTCCGGCCGCGGCGGATGCGAGGCGTCGATGGTCTCGCCCTGGCGATAGAAGCCGACGACATGGTTGGAGCTGGCGAAGACCACGCGCCTGACGCCCTCCCGGCGCACCGCTTCATAGAGGTTGTAGGCGCCGATGATGTTGGCCTGCAGGATCGGCTCGAAGGGGCCTTCCACCGAGTAGCCGCCGAGGTGGACGACGGCATCGACCCCGGCCATCATCGCGGACACCGCCGCCGCATCCGCGAGGTCGGCCTGGACCACCTCCTCCCGCTCGCCGGCCGCGCCGAGGTCGGCGACATCCGAGACCCGCAGGACGTCGCAGTTCTCCTTGAGACGCTGGCGCAGGACCTTCCCCAGCCCGCCCGCAGCGCCCGTCAGGAGCAGTCTCTGGTGCAGCTTCAACGTCAAGGTCTCCTTCCGTGCCCGGCGCGCGGCGCGCGCCCGCGCTGGACATCCACGCCAGGTTTGCTACATTGAATGCAGTCGTCAGACGTCTGATGACTGGCGATTCTCCGGGGCCGCAATTTCCGTGTCAACAGCTTTCGCCGCCAGACGCTCGCGTGGACTGGTCACCGAAGTGGTGGACCAGCTCGCCGCCGGCATCCGCAACGGCAAGCTGCTGCCCGGCCAGAAGCTGCCCACCGAAGCCGAGATCATGGCCCGCTTCGAGGTCAGCCGCACCGTCGTGCGCGAGGCGATTTCTCGGCTGCAGGCCTCGCAGCTGGTGCGCACGCGCCATGGCATAGGCACCTTCGTGATCGAGCCTGGCGCTGCCGGCGGCACCTTCCGGATCACGCCCGACGATCTTGCCACCGTCGCCGACGTCATCTCGGTGCTCGAATTGCGCATCAGCCTCGAGACCGAAGCCGCCGGCCTTGCGGCGCAACGCCGCACCCCCGCCAACCTCAAGGCGATGGCGCAGGCGCTGCGCGACTTCCGGCAATCGATCCGCAAGGATTCGGACGCCGTGCCGGCCGACTTCCAGTTCCACATGGAGGTGGCGCGCGCCACCGGCAATCGACACTTCGCCGACCTGATGACGCATCTCGGCAGCATGAGCATCCCGCGGGCGCGGCTCAACACGCCGCAGGGCGCGCCGGAGGGACGGCTGAGCTACCTGCAGCGGGTCGACGCCGAGCACGAGCTGATCTACCAGGCGATCCGCGCCCGCGACGTCGAAGCCGCCCGCGGCGCGATGCGCACGCACCTGTCCAACAGCCGCCAGCGGCTGCAGTCCGCCCAGCCGGGCGCAGCGGGCCGGCGCCGCTGAAGGCGACGCTTTGCGCCTGGCGGGCCGCGGCCTTGCCAGCCGCCCGGGGAACCTGTGTATATTGCCGCCAGGGCATCAGAACCGTCGTTCATCAGAATCATTCAGGGGGAGCTGCAGCGTCATGGCATTCGCAACCATCAGGACCTCACTGGCAAGCCTAGCGGCCTGCGGCGCATTGCTGGCCGCCACCGTCGCGGTGGACCCGGCGCTTGCCGCCAAGAAGGACGACACCTTGCGCTTTGCCTATGACCAGGCACCGGAAAGCGTCGACCCGTACTTCAACAACGTGCGCATCGGCGTGATCCTCGGCGCCAATGTCTGGGATACCCTGGTCTATCGCAATCCCGACACCAACGAATACTCCGGCCTGCTGGCCAAGAGCTGGAAGCAGGTCGACGACCGCACCATCGATTTCGAGCTGCGCGAAGGCATCAAGTTCCACAACGGCGAACCGTTCGACGCCGATTCGGTGGTCTACACCCTGAACTTCATCGGCGACGCCGGCAACAAGGTCACGGCGCAGCAGAACGTCAACTGGATCGAGAAGGCGGAGAAGCTCGGCCCCTACCAGGTCCGGCTGACGACTAAGAAGGTTTTCCCGGCGGCGATCGAATTCCTCGCCGGGCCGGTGGTGATCCATCCGGCCAAGTACTACAAGGAGGTCGGGCCGAAGGGCATGAACGCCAAGCCGGTCGGCACCGGGCCCTACCGCGTCACCAACTACACCCCCGGCAAGTCGATCTCGCTCGAGCGCAATCCGGACTACTTCAAGGATTCGCCCAAGGGCACGCCGAAGATCGCCAAGGTCGAGATCCGCTTCATTCCGGACCGCCAGACCCAGATGGCCGAGGCGCTCTCGGGTGGCACGGACTTCATCATGCACGTGCCCAAGGACCAGGCCGAGCAGGCGGGGACGGTGCCGCACCTGCAGGTGGTGAGCGGCGAGACGATGCGCATCGTCTTCATGCAGATCAACTCGCAGGACGGCACGCCGGCGCCGCAGCTGAAGGACGTGCGCGTGCGCAAGGCCATCATGCATGCCATCGACCGCGAGGGCATCGCCAAGAACCTGGTCGGGGCCGGCTCGCGGGTCCTCCACACCAACTGCTTCCCGTCACAGTTCGGCTGCACCGACGAAGGGGCGCCGCGCTACAAGTACGACCCGGCGCTGTCGAAGAAGCTGCTGGCGGAAGCCGGCTTCCCGAACGGCTTCGAGACGACCATCGTCGCCTACCGCGAGCGCAACCAGACCGAGGCGTTGATCAACAACCTGCAGGCGGTGGGCATCAAGGCCAAGCTCAATTTCCTGCAGTACGCCGCCATGCGCGAATCGATCCGCGCCAACAAGGAGCAGCTGACCCACCAGACCTGGGGCTCGTTCTCGGTCAACGACGTGTCGGCCTCCACGCCCAACTACTTCGCCTTCGAGGGCGAGGACATCACCCGCGATGCGGAGGTGCGGGACCTCCTGCTCCAGGGCAACAACTCGATCGATCCGGACGCCCGCAAGAAGGCCTACAAGCAGGCGCTGACGCTGATCGCCGAGCGTGCCTATTCGGTGCCGCTGTGGTCCCTGCCGGTGTTCTACGTCGCCGCCAAGGAGCTTTCCTTCAAGGCCTATCCGGACGAGCTGGTGCGTTTCTGGGAGATGACCTGGAAGTAGCCCTGGCGCGGGGCAGGCGGTGATCGGTTACACGCTCAAGCGGCTGGGGCTTGCCGTCCTGGTCGCCCTGGCAGTCTCGATGATTGCCTTCCTGCTTTTGCGCCTGTCCGGCGATCCGGCCACCGCCATCGCCGGCGAAGGCGCGACCCAGGTCGACATCGACCTGATCCGGCAGACCTACGGCTTCGACCGGCCGCTGCCGGTGCAGTACCTGGCCTGGCTCGGGCAGCTGGTGCGCGGCGACCTGGGTGACTCGATCTACTTCAAGACCGCTACCGGACCGCTGATCCTGGGCAAGCTGAAGACGACGCTGCTGCTGGGCGTGCTGGCGCTGGCCTTCGCACTGCTGGTCTCGATCCCTCTCGGGGTGCTGGCGGCCATCTACCGCAACAGCTGGATCGACCGGCTGTGCCTGGCGACCGCGGTGGTCGGCCAGGCCCTGCCCAACTTCTTCTTCGCGCTGCTGCTGATCATGCTGTTCTCGATCTCGCTGCGCGTGCTGCCCGTATCCGGCAGCGACACCTGGCTGCATTTCGTCATGCCCACCATCGCCCTCGGCTACTACGTGGCGCCCGCCTTCATGCGGCTGGTGCGCGCCGGCATGGTCGAGGTGCTCGAAGCCGACTACATCCGCACCGCCAGGGCCAAGGGCCTGCCGGCGATGCAGGTCATCTTCAAGCACGCGCTGCGCAACGCGGTCGTCCCGGTGGTTGCGCTGAGCGCGGTGCAACTGGGCTACCTGCTGGGCGGCTCGGTGGTCATCGAAACCATCTTCGCGCTCGACGGGCTCGGCTACCTCGCCTATCAGAGCATCACGTTCAAGGACTTCCCGGTGATGCAGGTGATCGTGCTGCTGCTGTCGGTGATCTACGTCCTGCTCACCCTTGCCGCCGACATCGCCAATGCCTGGCTCGATCCCCGCATCCGCGTTGCCTGAGGCGGCGCCGGTCCTGCCCGCTGCCGCCGCGGCGCCACCCGGCCGCCTGCGCCGCCGCATCCTGCGCAACAAGGCGTTGCTGGTGGGGGGCGGGCTGCTGCTGCTGATCCTGCTGGTCGCGCTGCTGGCGCCCTGGCTGGCACCCCACGACCCGTATGCGCAGGACCTGGTCAACCGGACGGCGCCGCCGTTGTGGAAGGACAAGGGCAGCTGGCTCCATCCGCTCGGCACCGACCCGCTGGGCCGCGACTACCTGTCGCGGCTGCTGTACGGCGCCCGCATCTCGCTGCTGATCGGTATCAGCGTCGCCGTCATCTCCGGCCTGATCGGCACCACCATGGGCATGCTCGCCGGCTACTTCGGCGGTCGCACCGACATGGTGGTCAGCTTCCTGGTCACGACCCGGCTGTCGATGCCGGTGATCCTGGTGGCGCTGGCCACCGTCGCGCTGGTCGGCGGCTCGCTGTGGATCGTGATCCTGGTGCTCGGGCTGCTGAAGTGGGACCGCTTCGCGGTGGTGATGCGCAGCGCCACCCAGCAGGTGCGCTCGCTCGACTATGTGGCCGCCGCGCGCTCCGCCGGCGCATCGACGCCGCGCATCCTGTTCGGCGAAGTCCTGCCGAACGTCATGCCCCACCTGATCGTCATCGCCACGCTGGAAGCAGCGAGCGCGATCCTGCTGGAGGCGGCACTGTCGTTCCTGGGACTGGGCGTGCAGCCGCCGCTGCCGTCGTGGGGCCTGATGATCTCCGAAGCCAAGGCCTACATGTTCTTCTCCTTCTGGCTGATCGCGATCCCCGGCACGGCATTGGCGGTGCTGATCTTCGCCATCAACCTGTGCGGCGACGGCCTGCACGACCTGCTGTCGCCGGAGGGCCGCTCGTGACGCTGCCGACACGAGGGGAGCCGGCGCCCAGGATGGCGGCCGGTGCGCCCGCCGCCGGCGACGTCGTGCTCGACGTGGTCGGCCTGGACGTCGACATCGCCACGGCCGACGGCACGCTGCATGCGGTTCGCGACCTGACCTTCCAGGCCCGCCGCGGCGAGACCTTGTGCATCGTCGGCGAAACCGGCTGCGGCAAGTCGAAGAC
>JAEZQX010000319.1 GCA_023441105.1 Pseudomonadota bacterium | reverse complement strand
GCGCCAGCCGGCGCAGCGCCTTCCGCCCGATGCAGCGCAGCGCGCTGCGCAGCGGCATGATCCCGGTGATCAACCAGATGTCTGCCGCGGGCATCATTACCTTGCCCGGCATGATGACCGGCCAGATCCTGGCGGGCATGCCGCCTTTCGAAGCTGCCAAGTACCAGATCCTGGTGCTCCTCCTGCTGGCGGGCGGTGCCGGCCTCGGTGCGATCGGTGCCACCTGGCTTGCGGTGCGGCGAGTGACCGACAACCGCGACCGGCTGCGCCTCGACCGACTGGCGAAGGCGCAATGACGACGGTGCCCGCCGCCGCGGCCGCAGCCGACGCAGCCGCCGCCGCAGCCGACCTGCCGGTCCAGCCGGTGAGCGGCGCCACCGTGCGGGCGATCGTCACCGGCGTGGTGATCGGCGCGCTGCTGACGCCGTGCAACGTCTACAGCGGCCTGAAGATCGGCTGGTCGTTCAACATGTCGATCACCTCGGCGCTGCTGAGCTTCGCGTTCTGGCGGCTCGCCGAGGACCTCGCCGGTGTCAGGAGCTGGCACCTGCACGAGAGTGTCGTCAACCAGACCACGGCGTCGTCGGCCGCTTCGATCGTCTCGGGCGGACTGGTGGCACCGATCCCCGCGTTGACGCTCCTGACCGGCGCCGAGCTGTCGCTGCCGATGCTGTGCCTGTGGGTTTTCAGCGTGAGCTCCCTGGGGATCGTGGTCGCAGTGGTGCTGCGCAACCCGATGCTGGTGCGCGACCGGCTCGTGTTTCCGGACGGGGTCGCCACGGCCGAGACGGTTCGCGAGATCCACGGCCGCGGCCACGAGGCGACGGCGCGCGTGCGGATGCTGTCCGCGGCAGCCTTGCTTTCAGCCGGCCTGAAGCTGGTGACGGAATTCGGCTCGGTCGTCGCCCGCTGGTCGCCGCCGCTTTCCCTGCCGGCGCACGGCGTGCTGCGGGAGTCGGGGGTTCCCGCCATCGGCTTCAAGCAGCTCGGCTTCTCGCTCGATCCGTCGCTGCTGATGGTTGGCTTCGGCGCCATCATCGGGCTGCGCGCCGGGCTGTCCTTGCTGCTCGGGGCCATTGCAGCCTGGCTGGTTCTCGCCCCCTGGGTTCTCGCGCAGGGATGGGCCGAGGCGGGCCCGTCGGATGAGGCATGGTTCGGACCGTTGGTCGAATGGCTGCTCTGGCCCGGGGTGACGTTGATGACCGTTTCATCGCTGAGCGCGTTCGCGCAGGCGATGTGGCGCAGTCGCGCTGCCAAGGCAGGGACTGCCGCGACCCGCGAGCCGTTCATCCTCGGTCGCCGCACGTTCGCCGTTGGTGCGGGTTCGGCCGGGGCACTGGCGGTGGTGCTCCAGCACGCGCTGTTCGACGTGCCCCTGCTGCAAGGCGTCTTTGCCGTGCTGCTCGCGTTCGTGCTGGCGGTGGTCGCGGCCCGCATCGTGGGCGAGACCGGCATCCCGGCGATCGGCGCGATCGGCAAGATCGCCCAGCTCGGCTTCGGGGTCACGGCACCCGCCAACCAGACCATCAACCTGATGGGGGCCAACGTGACCGGCGGAGCGGCCGGCCAGTGCGCCGACCTGATGAGCGACCTTCGCACCGGCCAGATCCTCGGCACGGCACCGGCAGGTCAAGTCCTTGGCCAGTGCATCGGCATCCTCGTCGGCAGCCTGGTCGGCAGCGCCGTCTACCTGCTGGTCATTCCCGATCCGCACTCGATGCTGCTGACCGAGCAGTGGCCGGCGCCGGCGGTTGCAACCTGGAAGGCGGTGGCGGAGGTGCTGAGTGCCGGCCTGCATGCGATCCCGCCCGGCAGCGCGACGGCGATGGGGCTTGCGGCGGCGGCGGCACTGGCAATCAACCTGCTGGAACGGCGCCTGCCGGCGCGTCTTGCCCGCCTGGTCCCGAGCGGCCCGGCTGTGGGCCTGGCCTTCGTCATTCCGGCGTCGATTTCGATTTCGATGGCATTCGGGGCAGTCGTCGCCGCGGTCGTGGCACGAATGGCGCCGGGCTGGGCCGCGCGCTTCGTCCTGGCGATTGCGGCGGGCCTCGTCGCCGGCGAGAGCCTCGCGGGCATCGCCGTGGCGATGTCGGCATTCCTCGGGAACTAGGGAGCCTGGGGCACCGGCTGGAGACCGGCTGCCCGCACGGCTAGCGCCCGACGAATTCCGGCTTGACGCCGGCCAGGAAGGCGGCTTTCCCGATGCGGAAGTCCTCGGTGTCGAAGCATTCGAAGCACTCGCGGTTCTCCTCGGCCGAGATCGGCGTCCCTTCGACCAGGCGGCGAGCGAACTTCTTGTGCCACCGTGCCACCAGCGGCGCACCTTGGGCGATCCGCTCGGCGCTGGCCAGCGCTTCCGCCGCCACCTGATCGTCGCTCACCACGCGGGTCACCAGCCGCTTGTCCCTGGCCTCGGCGGCGCCGAACACCCGGCCTTCGAGAAGGATCTCCAGCGCCACGTCGGCGCCGACCAGGCGGACCAGCGGCAGCATCTCGGCATACGCCTCGACCAAACCGAGGTTCTTCACCGGCACGCCGAAGCGGCTGGACTCGCCGCAAATGCGGATGTCGCACAAGGAGGCGATCAGCAGGCCGCCGCCGACGCAAACGCCATGGATCTGCGCCACCAGCGGATGCCGGAAGCGCCACAGGCCATCGGCCACCGCCTGGATCAGGCGCCCGTAGTCGGCGGCCTGGGTGCTGTTCGCGCGCTCGCTATCGAATTCCTTGATGTCGGCGCCGGGACAGAAAGCCCGCTCCCCGGCACCGCGCAGGATCACGCAGCGCAGGTCGTCGTCCGACGACAGGCGCTCGATGACCGCGCCGAGGGCCGCCCACATCGGCTTGTTCATCGCATTCAGCTTGTCGGGACGGTTGAGTACGACGGTCGCGATCGGGCCGCTCCGCTCGACGAGTATCAGGTCGGACATGTTCAGTGGTTCCCCTGTCGTTCAGGATTGATGGACCGCGCCGATCTCGACCAGGCGATCGATCTCCGCCTCGCCGAAGCCGCCGGCGCGCAGCACCGCGACCGTGTCGGCGCCAAAGCGCGGCGCCGCGGTGACGGCAGCCCGGTTGCGGCCATCAAAATGCAGCGGCAGGCCGATCATCGGCGTGCTTCCGCCATCGGGCGTGGCCGCGTCGACCACCATGTCCATCGCCCTGGACTGGGGATGGCCGAGCGCCTCGCCGACGGTTTGCACAGGCCCCGCCGGTATCCCGGCGGCATTGAGCTTCTGCTCCCAGTAGGCTCGGGTCTGCGATTCCAGTGCGGCGTTCATGCAGTCGGTCAACGCCTGGCGATTCTCCAGGCGGCTGCGGGGCGTCTTGAAGCGCGGGTCGTCACGCCATTCCGGGTGTGCCAGGACATCCACCAGGCGCTGCCAGTTCGACTCGTTGGCGCCGCCGATAGCCAGCTCGCCGTCGGCGCAACGGAAGGTCTGGTAGGGTGCGATGATCGGATGCGCGGTGCCGAGGCGGCCGGGGTTCTGGCCGGTCGAGAAGAACAGCGCCGCGTACCAGTACAGCTGCTGCATCGACGCCTGCAGCAGGGAGGTTTCGACGCGCTGCCCCTTGCCGGTGCGCAGCACCCTGATGTAGGCAGCCAGCACGCCCAAGCCGGCGAGGATGCCCGCATTGACGTCGGCGATCGAGACACCGGGCTTCACTCCCGGCCGGTCCGCCTCGCCGGTGACACTGATGAGGCCAGCGTAGGCCTGCAGGATCAGGTCGAAGCCGCCGCGACCGGCAAGCGGCCCTTTCCTGCCGTAGCCGGTGATGCTGCAGATGATCAAGCGGGGATTGATGGCCAGCAGCCGATCGGGACCGATGCCCAGCTTCTCGATGGTCCCGGGCCGGAAGTTCTCCGTCAGCACGTCGGCATTGCGCACCAGTCGCTCGAGCGTCTCGCGACCGGCGGGATGCTTGAGATCGAGCGCCAGCGACTTCTTGCCGCGATTGAGGATCTGGAAGCTGGGCGGCACGTCGTCGTTGCTCTTGTTGAACGAACGCGTGTCGTCGCCACCGGGCATCTTCTCGATCTTGATCACCTCGGCGCCGAGGTCCGCCAGCATCAGGCCGGTGACCGGACCTGCCATGACCTGCGCCAGCTCGAGGACCCGCAGGCCGGCCAGTGGCCGGCAGGCTTCATCCGCAGACGCGGGATCGACATCCTGTTTCATCATCTGCCCATCACTCGACTTTCAGACCTGCTTCTTTCACCAGTGCCGCCGATGCGGCGGCATCCTTCCTGATCATGGCGTCGAACTCGGCCGGATCCTTCTGCATCACCTCTCCGCCCATCTTGCGAACCCGCTCCCGGACGTCGGGCAGGGCCAGCACCGCATTCACCTCGCGGTTGAGCCGCGCCACGACGTCGCCGGGCACGCCGCTGGGCGCAAACAAGCCGAGCCAGGTCATGTGCTCGTAGCCGGGCAGGCCGAATTCCGACGCCGCCGGAATGTCCGGAGCCGACGGCCAGCGCTTGCCGGACGTGACGGCAAGGGGCCTGAGCTTGCCGCTTTCCAGATGCGGCATGGCGGCGACCAGCGACGAGGAGACCAGCGGCAGGTGGCCGGCGATCGCATCGACCATGGAGGGCCCCGAACCGCGATACGGCACGTGGACCATGTCGATGCCGGCCGCCTTCTTCAGCATCTCGCCGGCGATGTGGTTCGGAATGCCGACCCCGGCGCTGCCGAAGGAGATCTGGCCTGGATTCTTCTTCGCCTCGTCGATCACATCCTGCAGTGACTTGAAGCGGGAATCAGCCGCGACCGACAGCACCGAAGGTCCTTCCATCAGCTCCGCCACCGGCACCAGCTGGTCGATGGTGTAGCCGGCGTTGGTGAAGAGCGAAGGATTGATGGTGTGGTTGTTGGCGGAAAGCAGCAGGGTATAGCCGTCGGGCGGCGACTGGGCCACCGTCTGCGTGGCGATGTTGCCGCCGGCACCGGGCCGGTTCTCCACCACCACGGGCTGGCCCAGTCGCGGCCCGAGATTCTCCGCCACCAGGCGCGCCACGCCGTCCGCGCTGCCTCCCGGCGCCACGATGACGACGATCTTCAGCGGCTTGGTCGGGAAGCTGTCGGCGTGCGCGGCAGCCGCGCCGGCAAAGGCGAGGGCGCTGGCAAGGGCGGTGGCGAAAGCAAGGCGAAGAGTCCGCAGCATGGTGTCTCTCAGGTGGTTGTTCGAGGCGGGGGGCCGGGCGATTCAGTCGGATGGGACGGCCGACCGGCTATGAAGTTCGAGGCGCCAACCCTGCTTTCGTGCAGGGTCGGCGGCGGCGAGCCGGGATGAAGGGGCTGCCGGCGCGCGCTCGACGCGGCCGGTGCTCGCGGAGCGTGCTCAAGCTTCCGCGGGCACGCCTTCGAAGAAGTCGACCAGTCCGGTTTCGAGCGAATACTCCGCGCCGACCACCATCAGCCCTTCATGCTCGATCAGCTGCTCGAGCATCTCCGAGCCGTGGCGCAGGTGGCTGGCCGAGAAGCGAATGTTGGCGCGCACCGCATGATGCACCAGCGCCTGCGGCTGGTGCCGCAGCTCGGTGGCCATCAGCGTCTCCACCGACGGCCGCACCCGATCGACGATGGAGCGCAGGTTGCGCGACTGCGCCTGCGCCGGCCGCTCGAGCTCCTCGAGGGTGGCAAGGATGGCGCCGCAGTTGGAATGACCCAGCACCACCACCAGGCGGGTTCCGAAGCGCGCGGCCGCGAACTCTACGCTATCCACTTGCGAGGGGGCCACGATGTTGCCGGCGACCCGGATCACGAACAGGTCGCCGAGGCCCTGGTCGAAGATGATCTCCGCCGGCACCCGCGAGTCCGAGCAGCCGAGCACGATGGCGAACGGTGCCTGGCGCACCGCCAGCTCGCGGCGGCGGCTTTCGTTGGCGCGTGCCTCGCCGTTGCGGTTCTCGGACACGAACCGGCGATTGCCCTCGCGCAGCCGCTCCAATGCTTCAAGTGCGGGAATCATCTGGGTCATGTCGGTTCAACGAAGTCAGACGGAACGGGTGATGCCGCCATCGATGCGGAGGTTCTGGCCGGTCAGGTAGGCCGCGCGGTCGGAGGCGAGCAAGGCCACCAGCTCCGCCACTTCCGACGACTTGCCGTAGCGCTGCATCGGAATGCGGGCGCGGAACTCGGACTTCTCCGGCAGGCTGTCGATGAAGCCGGGCAGCACGTTGTTGATGCGGATGTTGTCGGCGGCATAGCGGTCGGCGACCAGCTTGACGAACGATGCCAGCCCGGCCCGGAAGACGCCGGAGGTCGGAAACACCGGATCCGGCTCGAAGGCGGCGAAGGTCGAGATGTTGACGATGGCTCCGCCCTTCTGGCGCTGCATGATCGGCACCACCAGTCGCGTCGGACGCACCGCGCCGAGGAAGTAGACTTCCAGCCCCTTGTGCCAATCGTCATCGCTCAACTCGAGCACCGGGGCGCGCGGACCATGGCCGGCGCTGTTGACCAGCGCGTCGATGCGGCCCCAACGGTCCATCGCCAGGTCCACCAGACGCTGCAGATCGGTAGCAGACTGATTGGAGCCGGTGACCCCGACGCCGCCAAGCTCCTTGGCCAGCGCCTCGCCCTTGCCCGATGACGACAGAACCGCGATCTCGAATCCATCCTGCGCCAGCTTGCGGGCGATGGCCGCGCCCATGCCGCTGCCTGCCGCCGTGATCATCGCTACCTTCGTCGTCATTCGTGTTTCCGCCGGAAATGTTGGATGGGGACTGCCGAGCCTGCCTGCGGACCGGGCGGCGCTGCCCGAGGCAGGCGCGGCCACAGGCTGCCGGCGGCATGCCGGGGCTCCTGGAATGGGCGAGTTTACAGCGGCCTGCGTCGTGCGCCACGCGACGGGCAGGCGAGGGCGTCACCGCATGCCGCCGCCGCCTCGGCCGTCGGGGCCGGACGCTTGCCCGGAATCGGGCGACGACTTCTGGTTGGTCAGCAGGCCGCGATGCACTTCGGGGTTGGCATCGCCTGGCGAAGCGGGCGCGCCACTGGACGACGTCATCCGCGACGAGGATGCGCAAGCGGCCAGCAGCAGGACCAGCGCGAGCGCCATTGCACGGGTCATGGTCGACTCCCTCTTGGACATGGCGGATCCACTATACGCCGGAGCCGTGCCCGGCCGGCGGCAGCCGCCCCTGACACGCCGCGGGAATCGGTGACCCCGCGCAGACGTCAGCTCACCAGCCTGCGCTTTCGCGACCCCGACCGCCTTGGAATGACGCCCGTATCCAACGCCACCTGGGGCAGGGGAAGGATCTCGATCATGCCCAGCAGGCTGCGCAGGCGCGGGCCGCCAACCGCCAGGTCCGCCAGGGTGTAGCGATCCAGCACGCCCAGGAAGGCGTCGCTGGCCTCCTGCAGCGCCGAACGAAGCACGCAGCCTGGCACGATCGGACAGTGCGCATCGATCGTCTGGAAGCACGGCGTCAGCGCCATGTCGGGCTCGGTGCAACGCACGACATCGCCGACGCGGATCGCAGCGGGAGGACGCGCGAGCCTCAGCCCGCCACCCTTGCCGCGGACGGTCTCGAGAAAGCCGGCAATGCCCAGCTGGTGGACCACCTTGGTCAGGTGGCTGCGGGAGATGCCGTAGGCGCCGGCGACGTCGCTGATGTTGACCAGGCCGTCGGGCTTGAGCGCAGCGTAGATCAGCAGGCGAAGCGAGTAGTCGGTGTAGACGGTCAGGCGCATGGCAGCGGAAGGTTCGCAGCGGGAAGGATGGGAAGGTGGAGCCGCGCTTGCATTCTGCGGGTATTTCAATAACATGCAGCGCAGGTGCATGTTAACAGTCCGGCCGGCTGGAGGGTACGCGACTGATCGAGATCCCATTGAGGCCGCGCCAGGGCGCCACCCCGGTCACACCGTCATCGGGGCCGGTTATCTGGCAGTACGGCTTCCGACCCTTCTACCTGCTGGCGAGCATCTTCGCCTGCGTCAGCCTGCTGTTGTGGGTCGCCCAGCTCTCGGCTCTCCTGCCGGCCGCGTACCTCTCGGAGCCCTTGTGGCACGGCCACGAGATGCTGTTCGGCTTCACCACCGCGGTCATCGCCGGATTCCTGCTGACCGCCGTCGCCACTTGGACCCGGCAGCCGCCGCTGCGCGGCGCGCCGTTGGCATGCCTGGCGATCCTCTGGCTGGCCGGGCGCGTCCTGGTGCTGACCCCGTGGTCGTCGGCCGCCACCATCGCCAACCTGCTGTTCCCGCTCGGGGTGGCCGCCGCCATCGCCATCCCGCTGGTGCGCACGAGCAATCGCAGGAACATGCTGTTCATCGGCCTGCTCGCATTGCTCGGCGCCCTGGCAGCGCTCCTGCACCTGTCGGCCGCCGGCGTTCTCGACCTGCCGGCCGGGCTCGGCCTGCGGGCCGGCCTCGACGTGGTGCTGCTGGTGATGGTGATCATCGCCGGCCGGGTGGTGCCGATGTTCACCAACAATGCCATCGCCGCCGCCGGTGCGATTCGCGACCCCCTGGTGGAGCGGGCCGCGCCGCTGGTGGTGGCGGCCTTGCTGATTGCCGACCTGCTGCAGGCCGAGGGAGCCATTGTAGCGGCGCTGGCCGGGCTCGCAGCGGTCGTGCATGCCGCGCGCCTCGGGCTCTGGCGGCCGTGGCGAACCTTGCACGCGCCGCTGGTCTGGATCCTCCATGCTGCCTACGGCTGGATCGTGATCCATCTTTTACTGCGCATGATGGCGGCCGCCGGCTGGCTCGCACCGTCGCTCGCGACCCATGCCCTGACCATCGGCGCGATCGGCGGCATGACGATCGGCATGATGACCCGCACCGCTCGCGGCCACACCGGGCGGCCCCTGAAGGCAGGCTCGACAGAGACCGCGATGTTCCTGCTGATGCAGGCAGCGGCGCTGATCCGGGTCGGCGGGGGCATCCTGTTGCCTGGCGTATTCCTGGCCACCGTGCAGGTTTCCGGCCTGCTGTGGAGTCTCGCCTTCGGTCTCTATGCCATCGCCTACTGGCCGGTGCTGACCGGGCCCCGGGTCGACGGCCGGCCCGGCTAGGGACGCAGGAAGGATCGAAGCCTGATGAACGCACCGCCCGACGCAAACCGGCTGCGGGCGCATGACGGGGCGCCCGCCCCGGAGCGGCCGCAAGAGCGCGCCGCCACGACCCTGCTGGCCGACGCAGCCGCGGCCGCCACCGAGCCGTTCTACCTCGCGGCGGGCGACGAAGTGGCGATCTTCGAGCAGTGCCATGCGCAGCGGCTGCCGGTCATGCTCAAGGGTCCCACCGGCTGCGGCAAGACCCGCTTCATCGAGTACATGGCCTGGCGGCTCCGTCTGCCGCTGATCACCATCGCCTGCCACGACGATCTGTCCGCAAGCGACCTGGTGGGCCGCTTCCTGGTGCGCCACGACGGGACCGCCTGGCAGGACGGGCCGCTCACGCGGGCGGTGCGCGAGGGGGCGATCTGCTACCTCGACGAAGTCGTCGAGGCCCGGCAGGACACGGTGGTGGTGCTGCATCCGCTGACCGACCATCGCCGGTTGCTGCCGCTCGACAAGACCGGCGAATTGCTCGAAGCCGCGCCGGACTTCCAGCTGGTCGTCTCCTACAACCCCGGCTACCAGCGCATGCTGAAGGATCTCAAGCCGAGCACCCGGCAGCGCTTCGTGGCCCTCGACTTCGACTTTCCGGCGGCAGATCGCGAGGTCGCCATCATCGAGCGCGAGACCGGCCTCGACCACGGCAGCGCGCAGGCACTGGTAGGACTGGGCCGCCGGCTGCGGGCGCTGCAGGACAAGGGTCTGGCCGAGGCGCCGGGCACGCGGCTGCTGGTCGCGGCGGCACGGCTGATCGCCGGCGGCATCGCGCCGCAGCTCGCCTGCGGCGTCGCGCTGGTGTCGCCGCTGTCGGACGACGACTCGCTGCGCGGCGCCATGCAGGACCTGGTCGCCGCCACCTTCGCCTGAGGTCCGCCTGATGGCCGAGGCCGAGGACGTCATCACCGACGCCGCCCGCCATGCGACGATCTATGCGCAAGGACTGTGGCGACGGCATGGCCGCGCGCGCCGTCATGGCACGCGACCCGATCCGCCCGCGCTGGCCGACTTCGCGCGCCGGCTTGACCTGCTCGTCACCGCCGTCTTCGGCTCCTCCTATCCGATCCGCGTAGCGCAGCTACCCGTTCCGCCCAGCCTGTTGCAGCGACTGTTCGATCGCGGCGGTGCGCCGCGCCTGCGGCAGGCCGTGCCCGCCACCGACGGCTGCGGCATCTGGCTGCCGGCGACCTTCGCGGACTGCGCGCCAGCCGCGGCGCTCGACCGATACCGGGCGTGCGCGCTGCAG
>JAEZQX010000286.1 GCA_023441105.1 Pseudomonadota bacterium | reverse complement strand
CCCCAGCGACGCGCCCACCGCGAGCGAAGGCGCCGCCGCGCTGCCGGCGTCTCCGGCTGCCGCCGAGGGCGCCCGCCTGGCCGCCACCTGCACCGGCTGTCACCGCACCGACGGCCGGACCGTCGGCAACGCCATTCCGGCGCTGGCCGGTCAGCCGAAGCAGGCGCTGCTGGCGAGCCTGAGGGCCTTCAAGTCCGGCGATCGCAGCGCAACCGTCATGACGCAGCTGGCCAAGGGCTACAGCGATGCGGACCTCGAACGGATCGCCGCCTTCTTCGCCGCCCAGGATGCGACGCCCGCCAAGGACGCGGCGGGCACGACGGCGCGGCCGGCAAGGCCGGCCTCGGGCTCATGAAGCGGCGCGACTTTCTCCTGCGTGCCGCCGGCGCCGGCGTGGCTCTCGCCGGCAGCTCGCCTATGCCCGCGAGCGCGGCTTCGCAGCCCAGGGTGCTGGTGGTGGGCGGCGGCTATGGTGGCGCCACCGCCGCCAGGTACATCCGCCTCTGGAGCGGCGGCAGCATCGACGTGACCCTCGTCGAGCCGGCCGAGCGGTTCGTGTCGTGCCCGCTGTCTAACCTGGTGCTGGGCGGCTCGCGGAAGATCGACGACCTCACCCTCGACTACCGCGGCCTCGAGCGACAGGGCGTGCGCATCGCGCGCGACCGGGCGGCGGCGATCGACGCCGCCAAGCGCACGGCCACGCTCGTCGGCGGCGACGCGCTGTCATTCGATCGACTGGTGCTGTCGCCCGGCGTCGACTTCATCTGGGACCGTCTGCCCGGCATGCGGAGCGAGGCCGCGCGCGAGCGGGTGCTGCACGCCTGGAAGGCGGGTCCCCAGACCGTGGCCTTGCGCGCGCAGCTCGAGGCCATGGCAGACGGCGGCATCTATGTGATGTCGGTGCCCCCGGCCCCCTACCGCTGTCCGCCGGGCCCGTATGAACGGGCCTGCCAGGTTGCGCATTACTTCAGCCGCAGCAAGCCGAAGTCCAAGGTGCTGGTGCTCGACGCGAACCCGGACATCGTCTCCAAGGGCGCCTTGTTCCGCAAGGTCTGGCAGGAACGCTATCGCGACATCATCGAATACCGCCCGGGCTTTCTTGCGGTCGACGTCGACGCCGCGGCGCGCAGCGTCATCTCGGAGCTCGGCGACGAGGTGAAGGGCGATGTGCTCAACGTGATCCCGCCGCAGCGGGCGGCGGACATCGCGGTGCAGGCGGGGCTTGCGGATGCCAATGACCGCTGGTGCTCGGTCGACTTCCGCACCTTCGAATCGACCAGCTCACCGGGCATCCACGTGGTCGGCGATGCCATCCAGACCGCCCCGCTGATGCCCAAGTCGGCGCACATGGCAAACCAGCATGCCAAGGTCTGCGCCGGCGCGGTGGTGGACCTGCTGGCGGATCGCGCGCCGGCGCCGCGGCCGATGCTGACCAACACCTGCTACAGCTTCGTCTCCGACAAGGACGTCATCCACGTGGCGTCGGTGCATGCGTGGGACGAGGCGAAGAAGACGCTGCTGGCAGTCCCAGGCTCGGGCGGCCTGTCGGAGGCGGCGAACGAGCTGGAGGGAATCTATGCCACCAGCTGGGCGCGCAACATCTGGGCCGACACCTTGGGCTGAGGCCTCGGGCTTACGCCTCGGGCTGACGCGCGGGCTGACGCCGCGGGCCGACGCCCTGGCCGATGCCCGCAGGCCGACGCTTCACAAGTCCCGGGCGTAGCGCGCCACCATCTGCTCCTGCGACTCCGGCTCGCCAACGATGCCGCTCTGGTCGTTGATCATGCGGCCCATGGTCGGCAGCGCCGATCGAGCGACCCGCGATTCCGGCGCCCATAGCCGCGACCGCATCAGCGCCTTCGCACAGTGCAGGTAGGCTTCCTCGACGCCGATGCGGATCACCAGCCTGGGCAGCCGCCGTTCGCTGCGAAAGCGCTCCATCAACGCCGGATCCTCGGATAGTTCCGCCGTGCCGTTGATCCGCAGCGTCTCGTCGACCCCGGGAATCAGGAACAGCAGCCCGGCGCGACCGGTCTCGATGATGTTCGACAGCGTGTCGAGGCGGTTGTTGCCCGGCGCGTCCGGGATCAGCAGGGTCTTGTCGTCCGCCACCCTGGCGAAACCCGGCTCACCGCCACGCGGCGAGGCATCCATCTGTCCGGCAGCCGACGCGCTGGAGATGACCAGGAGCGGCGCAAGACTCACGAAGCGCCGGCAATGGACGTCCAGCGCCGCAAGCTGCTTGCGCCTGGCGCGTTCGCCGGGCGGGGGGTAGAGCGATCGCAGCGCCTCGACGGTGGAGATCCTGTACCCGCTCATCGCGGGGATGCCGGTTCGCCGATTCCTGCCGCCTGATGGGCCTGCGTGACCCAGGTCCGGATCGACGGCCGCTGCCATTGATGGCGCGCGTAGTCGACGAGCCGCGACGGCAGCGGATCGCCATTGTTGATCAGGCGATGGAGCATGAGCGCGAGATCCGCATCCGCGATGCACCACTCGCCAAAAAGGTTGTGCGCCCCGGCCGGCAGCAACGCGTCGACAGCGGCGAACAAGGTCTCGGCGGCAGTGGTGGCGTCCGCCGAGAGTGGCTGCTTCGCCGGCTGCAGGAAGACGACCTCGGTGGTCCGCTCCTCGCGGATCGGCATCAGGTCGCTGCGCAGCCAGGCCTGCAATTGCCGGGCTTGCGCGCGCGGCTGGGGCGTTTGCGGGTAGAGCGGGAAATGCCTGGGCGGAGGCAGGATGTCCTCGAGGTACTCCGCGATGGCGGAGGATTCGGACAGGTGGAAGTCACCGTGCGTCAGCGTCGGGATGCGCCGCGTCAGCGACAGCCGGGAATATTCATCCTCCAGGTGCTCCTTTCCCGTCAGGTCGACCTTGCGCAGCTGGAAAGGCACGCCCTTCTCGGTCAGCGCGACGAATGCGGACATCGCATACGGGCTGAGGAAGCGCGCATCGATGTGAAGGGTGAATTCGTGATCGTTCATCCGAGCCTCCCGGCGAGGCAGCCATGCTAGGTGGCGGAGACGAACGAGTCAATTCGCGGGGCGCGGCGATCTCTCGGCGCGCAGCCGCTCGCTGTAGACGACATAGAGGCCCGAGCCGGTGAGCAGGCCGATGCCGATCCAGCCCATCGCGTTCGGCAGGTCGCCCCAGACGGCGAAGCCGATCAGCAGCGCCCAGATCAGGCCGGAATAGCGGAAGGGTCCGATCACCGACATCTCGCCGTGGCGCATGCCGACCACGATGCCGTAGTAGCCGCCGGCGAGGAAGATCGATGCCGCGGCCAGCAGCGAGAACTCGAAGAGCCCGAACGGACCCCAGCCTTCCACCGCCGACGCGACGCTGGAGAGCAGGGTGACGGCCAGCGCCGTCGCCAGGGTGATGATGGTGGACGGCACGCGGGCGGCGACGCGGCGGGTGAGCAGGTCGCGCACCGACATCAGCACGGTGCCGAAGAGGCATAGCAGCGAATAGGCGTTGAAGCCTTCGGCCCGCGGCTGGATGATCAACAACACCCCGATGAAGCCCAGCACGATCGCCGCCCAGCGGCTGGCGCCGACCCGCTCGCCCATGAAGAGCGCCGCCAGCATGGCGATGATCAGCGGCGAGGTCATCATGATCGCCGTCGCATTGACGATCGGCAGGTGGAAGAGGGCGATGAGGTAGGTGAAGGTGGCGAGCGCGTCGACCCAGGCGCGCACCGCGACCCAGCCGCGCATCACCTCGCCGGTGCGACGGGCGGCGCCGGTGGCTCGCACGATGCCCAGCACCAGCAGCGTCGCCATGAGCCCCCGCAGGAAGATCAGTTGCGAGGCCGGCATCGACTGGCTGGCGTACTTGACCAGGGAATCGTTGACGACGAAGCAGCCCATCGCCGTGCACATGAAGAGTATGCCGCGGCGGTTGGCTTTCAGAAGGGCGGCGGTGTCGGTGCTGCCGGCGTTGCCGGCTGCAGTGGTCATGGAAGCGGGGGCGTCATGGCGAAATGGTATAACGAGACCCCACCCCAGCCAGCAGGCAGCTTCCTTGAGCACCACCGCACCCGCCTCCCAGCGCGCCTTCGCAGCGCTGCACCACCCCGGCTATCGCGTCTACTTCCTGACCAATGCGCTGGCCATGATGGCGGACAGCATCGAGCACGTCATCAGCTACTGGATGATGCACGAGAAGTTCGCGTCGCCGGAGCTGGCCGGCTTTGCCGTCATCTCGCACTGGGTGCCTTTCCTGCTGTTCTCGGTGTGGTCGGGCGCGCTTGCCGACCGCTTCGACCCGCGACGGCTGGTGCAGATCGGCATGCTGCTGTTCATCGGCGCGTCGCTCGGCTGGGCGTACTTCCTGGTGACCGACACGCTGCAGATGTGGCATGCGATGGCGCTGCTGGTGCTGCACGGATTCGCCGGCGTCTTCTGGGCCCCGCCCAGCCAGGTGCTGATCCACGATGTCGTCGGCGGCGAGTTGCTGCAAAGCGCGGTGCGGCTCAACGCCACCGCCCGCTGGCTCGGCCTGCTGGCCGGACCGGCCGTCGGCGCCGGTTTCCTGCTGGTCCTGGGCCCGGTCTGGGGCCTGGTGGCGAATGCGATCTTCTACCTGCCGCTGCTGCTGTGGCTCTGGAAAGCGCCATACGGACCGAAGTTCCGCAAGGGGGCACCGGTGCCGCCGCGCGCCGTGCGCGGCATCGCCGACATCGTGCAGACCATCCGCGACATCGCCGGCAATCGCACGGTAGCGTCGATGACCCTGCTCGCCGGCGGTGCCTCGCTGTTCATCGGCAACGCCTACCAGGCCCAGATGCCGGCCTTCGCCAGCGACCTCGGGCACCTGCACGCCGACTTCTCCTACAGCGCGCTGCTGGCGGCCGACGCCGCCGGCGCCTTGCTGGCCGGCGTGCTGCTGGAAAGCCGCGGCCTGCTGCAGCCGCAGGTGCGCACCGCCTTCACCCTGGCGATGCTGTGGTGCCTGGCCATTGCCGGCTTCGCCCTCGCCAGCGTGTTTCCGCTGGCGCTGGTCCTGCTGTTCGTCGCCGGCTTCGTCGAACTCGCCTTCTCGGCCATGGCCCAGACGCTGGTACAGATCAACGCGCCGCCGGCGATCCGCGGGCGCGTGATCGGCCTGTTCAACATGTCGTCGCTCGGCCTGCGGGCCTTCGCCGGCGTCACCGTCGGGCTGTTGGGCGGCGCGATCGGCATCCACTGGTCGCTGGCGCTCAGCGCGCTGGCCCTGCTGGTGCTGGCCGGGGCCATGCTGGCCTGGCAGCGGGCCAGCGCCAGGGCGTGAGAGCTAGGGCTAGGACGTGATGGGCTAGCGCGCAGCCTCCTGGGCGGCAGGCTCATCGGTCTGCGTTTCGAACCGCCCAGGCATCACGATCTCCAGCAACTCGAGGTCATCCGAATGACCCAGCTCGGTGTGACGGATGCCGGGCGGCTGGTGGACGCAGGTGCCGGGTTCCAGCAGCACCTCGCCGACCCCTTCGTAGTGGAACTTGATCCAACCCTTCATGACGTAGACCAGCTGGAAGCTCACGTCGTGGTGATGGCGTTCGCTGATGGCCGGGGCGCCGGGGATCGCCCGGATGACATGCGCCACCACCGCGCCGTCGGTGGCGTCGAGGATGCCGAGGTCGCGGTACTCGAAGAAGGAGCGCAGGCCGCGGCGCACGAACGCCGAATCCTGGGCATGGCTGACTGAAAATTTCACATCGAACTCCTCGCGAGGCGGCCTGGGACCGCTATCCTAACGCCCCCGTTCCCGCGTAGCATCCAGCGTAGCTTGTCGCAGTCAGGTGGGCTGTATGTCGCGAGCCGCGGTATTGATCGGCGTGAATCGGACCGGCGGCCTGCCCGTGCTCAATGATGCCGCCAGTGGCGCCCGCTCGATGGAGCGCTGGGCGCTGGCGCAGGGGCTGGCGCCACGTCGCGTGCTCGTCTTCACCGATGAACAGCAGCCGGTGGAGATCGGCGCCATCAAGCGGGCGATCCGGACGCTGGTGGACAGCGGGGCTATCGAGCAGCTGATCGTCTATTTCGCCGGCCACGGCGTCAACATCCGCTACGGCGAATACTGGCTGTTGTCGGATGCCCCGGTGGATCCGTCGGCAGCGGTCAACGTCGAGGGCAGCATCGTGCTCGCGCGTCGCAGCGGCATCCCGCACGTGGTGTTCATTTCCGATGCCTGCCGCACCGCCGCCGAAGGCATCCAGGCGCAGGGCGTCACCGGCAGCGAGATCTTTCCCAACGATCCGGTGCCCGGACCCGAGCAGGCGGTGGATGTCTTCTTCGCGACCACCCTCGGCCGCCCGGCGCTGGAAGTCAAGGATCCGGCGGCAGCCAGCGCCTCTTTTCATGCGGTGTACACGCAGGCGCTGCTCGATGCGGTCAGCGGCCGCCTCCCCGCCGCGGTCAAGGAGGCAGAACGCGATGGCCGCAGGCTGCAACTGGTGCGACCGCGGCCGCTGAAATCCTGCCTGCTCGACGAACTGCCGCGCCGGCTTGCCGCACTGGCGCTGCCGCTTGCGGTCGACCAGGTGCCGGATGCGCGCATCACCTCCGACGACGACGCCTGGCTAGCGCAGCTCGACAGCCTGCCGGCGGCGTTGGAAGCGGCGCGCGCCGCACACCCGGGAGGGCCGGGCGCTGCTCCGTCCGCTGAGCCATCAGCCGGACCATCCGCAATGGTGCTTCGACCATCGGCACAGGCGCGCTTCGACGCGCAGTTGGAGGCGTTCCTGCGGCGCGGCGATGGCGCGGCCGTCGATCCCGAGGACGGCCGCCGCAGGAGGATGCCTGGGACGGTGCCCAGTTCGGTGCCGGGTGGCGCGCGGCCGGAAGCTCGCGGCGCCGCCACCGGCGCTGAGCCCGTGCCTGGCTGGATGCCAGGTCCCAGGTGCGGGATCGTCGTCAGGGGCGCGGAGGTCGCCGACTGCCTCGGCGCCCGCCCATGGTTCGAGCGCAGCGGGGACGAGATCCGGATGGCCCTGGAGCTCGCCGGCACGTCCGAGAACCTGCTGCTGATCGCGGGCAACGGCAGCGGCGTCTTGGTGCCGGTTGTCGAAGGTTTCATCGCCACGCTGGAATTCGACGACGACGAGCTGGTCGACGTCGCCTACGAGCCGGCTTTCGGCGCATCGCGCTGGGAGGAATTCCAGCGGCGCGCCGCGCATCTGCGCGAGCTGCGCCGCCTGGTCGCAAGCGCCGCCCGCAGCGGCGTCTTCCATCCCCAGGCGGACAGCATGGCGGGGCTGGCACGGCAGATGCGCTACGGCCAGACGGGGTCGGACGATGTCATGATCGATCCGACCCTCGCGCTTCACGTGGCATACGCCTTGCACGACCAGCGCAGGACCGATGCGATCCGCGACATCGATCGGATGCTGTCGCACGAGCTGTCGCGCGAGCTGTCGCGGGACCTGTCGCTGTCGTTCTTCGATTTGGCGTTGCTGTCTGGCGACCTGCGAGGCGCTTCGTCCAACCTGCCGTTGCCTCCCCCGATGCACCAGCCGCGGCACCCGCCGTTTCCGATGCTTGCCCGCGGCTGGGCCCTGCTCCCCGCCTTCGGCGTCGCATTGCCGGACGGATTGGAGGGCATCCAGCGCGAGCTGCTGCCTTCCCTGTGGACCCACTTCAACCCCGCGGGCGCCGGCCGCCTGCGCGAACTGATGCTGGCAAGGAGACTGCGATGACTCGTGAGCTGGTGTTCGTCCATGGCCGCGCACAGGAGAATCTCGACTCCGTCGACCTGAAGAAGTCGTGGATCGACGCCTGGCGCCAGGGCCTTGCCCGTAGCGGGCTCGACCTGCCGATCCCGGAGGATCGCATCCACTTCCCGTACTACGGCGACACGCTGGCGCAGATCGTGGCCGGGCTCGATCCCGGGCAGGCGGCTCGCATCGTGGTGCGCGGCGACGGTCTGGATCGCGGGCAGCAGGAGTTCCTGATGCAGTACATCGCCGAAGTCCAGGAGGCGACGAACATTCCGGACCAGGACGTGGCCCCCCCCCC
>JAEZQX010000211.1 GCA_023441105.1 Pseudomonadota bacterium | reverse complement strand
GTGCCAGGCGCCGCGGTGGTGTCGCGGCGCGGCTGGCTTGCGTAGTGCTCGGCCAGCGCCGGAAACAGGCTCGGGTCGACGCGCGCCGCTGCCGCCGTCATCACCGCGCTCGAGCGCCGGCCGGCGGCGAAGGCATGCAGCGCTTGCGCGAGGTACGCCGGCTTCTGGCCCGCCAGCACCGGTATGTCGGCCTGTCCGCGGCCGTCGTCGGCATGACAGCGGTTGCAATCCGGCAGCGCCTCCTCGAGGCGGGTCACCTTGCCGCTGGTCACGCGCCCGCCGTCGCCGTAGGCGAGCCGCCGGTATTCCTCCGGGGTCATGTCCGGCAGCCGCGCCACGAAGGCCGCCATCAGCCGGACCTCGTCGTCGCGGTCCTGCACCGGCCAGGCCGGCATGGCAGTCAACTTGATGCCGTGCTTCACGATCCAGAAGAGCTCGCGCCCGCTCCAGCTGCCCGCGGTCTCCGCCAGGTCCGGCGGCGGTGGCGTGGCCGCCTGGATGACCGGGGACGGCTGCTCGCCCGGCGCGCCGTGGCAGACCGCACATTGGGCCGCGTAGTGGCCGGCGGCCGATACCAGCTGCCCGCTGTCGCCAGGCGGATCGGCCTTGCTGCGGTCGACGGTCAAGGCCGCATAAGTGCGCACGGTATTGCGCATCGCCCAGTGCAGGAACCAGTCGGTGACGGCCCAGTGGCCGGTGGAGGCGCCGATGTTGATCACGCCGGACCAGGCCAGCGCCATGCCGAGCACCACGGCCGCCAGCGTCGCGCCGGCGATGCGCTTCCAGGTCAGCTTCAGGACCATGGCGCCACCTTGCCGGTCGAACCCGGGCTCACGGCCTGGCTCCGGCATCCCCGACCCCCCAGGGCTGCGCCGCATCGGGACGCAGCAGCCGCGACAGCAGGTACAGCCCGCCCGCCAGGTAGCTGACCCCGCCGACGAACAGCATGACCACGCCGCCGATCTGCTGGTCGGCAAGCGGCGCCACGCTGACCCCGAGGCAGGTGAAGCCGCTGGTGTCGAAGAGCGTCCGCGGCGCGAGCGCCAGCAGCACGCCCAGCAGCGTCATGTGCATGGTCGTCAGCAGCATCGCCGCGATGCCGGCAGCGCGGCGGGCGCTGCCCGGCGCGTCGAGGGTGCCGAGACAGGCGCTCCACAGCAGCAGCCCGGCGACGACGAACGTCGCCTGCTCCAGGGCCAGCGCGCCGGCGCTGACCGCGACCGCGGCACGCGCCGCCGGCATGTGCCAGCCCCAGACGACGACCATTTCCACCAGCGACATGGTCAGCGGCGCGACCAGCGCGGGCCAGCGGGTCGCCGGGTCGAAGCGCGATCCCGCCAGGCCGATCGCCAGCAACGGGGCGGCCACTGCCACGGCAGCCATGTGAGCCGCCATGTGGCCGGTCATGCCATAGCCGGAGGCTGCCAGCAGCCAGGCGCCGGCGAGGATGGCGATGCCGGCCGCGAGCCAGCGCTGCCTGGGCCGCGGGCTCATCGGCAATCCCCGAAGATGAACGCCGGCATCGCCGTGAAGACGATGGCGACGAAGCTCAGCGCCGACAACAGCATGGTCGCCACTGCAAGAAAGCGCAGCCGGTCCTCGTCGGTGCTCTCCTGGTGCGGCGGCGGATCGCCTTCGATCAGCGTCTCGCGCCAGGCGAAGTAGCCGCAGGTGGCCACCAGCAGCAGCGACACGACGGTGGCCATGGTGATGGCGAAGCGCACGTCGTCGAGCGACTCGAAGCGTCCCGTCTTGGCGCACAGCACTGCGGCGTAGACGTAGCAGAACAGGAAGTGCAGCGCCCAGACGGTCGGCGACGCGATCAGCGCCCACAGGGTGTTCCTGAGTCGGCGGGTGCCGTCGGCGCGCCTGTCGATCATCCCAGCCCCGGGAAGAAGGCGAGCAAGGGAAAGGTGGTCACCGCGCTCAGGGCGATGAAGTGCTGGTACACGGTGATGTTGCGCAGGTCGCCGTCGTGCGTCGGCGTCATGCGCCCGGCGAGGCTGCGAGCAAGCACGTAGAGCAGCATGACGATGGCCAGCGCCGCATGCGCCGCCACCCAGATCACCAGCACCCAGACGATGGCAGGATAGACGTGCGCGGCCGGATCGAGCCCGCTGGTCCACGGCCCCGCCAGCGCGGCGAGGCCGCCAGCCGCGCTGGCCGCGGCCGCCGCGATCAGGGCAATTCGCGCGGCAAGCACGCGCCCTGCGGCGTTCCACTCGCGCGCGCCCACCGTCAGCAGCCAGGTCGCCAGCAACAGGGCCATGGCGATCATCGGCCATCGAACGCCCGGCCCCTCCAGCCCCGGCTGGCCGGCCGGCGGAAACTCGGGATGGATCGTCCAGTAGAAGAGATAGCCGAAGACCAGGCTCGCGAAGGCGGTGGAATCCGCCATCATGGTGATGAACATCGCCCACCAGCCCGGCGACCGCGGCCCGGAGGACGAGAGCGGCAGCACCACGCCGAGGCCCGCATGCTTTTCCTTCTTCTCCGGCATGATGCCGGTGCCGGTCCAGAGCCACCAGAGGATCGCGGCCAGCGCGGCGACGGCACCCGCGGCCGCCGCCAGGTAGAAGTGGAAGGTGGTGAGGATGAAGACGCTGCCGAGCGTGACCGCGGCCAGCATCGGCTTGACGGTCGGGCCGCCGATGCGCATCACCTGCAGCGGCCGCGCGTCGAGCACCGACGTGATCATCAGCTCACGCTTGCCGTCGTCGGCATCGGGCAGGAAGAAGCGCCCCTCGTCGACGGCCTTGACGAAGCCCGGCTGGTCCCAGATCGGGTAGCGGCTCTCGATCAGGGGTACCGTGCGCACGCCCCAATGATCTCCCCGCGGATGCGCCAGCCATTCGAGCGTGCCGGCCTGCCACGGGTTGCGTTGGCTTTTCGGGCGCCGCGGCGACAGCAGCAGGTCGACGACCACCACGGCGATGCCGGCGGCGAGCACGAAGGCACCGATCGACGACACCAGGTTCAGCAGGCTGATGCCGAGCTGGTCCGGATAGGTGTACACGCGCCGGGGCATGCCCATCAGCCCGGCGATGTGCATCGGGAAGAATGCGACGTTGAAGCCGACGAACATCAGCCAGAAGGCGGTCCTGCCGAGCCGGTCCGAAAGCTTCTTGCCGGTGAATAGCGGCCAGTAGTAGTAGAGGCCCGCGAACAGCGGCATGACCGAGCCGCCGATCAGCACGTAGTGCAGGTGGGCGACGATGAAGTAGGTGTCGTGCGCCTGCCAGTCGAAGGGCGCGATGGCCACCATGACGCCGGTCAGTCCGCCGATCACGAAGATCGCCAGCGAGCCGGCGCCGTAGAGGATCGGCGTCGACCAGACCACGCGCCCGGCCCACAGCGTGGCGATGAAGGCGAAGATCTGCACCGCCGTCGGTATCGCCACCGCCTCGGATGCCGCCGAGAAGAAGCCGAGGCTGATGTTCGGCAGGCCGGTGGTGAACATGTGGTGGACCCACAGGCCGAAGCTCAGGAAGCCGGTGCCGACGGCGGCCAGCACGATCCAGGGATAGCCGAGCAGATGGCGGCGGGCGAAGGTCGGCACCACCATCGCGAAGATCGCCACCGACGGCAGGAAGATGATGTAGACCTCCGGATGGCCGAAGATCCAGAACAGGTGCTGCCACAGCAGGGGATCGCCGCCGCGCGCGGCATCGAAGAACGGCCAGTCCAGCAGCCGCTCCATCTCGAAGAGGATGTCGCCGGCGATGAGCGGCGGGAAGGCGAACAGGATCATCACCGCGACCACCAGGATGTACCAGGCGTAGAGCGGCATCAGGTTGAGCCGCATCCCCGGCGGCCGGCACTTGAGCACGCCGACGATCAGCTCCACCGCGGCGGCGATCGACGAGACCTCGATGAAGGACAGGCCGAGCATCCAGATGTCGGCGCCGATCCCGGAGAGCTTGGTATCGGTCGCCAGCGGCGGGTACATGAACCAGCCGCCGTCGGGAGCGGCACCGAAGAAGATCGAGCCGCAGACGAACACGCCGCCGATCAGGAAGCTCCAGTAACCGAAGGCCGACAGCCGCGGGAATGGCAGGTCGCGGGCGCCGAGGAGCTGCGGCAGCAGCAGGATCGACACGGCCTCGAACATCGGCACGGCGAACAGGAACATCATCGCCGAGCCGTGCAGCGTGAACAGCTGGTTGAAGGTGGAGGCGGAGACCAGGTCGTTGTCCGGCACGGCCAGCTGAGCGCGCATGACCAGCGCCAGCATCCCGGCGAAGAGGAGCATGCCGAAGGCGGTGAGCGTGTACCAGGAGCCGACCGCGTCGTTGTTGGTGTCCGTCCAGCGCAGGAACAGGCCCTTGGGCGGCTCCCAGACCGCGCGCAGGCGCTCCTCCTGGGCCGCGCGGACCGCCGGATCGTCCTGGTCCGGTACGACGAAGTCCGCCACTAGCGCAACTCCATCAGCCAGCCCGCGATCGCCCGCGCGTCCTCGTCCGGCATGTCGTGGAAGCCCGGCATGAGCGCTGCCGGCTTGATCGCCGCGGGATCGCGGATGAACTTCGCCACCGCGGCCAGCTCCATCGGCAGCGTGGACGCCGCCAGCGTCGGGCGGGATCCGAAGTGGGTCAGGTCCGGGCCGATGGGCGAGCCCTGCGGCAGGCCGCGCACCCGATGACAGCCGAGGCAGCCGTACTGATCGAAGAGCTGCCCGCCGGATCCTCCGGGCGCGGTCGCCGGTTGCGCCTGCGCCGCCAGCCAGCGATCGAAGTCCGCCGCCGCCATCGCGGTGACGTCGAAGGCCATCAGCGCATGGCTGAGGCCGCACAACTCCGCGCAGGCGCCGCGATACTGGCCCGGCGCAGTCGCCTGCACCACCAGCCGGGTGGTGCGGCCGGGGATCATGTCCATCTTGCCGGCCAGTCCGGGAATCCAGAAGCTGTGGATGACATCGGGACTCGTCAGCAGGAAGGTGACGGTGCGGCCGACGGGCAGGCGGATCTCGTTGGCCGCTTCTACCGGCTCGCCGTTAGCCGGCTGGTACTGCACCCGCCACCAGAACTGTTCGCCGTCGACCCGGATCTCCAGGTCGCCGGGCTTGGCGGCCAGCGTGCGCATGGTCGGCAGCGTCGACGCGAGCAGGGCGGCGAGGATCAGGGTGGGACCGATGGCACCGAGCCACAGGATCACGCGCATGCCGCGCCGATGATCCAGCCTGCCTTCCGGCGCCCGCACGGCATGGACGGCGAGCGCCAGCACCGCGACGGTGATGACGGTCGCACCGCTGACCATCGCCACGGTCAGCGCCCGCGTCGACTCGGCTTCGCTGCCGAAGGTGGAAAAGGTGGACTGGATGCCGGAGCAGGATGCCACCAGCGCCGCCGCGCCGGCGGCCGCCATCCGCAAGAGCAGGCCGCCGGTCACTTCATCTCTTCGAGCGCGAAGCGATCGCGGGCGTGGGCGGAGGAGAAGCCGTGATCCTGCTTCTCGTGCTGCTCCTGTGTCATTGGCGCTTCCTCGGAAGGTGGAACCTCTGGGAGGCTCGAGCCGCCCGCCGGGCAACATGCATGCCTAGAAGCCTGGCCCAGGCTCCTGGTGATCGGCCGTGCCGCGGGAGCGCCGCCGGCGCCCGTCCCTGGCC
>JAEZQX010000177.1 GCA_023441105.1 Pseudomonadota bacterium | reverse complement strand
CCGGCGGCGCGGCGGGGACGCGCGGGCGGCCTGGCGCGGGTCCGGCGCGCCGCCGAGGACGCGCGCGCCGAGGGCCGTTCGATACTCCCGCTCTGCCCCTTCGCCAAGGCGCAGATCGCACGCCATCCGGAGTGGCAGGACGTGCTCAAGCGCTAGCGCCTCGACCCCGGCCGGGCCTCAGCGCTCGGAGTCGCCGCGCAACTCCGTCATCGCGCCGTAGACCAGCGCGCCCGTCTGCTCGCGGTAGTACTTGCGGATTTCCCCTGGCGCCGCCGTCCCGACCACCACCACCAGCCGCTCCCGTGGATCTGCCCAGTACGAAGTCCCGTTAGCGCCGTTCCAGGAATAGTCGCCCTTGGAGCCGGGCGTCGCGGCGACGCCGTCATGGAGCCGTACCGCGACCCCCAGTCCGAAGCCATAGCCGTCGCGATGCGGCTCGGTGCCGGCAACCTGATTCTTGATGTTCGGGCCGAGATGGTCGCTGGTCATCACGGCAACCGTCTTCGGGCTGAGGACCCGCTGCCCGTCGATGCTGCCGCCGTCCAGGAGCATCTGCCCGAAGCGCAGGTAGTCGCCGACGGTGGCGTAGGCGCAGGCGCCGCCGCAATGGAACTTCATCGGCTTGTCGAGGCTCGCGATGCGCTGGTCCTTGCCGGTGATGGGGTCCTTCGGCAGGGGCCGGGCGATGCGCTTGCGGTCGGCCTCCGGCACGTCGAAATGGGTGTTCGGCATCTTCACCTTGTCCCACACCGCCTCCTTGAGGTACTCGCCGAGCTGCTTGCCGGTGACCTTCTCTACCACCAGGCCGAGCACGTCGGTGGAGAAGGAGTAGTCCCAGACGGTGCCAGGCTGGTAGAGCAGCGGCAGCGACGAGAGCTTGGCGAGGAACTCCTCGCCGGTGAAATCGGCCGCGGCCGTGGCCGACCCGCCCGGATAGAGCTTGTGGATCGGGGTGTTGCCGCGCCCGCCATAGACGATGCCGGAGGTATGCCGGAAGAGGTCGTGGATGAAGATCGGCTTGGCGGGCTCGGTGGAGATCTCGCCGCTGGCCGACACCTTGCCGAGCTTCATGTCCTCGAATGCAGGGAAGTATTCGCCGAGGCGCGACTTGAGCGGCAGGCGGCCCTGCTCGTTGAGGGTGAGGGCGCCGACCGAGGTCATGATCTTGGTCATCGACGCCAGCTGGAAGATGGCGTCGAGCGGCATCGGCTCGTTGCTTGCCTTGTTCAGGTAGCCGTAGGCCTTGTAGTGGACGAGCCGGCCGTCGCGGGCGATGGCGACCACCGCACCCGGCACACGGTCTGCAGCGATCTCGCGCTCGAAGAACTTGTCGATCCGCGCCAGCCCCTCGGCGGAAAATCCGGCTTTCTCCGGACTGACCTGCTGAAGCGGTTGCGCAGACGCGGCAGCGGAAATGAACAGCGCGGAACAGAGGACGAGCTTCAACTCCATGGGATCTCCTTGTAGTCTGCGCAAGGCGCGTCTCGGCGGCCGGACCTCGGCCGGCAGCGCTTGGTGTCGTCTTCGATCTTGCTCCGAGGGGCAAGCCCTCGCAGCTTACCAGCAGTTCGGGCTTCGCCGCCGACCTGCACCGCAGCCCACGTGAGTCATCCAGGCGCAGGCAGGGACAGGGAGGGAAGCGAACCTCGAGCCTTGAAGAAGCAGCTCAAGCCAGCCACGGCTGCCGCTCGTGGTGCCCGGCCTCGAAGCGCTGGATCTCCTCAAGGTACTCGAGCGTCAAGCCCACGGCATCCTGTCCCTGCAGCAGCATCTGCCGCAGCATCCCGTTGAACTCGAACGGGAGCCTCTTTCCGTCCGCCGGTGTCTCGATCACCTGGGCCTCCAGGTCCACCGTCATCATGCAGCGCGCCGGATCGGCGGCAAGCGCCATCAAACGCTCGATCTCGCCGGCATCCAGTGTGATTGCCGGCACGCCGTTGCGCGCGCAGTTGTCGGCGAAGATGCCGCCGAAGGTCGTGCCGATCACGCACCGGATACCGAGCTCGCGCATGCCCCAGACCGCGTACTCCCGGCTCGAGCCGCAGCCGAAGTTCGGACCGGTGATCAGCAGCGAGGCCCCGTCCCAGGGCGGGCAGTTGAGCAGGAAACCCGGGCGCTTGCGGCCTGGCGCCTCGAAGCGGAGATCGAACAGGAAGCCGTCGGCCAGCCCGCTGCGATCGATGCCCTTGAGGAACTGCTTGGGCATGATCTGGTCGGTGTCGATATTGGCCTGGGGCAGCGCAGCCGCTATGCCGGTCATCCGGATGAAGGGTTCCATGGCAATCGTCCTCAGGCGGGCAGCAGGCGGCGAACGTCGGTGATGGCGCCGCTGACCGCCGCAGCTGCCACCATCGCCGGACTCATCAGATGGGTGCGCGCGCCTGCGCCCTGCCGCCCTTCGAAGTTGCGATTGGTGCTGGAGGCGCAGCGATCGCCGGCGACGAGGTGGTCGTCGTTCATCGCCACGCACATCGAGCATCCGGCCTGGCGCCACTCGAAGCCTGCCTCCCGGAACACCTGGCCGATGCCTTCCGCTTCCGCCTGCGCGCGCACATTGCTCGATCCCGGCACGACGATGGCGCGAACGCCAGGCGCAACGCGCCGGCCGCGCAGGATGCGGGCGGCATCGCGCAGATCCTCGAGCCAGCCATTGGTGCACGAGCCGATGAAGGCGTGGCTGATCGGCAGGCCGTCGAGACGCTGGCCGGGCGCCAGATCCATGTAGGCCAGGGCCCGGGACATGCCGCGGCGCCGGGTCGCATCCGGCTCGGCTGCCGGATCCGGCACCACGGCATCGATGGTCGCCCCCTGGTCCGGGCTGGTGCCCCAGGTGACCATCGGTGCGACGTCGGCGGCTTCCAGCAGCACCTCGACGTCGAACGAGGCACCTTCATCGCTGCGCAGCTGGCGCCATTGCGCCACTGCGGCGTCCCAGTGGCGGCCCCGGGGGGCCCCCCGCCCGGCCGGGGGGGGT
>JAEZQX010000173.1 GCA_023441105.1 Pseudomonadota bacterium | reverse complement strand
GGCTTTCCAGCGCCGTCGCGGCATCGGCAGTCGGCGCGGCCCATGCGGCCGCTGGTGCGGCTGCGGCAGCGGGTGCCGCCGGCGTGGCCCCGGCTGACAGCAACGATCCCGACGAGGCGTCCGCCCTGGTCACTGCCGGCGATGTCGGTGCGGTGCCGGCGATTGCCCGGCCGGATCGCCAGGACCTGCAGGACCGGGCCCCGCTTGCCAACGGGGCGTCCGGGCCGGACGCCGGCATCGCGGACGCCGGCGGGGTGGGCAGCGCCCAGCCGGGATCAGACGCAGCGCCCGCCGTCGACCTCGAGACAGGCGCCGGTGATGAAGTCGGCGTCGTCGGACGCAAGGAATAGCGCGGCGTTGGCGATGTCGCGCGGCTGCGAGAGCCGGCCCAGCGGGATCGTCGAGACGAACTTCTCCCGCATCTGAGGGGTGTCCTGGCCCATGAAGGTGGCCAGCAGCGGCGTCTCTCCCGCCACCGGATTGATGGCGTTGACGCGGATCCGATCCGGCGCGAGCTCCACCGCCATCGTCTTGGAGATGACGATCAGCGCGCCCTTGCTGCCGTTGTACCAGACCAGCCCCGGCCGCGGCCGCACGCCGGCGGTGGACGCGATGTTGACGAAGCAGCCACCGCCTTGCTTGCGGAAGTAGGGCACGAAGTGCTTGGCGCTCCAGAACACGCCCTTCACGTTGATGGCGAAGACGCGGTCGAAATCGGCCTCGCTCACGTCCAGCATCGGCTGGTTGCGGTGCGAGACGCCGGCGTTGTTGACTACGATGTCGACCTTGCCGAAGCTCTTCAGCGCCGCGGCCAGCATGCCAGCGGTGTCCGCGTCCTGCGAGACGTCGCCGCGGACATAGGCCGCCTGGCCGCCGCTGTCGCGGATCGCCTTGGCAACCCGTTCGCCGTTCTCGTCGTTGACGTCGTTGACGAGCACCGCCGCGCCTTCGGCGGCGAAGCGCTCGGCAATGCCTGCGCCGAAGCCCGAGCCGGCGCCGGTGACCACCGCTACCTTGTCCTTGAGTCTCATCCTGTGTTCTCCCTTGCCCGCCCGGTCAACCGTGCTGGATGGCGACAGTTTTCAGCGTGGTGAAGCCGTAGAGCGCCTCGAAGCCCTTCTCCCGGCCGTAGCCGCTGTGCTTGACGCCGCCGAAGGGCAGCTCCACGCCGCCGCCGGCGCCGTAGTTGTTGATGAAGACCTGGCCGCTCTGCAGCTTGCGCGCCAGCCGCAATTGGCGGGCGCCGTCGCGCGTCCAGATGCCTGCCACCAGGCCGTAGTCCGTGCCGTTGGCGAGCCGCACCGCGTGGGCCTCGTCGTCGAAGGTCTGGACCACCAGGACCGGGCCGAAGACCTCCTCGCGCACCAGCTTGTGGTCGGCCGGCAGGTCGGCGATCAGCAGCGGCTTCTGGTAGAAGCCGGCGGCCGGCGCGTCCTTGGCGACGGTGCCTTCGGCCGCGACCCGGGTGCCGCCGGCCAGGGCGTCCTCCAGCAGGCGGGCGACGCGCTGCTGCTGCCTGGCCGAGATGAGCGGTCCGAGATCCAGGTCCTGCTCGCCGGGGCCGGCCACCAGCTTCGAGAAGCGATCGCCCAGGCGCCGCGTCACCTCGTCGGCGATGCTGCGCTCGACCAGGATCCGGCTGCCGGCGGAGCAGGTCTGGCCGCCGTTCTGGATGATGGCGTTGACCAGCACCGGCAGGGCGGCGTCGAGGTCGGCATCGGCGAAGACCAGCTGTGGCGACTTGCCGCCCAGCTCGAGGGTGACCGGGCAATGATGGGCCGCGGCGGCCTGGGCGACCGCCGTGCCGGTGGCGGTCGAGCCGGTGAAGGAGATGTGATCGATACCACGATGCGCGGCCAGGGCGGCGCCGGCTTCGATGCCGAGGCCGGTGACGATGTTGAGGACGCCGGCCGGCAGGCCGGCTTCGGCGCCCAGCTCGGCCACCCGCAGCAGCGACAGGCAGGCATCCTCCGCCGGCTTGACGACGCAGGCATTGCCGGTAGCGATGGCGGCGCCAACCGAGCGGCCGAAAATCTGCATCGGATAGTTCCACGGCACGATGTGGCCGGTGACCCCGTGCGGCTCGCGGATGGTCAGTACGGTGTAGCCCTCGAGATAAGGCAGGGTCTGGCCGTGCAGCTTGTCGGCGGCGCCGGCGTAGAACTCGAAGTAGCGCGCCAGCGCGGTGGCATCGCTGCGGGCCTGGCGCATCGGCTTGCCGGTATCCACGCATTCGAGCAGGGCGAGCTCCTCGGCGTGGTCCGTCACCAGGCGCGACCACTGCTGCAGGATACGGCCCCGGGTGACCGCCGGCGTGGTGCTCCAGGCCTTATCGTAGGCGGCGCGGGCGGCGGCGACCGCCCGGTCGATGTCCGCCGCCGTGCCGCGGGCGAGCGACCCGACGGCGAGGCCGGTGGATGGGTCGACGACCTCGATGACCGCGCCGCCGCTGGCGGACTGCGACCGGTTGTCGATGAAGTGCTGGTGCTGTTTTGCTGCGATTGGCATCTTGGTGGCTCCCTTGAATCTTGCTGCTGCTCGTCGGGCCGACGAACGCGGATGGCACGCGCCGCCTCGCTGCCCGGAGCCGATCACTATAATGATTGCATGAATCTAGATCGAGTCGGGCCCGGCCAGAACCTCCCGGGGGAGTTCAACGTGATCATCGAAATACCGATGAACGCTGACCCAATCAAGTACGAGGTCGACAAGGACACCGGCGCGTTGTTCGTCGACCGCTTCATGGTCACCGCCATGCACTATCCGTGCAACTATGGCTATATCCCGCGCACCATCGCCGACGACGGCGACCCGGTGGACGTGCTGGTGGTCACGCCGCATCCGGTGACGGTGGGCGCGGTCATCCGCTGCCGCGCCCTTGGCGTGCTCAAGATGGACGACGAGGCCGGCGGCGACGCCAAGCTGCTGGCAGTGCCGATCGACAAGGTGCTGCCCATCTACAAGCACTGGCGCAAGGCAACGGATCTGGCGCCGGAGCGGCTGGCGCAGATCCAGCATTTCTTCGAGCACTACAAGGACCTCGAGCCCGGCAAGTGGGTCAAGGTGCTTGGCTGGGGCGGACCCGAGGATGCCACCAGCGAGATCATGGCCGGCATCGGCCGCTACGACGAGACCACGCCCAAGCCGATGTACTAGGAGCCCAGGCTCCCGCTCCTAAGAGGTCGTCGCGCCGCCTTCGCGCAGCGGGTTGCGCTCGCGCAGCTCGTCGAGGTACTCGTCGATGCCGCCGGCCTCCCGCTCCAGGTAGCGCGCGATCGCGTCGTTGAAGGCCGGATGCGCCAGCCAGTGGAACGAGCTGGTCGGCACCGGCAGGAATCCGCGCGCCATCTTGTGCTCGCCCTGGGCGCCGCCCTCGAAGCGCGACAGCCGGCGCGCGATGGCCCATTCCATCGGCGAGTAGTAGCTCGCCTCGAAGTGCAGGCACGGGATGTATTCGAGCGCGCCCCAATAGCGGCCGTAGATCGCCTGGCCGTCATGGAACAGCAGGCTGGCGGCGATGCGCTTGCCCTTGTCGCCGCGGCGGGCGACGAACATCACCAGGTGCTCCGGCATCGATTGCCCGATCAGGCTGAAGAACGAGCGCTCGAGGTAGGGCGTCGAGTGATGCAGGGCATAGGTCATCGTGTAGCAGCGATGGAAGAAGTCCCAATCACCCTCGGTGATCTCGCCGCCGGACAGCACGGTCATCCTGACCCCGGCCTCGCGCACCTTGCGTCGCTCCGCCAGCACCTTCTTGCGCTTCGGCTGGGTGAGGTGGCCGAGGAACTCGTCGAAGCTGCTGTAGCCGGGGTTCTGCCAGTGGAACTGCACGCCCTTGCGCTCGAGCAGCGACTGCGAGGCAAGCGCCTCGGCAGCCGCGGCATCGGGGAACAGCACGTGCAGCGACGACCACTGCAGCCGCTGCGCGATGGTTACCAGGCCGCCGGCGAGCGCCGACCGTGCCTCGGCGTCGACGGCGAGCAGGCGCGGTCCCGGCACCGGCGTGAAGGGCACCGCCACCAGCCCCTTCGGGTAGTACGGCAGGCCGTTGCGGCGATAGGCGTCCGCCCAGGCCCAGTCGAACACGTACTCGCCATAGGAGTGGTGCTTCTCGAAGAGCGGCGCCGCGCCCACCACTTCCTTGCCGCGCTGGAGCAGCGCGAAACGCGGCTGCCAGCCGGTGCCTTCGCCGACGCTGCCGCTCTCGGCGAGGGCGCTCAGGAAGCGCCAGTCGATGAACGGATTGCTCCCGGAATCCTGCAGCCTGAGCCAGTCTTCGGCGCGCAGCCCATCCAGGCCGTCGAGGACCTGCATGCGATAATGCGCCGCATCAACGTCGCCAGTCCTCGACCTGGATTTCATCATGCCGGTAAGAATTGCGTGCGCCCAACTCAATCAGACGGTGGGCGATTTCAGCGGGAACGTCGATCGCATCGAACAGGCGACGCGCGACGCGGTGGCGGCGGGAGCGCAGATACTGCTGACGCCGGAGTTGTCGCTGTCCGGCTATCCGCCGGAGGACTTGCTGTTTCGTGATGCATTCTATGCAAAGGCCGTCGAGGCGTTGCAGCGAGTGGCCATGATATCCGGCCGTCATCCGGACCTGCACCTGGTGGTGGGCTATCCGGTCCGGCGCGGCCGGCATTGCCACAACGCGGCGGCAGTGCTCAAGGGCGGCGCCGTCATCGGCGAATACCTCAAGATGGAGTTGCCCAACTACTCGGTCTTCGACGAGATCCGCTATTTCGCGCCCGGCGGCGAGCCGCTGGTCTTCGAGGTCGAGGGCGTGCGCTTCGGCATCGCCATCTGCGAGGATTTCTGGCTGCCGCGGGCGCCGGCGCTGGCGCGCGAGGCCGGTGCGGAGGTCCTGCTGTCGCTGAATGCGTCGCCCTATCACCTCAACAAGCGGGCCACGCGCTTCGACGTCGCCCGGGACAACGTCTGCGCCGCCGGCATGGCGCTGGTGGCCTGCAACCTGGTGGGCGGCCAGGACGAGCTGGTCTTCGATGGCCAGACCTTCGCCTTGCAGCGTGACGGCACGCTGGCCGCGCAGGCGCTGGAGTTCGAAGAGGACCTGCTCCTGGTCGACGTCGAGAAGGGACCGGACGGCGTCCAAGTCGACGGGCGGGTCGAGCCGGATCTCGACTTCCTGGCGCAGGTCTACAAGGCGCTCAGGCTCGGCGTGCAGGACTACGTTGGCAAGAACGGCTTTCCTTCGGTGATCCTGGGCCTGTCGGGCGGCATCGATTCGGCGCTGACGCTGGCGGTGGCGGTCGACGCCCTGGGCGCCGATCGCGTGCGGGCAGTGATGATGCCGTCGGCCTATACCGCCTCGATGTCGCTCGACGATGCGCGCGACATGGCCGAGCGCCTCGGCGTGCGCTACGACGTCTGGCCGATCGGCGATTGCTTCCAGGCATTTCGCGGCACCCTTGCCGACGAATTCCGCGGCCTGCCGGAGGACACCACCGAGGAGAATATCCAGGCCCGCATCCGCGGCACGCTGCTGATGGCGCTCTCCAACAAGAGCGGCGCCATCGTCCTCACCACCGGCAACAAGTCGGAGATGGCGGTGGGTTACTGCACCCTCTACGGCGACATGGCCGGCGGCTTCGCGGTGATCAAGGACATCGCCAAGACCCTGGTCTACAAGCTCTCGGAATACCGCAACACGGTGGCGCCGGTGATCCCCGAGCGCATCATCACGCGGGCGCCGAGTGCCGAGCTGCGCCCGGACCAGACCGACCAGGATTCGCTGCCGGCCTACGAGATCCTCGACGAGATCGTCCAGATGTACATGGAACGGAACATGTCGGTGGAGCAAATGCTGGCCGCCGGCCTGCCCGAGGACGCCGTGCACCAGGTGGTCAGGCTGATCCGGATCAGCGAATACAAGCGCCGGCAGGCGCCGGTGGGTGTGCGGGTGACCGACCGGGCATTCGGCCGCGACTGGCGTTATCCGATCACCTCGCGGTTCCGTGAGTGAGCGCCGCGGCACGGCCGCGCGAAGGGTAGCCCAAAGGCCGCCGGCGGTCGGCGGTTCGGGATCGGCGCGCGCGATGGGTTATCTTAGGTGGATCGCACCTCAACGGAGAAGCAAATGAAGTCAATCACCGCGGTGATCAAGCCGTTCAAGCTCGACGAAGTCCGCGAGGCGCTTGCCGGCGTTGGCATCACCGGGCTGACTGTCACCGAGGTCAAGGGTTTCGGGCGCCAGAAGGGTCACACCGAGCTGTACCGTGGCGCCGAGTACGTGGTCGATTTCCTGCCCAAGGTCAAGATCGAAGTGGTGGTGCCGGACGATGCAGCGGATGCGGCCATCGATGCCATCGTCAAGGCCGCCAAGACCGGGCGCATCGGCGACGGCAAGATCTTCGTCACCAACGTCGAGCAGGTGATCCGCATCCGCACCGGCGAGACGGACGAAGCCGCCATCTGAGGGCAGTGGGTCGAGCCGCCGTCCGAGGCGGCGGGCCAGGCCGTCAGCCAACCCCGCGGCTGGCAGGATCGTCGGCCCGGCGCAGCAGGCGCTGGGCGCCGCGGATGATCCAGCGCAGCATCAGCAGCGCGGCCACCACGAACACCGCCAGCAGCGCCAGGAAGATCGCCGGCTGGGCCATCGCCAGCCAGCTGCCGCCGGCGACCAGCGCATCCTCCGTGAACGAGACCGCGGCATTGCTCAACGGTTCGGGCGATGTGTTGACCGCCGCGCGGGTGCTGGCCTTGGAAAAATGCGTGGTTGCGGTGAGCGTGCCGCCGAGCAGCGCGGCGGCCAGGGTGATGGCGGCGCCGGAATCGGCGAACACCGACGCCGCCAATGCCGCACCGGCGGGTATGCGGATGAAGGTGTGGATGGCATCCCAGATGGTGTCGAGCAGCGGCAGCTTGTCGGCAAACAACTCCACCAGCGTCATGAACCCCGATGCGAACAGCACCAGCGGATGCGACAGCAGCGAAAGGTGTTCCGGCAGCTCCCAGTAGCCCAGCAGCGAGGCCAGGCCGAACAGGAACATCACCAGGTAGAGCCGCAGCCCGGCGCCCCACGCCAGCGCACCGGCCAGGGCGAGCTCGGGAATGTGCTGCATGACCTGACTGGCGGTAGTGTCCATCGACGGGAACGGGTTGGTTGCAAGCATAGTTTGCCATCGGTGGCGCGGCAATTGCAGCGCCCGGTTTGGCAAGGAGGCTGCATGGACTTCGATCATCATCGCCGGACGTGGCTGCAGCTGGCTGTCGGCGCCGGCGGGCTCGCGCTGGCCGGCTGCGGCGTGACCCCCGATACGCGCTCGGGTACGAACGAACAGGTGAAGTCGGCACAGGCGACGCTCGACACCTTCCGCAGCGATCCGCAGATGCAGTGGTTCAGGGAGCACCTGAAGGATGCGCAGGGCGTGTTGATCAGTCCGAAGGTGGTCCGCGCCGGCTTCATCCTCGGCGGCTCGGGCGGCGAGGCGCTGCTGCTGGCCCGCGATGGCAGGAAATGGATCGGTCCGGCCTTCTACAACGTCGGCACCGGCAGCATTGGCCTGCAGATCGGCGCCGAGATATCGGAGGTGATCGTGCTGGTGATGACGGAGAAGGCCTTCGACTCCCTGATGAGCTCCAGCGTCAAGCTCGGCGGTGATGCAAGCGTGGCTGCCGGGCCGGTGGGCATCGGCACCGGCTACGACATCACCACCGACATGGTGAGCTTCGCGAAGGCCAAGGGTGCCTACGCCGGCTTGAACCTCGAGGGCGCGGTCATCACCCCCGATCCCGCCGCCAACGCCGCCTTCTACGGGCGGGCGGCCTCGGCGTCGGACGTGCTGGTACGCAAGACGATCAGCAGCGCCGAGGCTGCGCCCCTGCAACGGTCGTTGAGCGAAATCGCCCGTTGAGTCGCTGGCCCGCGATCGACAGCACCGACTGGGGCGAGCCGTTTCGTCCGGCGCTGTTGCAGGTGCGCGCCAGGCTGCTTGCAGCCTGACCTTCAGCGGACGCTGAAGGGCGCGGAATAAGGCCTGCCGAGCACCGTGCCGCCAACCACCGTGCCCGCCGGACGCAGGTGGACCTTGCCCTGGCGCCGGTTGTTGCGGGTGTCGACGAACTCCACCGGTCCTTCCACCTTCTCGAGCAGGCTGACGTCGCCCGGCGCGCCGGCCTGCAGCGTGCCGTGCTTCGGTATCCGCCCGATCACCGCCGCCGGCTTCGACGTCGTCATCTCGATCACCTGCTCGAGCGTGAAGCCCATGTTGAGGAACTTGCTGGCCACCCACGTCAGGTACGGCCTGCCGGGGGTGTTGCCTGAAACCGCGTGGATGTCGGAGGAGATCGTGTCGGGCGGCGCCCCCTGTTCGATCGCCGCCTCCGCCACCGTGTAGTCGAAGCTGCCGCCGCCATGCCCGACGTCGAAGACCACGCCGCGCTTCTTCGCCGCCAGCGCGGCCGGCAACAGCTTGCCGTCCTGGACGATGTTGGTGAACTGTCCGGCGAGGTTAGGCGCGCCGGAGTAGCAGTGGGTCAGCACGTCGCCCGGACGCAGCAGGTCGAGAATGCGGCTCATCAAGTCTGCGGTCTGGACGCCGCCGATGTGCGTCATCACCTTGGCGCCGGTATCCGCAAGCTCGCAGGCGCGGATGGCGCGCTCGAGCGGCACGAGACCGTGCTGGGCGATGACGTTCTCCGACATGCGAACCTTGATGCCGATCACCAGGTCGCTGTTCTCGGCGAGCGCTCGAGCCGCGAGATCGGTCACGGCGAAATCGAGGTTGTAGAGCTCCGGCACCGGAAAGCCCGCCAGGCCGTGGTTGGCGATGTGCACGAAGGCGAACAGCCGGGTGCGGGTGGCGCCGACGATGAAGCGCCGGAAGGCCGCGAAGTTGTTGGCGCCTGCGTCGCCGGCCGACACCGCGGTGGTGGTGGCCTGGAACTGCGCCAGCTCGTCGGCCGGGAGGCCGATGGCCGAACCGTAGGGGAACACATGCGCATGCAGGTCGATCATGCCGGGCACGACCAGCTTGCCGGCGGCATCCAGCACCCGCACAGCGCGATCGCGAGCGATGTCCTGTGCCACCTCCACGACCTTGCCGTGGCGGATGCCGACGTCGCGCACACCGGCGAGCGACTGGCTCGGGTCCAGCACCTCGCCGCCCTTGACCAGCAGGTCGAACTTGTCCTGCGGTCCCATCGCGGCCTGCAGCCCGCCGGGCAGTGGGGCCAGCAACGCGCCGCCGCCGACGGCCAGCGTGCGCAACAGATTCCGGCGCGCGACCAGGGGGGCAGGCAACGAGCGATCATCGCGCATGGTGTCTCCTGTCTGGCCGTTCCCCGGAGCCGCTGCAGATCCAGCAGCCGGGGAGGCTGCTTTGCCCGATCACGTGGGATGCCGGTGCGGCAGAGGGCGTCACGCTCCGACGCCGGGAGATGATCGGACCGGCCCGCGCAGAAGTCAATCGGGCGCGCAGTCCGAGGGCGCTAGGAGCCTGGGCCGTCCTTCTGCGGCCCAGGCTCCTAGCTGCCGGTGCCTTTCAGGAGCACCAGCAGGGCGCCGCCGCCGCCGGCGAAGGGAGGCGCCTGGCAGAAGGCGATCACCTCCTGGCGCTGTGTCAGCCAGCGCAGCGCCTTGTCCTTCAGCACCGGCTGCCGGTTGCGGGAACCGAGGCCCTTGCCGTGGATGATGCGCACGCAGCGCAGTCCGTCGCGGGCACATTGCGCCACGAAGGCGGCGACCGCTTCGCGCGCCTCGTCGGTGCGCAGCCCGTGCAGGTCCAGCTGCGCCTGCGTCACCCAGTGGCCCCGCCGCAGCTTGCGCAGCGACTCCGGGCCGACGCCGGCGCGGCAGAACGACAGGCGATCGTCGGTCTCCAGCAGCCGCTCGATGTCGATGTCATCGGACAGCGATTGCGCCAGCGCCTGGCGCTCGTCGATCTGATGCTGGCGCGCGATTGGCGGGACGCTGGCCGGCGCATGCATCACCCGGCCGCTGGGCGCAAGGGGCGCGACATCGGCGACCGCCTGTCGGAAAATCCGCCCCTCGCGTTCCAGCTCCAGCTGGCGCTGGCGTGCTGCCTGCAACTCCGCTTCACGCCGCCGCGCTTCCTCCTGGAGCTGCAGCTTGAGGCCGCCGAGCGAGGCGAGGTCGTCGAACGTGGCCGGGCGCTGCCTGGCCGCCGGCTCCTGCATCGGCCGTCGTCGTGCCATGGATGCTGCTCCGCCGGCGGCGACGCGACCTAGGCGCCGAGCGTTTCCAGGTAGCGCTGCGCGTCGAGCGCCGCCATGCAGCCGGTACCGGCGCTGGTGATGGCCTGCCGGTAGACATGGTCCTGGACGTCGCCGGCGGCGAACACCCCGGGGATGCTGGTCTCGGTGGCCTGGCCGGAAAGCCCGCTGCGGGTGATGATGTAGCCGCCGTGCATCTCGAGCTGGCCTTCGAACAGCGAGGTGTTGGGCGTGTGGCCGATGGCGACGAAAACCCCGGTCAGCTCGCGGCGTTGGTCCTTGCCGCTGAGGTTGTTGCGCACCGTGATGCCGGTGACCCCGCGTTCGTCGCCGTGGACTTCCTCGAGCTCATGATGCCAGAGGATCTCCACCTTGCCGGCGGCGACCTTCTCCAGCAGTTTGTCGACCAGGATCGGCTCGGCGCGGAACTTGTCGCGGCGGTGGACGACCGTCACCTTGCTGGCGATGTTGGTCAGGTAGAGCGCTTCCTCCACCGCGGTGTTGCCGCCGCCGATGACCGCCACCTCCTGCTTGCGATAGAAGAAGCCATCGCAGGTGGCGCAGGCCGACACCCCCTTGCCCATGAAAGCCTCTTCCGACGGCAACCCGAGGTAACGCGCCGACGCGCCGGTGGCGATGACGAGGGCGTCGCAGGTGTAGTCGCCGGCGTCGCCCTTGAGCAGGAAGGGCCGCTGCTTGAGATCGGCGGTATGGATGTGATCCGAGACGATCTCGGTGCTGAACCTGACCGCGTGCGCCAGGAAGCGTTCCATCAGCTCCGGCCCCTGGACGCCATTGGCATCCGCCGGCCAGTTGTCGACGTCGGTGGTGGTCATCAGCTGGCCGCCCTGCGCGATGCCGGTGATCAGCACCGGCTTGAGGTTGGCGCGGGCCGCATACACCGCCGCGGTGTAGCCGGCAGGGCCGGAGCCGAGGATCAACAGCTGGACGTGGCGGGGGCTTGACATGGATCACCTGCGTGGCAAAAAAGCTCCACAAATCAGCCGTTTATCGGAGCTTGCTCCGCGACCGACCAAGATTTGAAGCTAACTAGTGCAAAATTATAAGGATTCCTATCCCCGAGGTTGGTATGGCACAAGACGAAAACAAGGCTTTCCTGAAACGCGTAGCCCTTTTCTCCGGCCTGACCGATTCCCAGATCGAACGTCTTGCTGCCGGCAGCGTGCGGCGCAGCTTCCCCAAGGGCCGCACCATTGTCGCCGAGGGCGAGCCTTCGCAATCGCTCTACGTGCTGTTGTCCGGTCGCGCCAAGGTGCAGCGCTCGGATACCGAAGGCAAGGAGGTCATCCTGGCGGTGCTCGGCCCGGGCGAATGCTTCGGCGAGATGAGCCTGATCGACGACGCGCCGCGATCGGCCAGCGTCATCACCATCGAGTCGTGCGACTTCATGTCGATCAACAAGGAAAGCTTCAAGGCGATCCTGCAGTCGAGCCCCGAGATCTGCATGCGGATCATGAAGGGCCTGGTCAAGCGCCTGCGCGAGGCCGACAAGAAGATCGAGACGCTGGCCCTGCTCGACGTCTACGGCCGCGTCGCGCGCGTGCTGCTGGACTTCTCGGAGCAGGTGGGCAACGATCGGGTGGTGCGCAACAAGCTGCCGCGCCAGGAGATCGCCAAGATGATCGGCGCCTCCCGCGAGATGGTCTCGCGCGTCATGAAGGGCCTCGAGGTCGAGGGCTACATCGTGCCGATGCCCGAAGGCAAAGTGATGCTGCGCGAGAAACTCAGCAACTATCTCAGCTGAGCAGGAGAACGCAGGCATGGCGCGCAACACCAGCGCGGTGACTGCTCCCCAGGGTTGGATGGGGCGCAGCGCCGGTCTTTCCGATCGTGCAATCAGGCTGTTGCGGGAAGCCCGCTGGATCAGTCTCTGTTTCCTCGCCTTGTTCATCTTCCTCGTGCTGGTGAGCTACGACCCGCGCGATCCCGGCTGGTCGCATGCCGTCATGACGCGCCATACCGGCAACCTCGGCGGCCGGGTGGGCGCCTGGATCGCCGACTTCATGCTCTACCTGTTCGGACTGTCCGCGTACCTGTTCTCGCTGTTCCTGATGATGCGCGTGCTCTCCGGCTATCGCGCGCTGCACCGCGATCCGGCGGAGGAGCCCTCGCCAGAGTTGACCCGCTTCGCCTGGGAGCGCTGGGTGGGCTTCGTGGTCATGCTGATCGGCTGCACCGGCATCGAGGCGGCGCGGCTCTACACCGTCGACGCGACGCTGCCGCTGGCGCCCGGCGGCCTGCTGGGGGCGCTGGTGGCGCAGCCGGTCCATGACCAGCTCGGCGCGGTCGGCGGCACGCTGGCCCTGCTGCTGATGATCGCCATTGGTTTCAGCCTCGCGAGCGGCGTCTCCTGGCTGACCGTTTTCGAGCGCATCGGCGCCGCCATCGAGGAGACGGTGGCGCGGGTGAGGGGCTTGATCAGCGCCCGCGAGGACCGGCGCCTGGGCGAGCTGGCGGCCACCACCCGCGAGCAGTCGGTGGAGGTGCTGCGCCAGATCATCGACGTCGACCCGGAGCCGTTGCGCATCCAGCGGCCGGCGAAGGTGGAGCGATCCGAGCGCGCCCAGCGCGAACGCCAGGTGCCGCTGTTCTCGGACCTGCCGGCGGATTCGGAGTTGCCGCCCCTGTCGCTGCTCGACCTGCCGCCGGAATCGATCGAGACGGTATCGGAAGAGACCCTCGAATACACCTCGCGGCTGATCGAGAAGAAGCTGTCGGATTTCGGCGTCTCCGCCGCGGTGGTTGCCGCCTATCCCGGGCCGGTCATCACCCGCTACGAGATCGAGCCGGCCACCGGCGTGAAGGGCAGCCAGATCGTCAACCTCGCCAAGGATTTGGCACGGGCCCTGTCGGTGGTGTCGCTGCGGGTCGTGGAGACGATTCCGGGCAAGAACCTGATGGGACTCGAGCTGCCGAACCCGCGCCGCCAGGCCGTGCGCCTGTCGGAGATCATCGGTTCGCAGGTCTACGCCAGCAGCAACTCGGTCGTCACCATGGCGCTCGGCAAGGACATCGCCGGCCATCCGGTCGTCGCCGACCTGGCGAAGATGCCGCACCTGCTGGTGGCCGGTACCACCGGCTCGGGCAAGTCGGTCGGCATCAACGCGATGCTGATCTCGCTGCTCTACAAGTCGGATCCGTCCCAGGTGCGGCTGATCCTGATCGATCCGAAGATGCTGGAGATGAGCGTCTACGAAGGCATTCCGCACCTGCTCGCGCCGGTGGTCACGGACATGCGCCAGGCCGGTCACGCCCTCAACTGGTGTGTCGGCGAGATGGAAAGACGCTACCGGCTGATGAGCAAGATGGGGGTGCGCAACCTGTCCGGCTACAACGCCAAGATCGCGGAAGCCGAGAAGCGCGAGGAGCTGATCCCGAATCCGTTCTCGCTGACGCCGGACGAGCCGGAGCCGTTGCAGCACCTGCCGGTCATCGTGGTGGTGATCGACGAGCTCGCCGACCTGATGATGGTGGTGGGCAAGAAGATCGAGGAGCTGATCGCGCGGCTTGCCCAGAAGGCCCGGGCGGCCGGCATCCACCTGATCCTCGCCACCCAGCGTCCGTCGGTGGACGTCATCACCGGCCTCATCAAGGCCAACATTCCGACCCGGATCTCGTTCCAGGTCTCGTCGAAGATCGATTCGCGCACCATCCTCGACCAGATGGGTGCCGAAGCCCTGCTGGGCCAGGGCGACATGCTCTACATGCAGTCGGGCACCAACCTGCCGCAGCTGATCCACGGCGCCTACGTGGCCGACGACGAGGTCCACAAGGTCGTGGCCAACTGGAAGGAGCGCGGCGGCGAGCCGCAGTACATCGAAGGCCTGCGCGAGGGCGGCCTGCCGGAGGAATCGGATACCGGCAGCGCGGTCGGCTTCGGCGGCCTGTCGCAGACGCTGGCGGAGGCGGGCATGGATGGCGAATCCGATGCCATGTACGACCAGGCGGTGGCCGTGGTGCTGCAGCATCGGCGGGCCTCGATCTCGCTGGTGCAGCGGCACCTGCGCATCGGCTACAACCGGGCGGCACGCCTGCTCGAGCAGATGGAGAAATCCGGGCTGGTGTCGGCGATGGGCGGCAACGGCAATCGCGAGATCCTGGTGCCGGCCGGCGCCAGCAAGGACGACTGAGCAGGCACCGACCGACGGGCCCGGCTAGGGAGGGACGATCGTCTCGTCCTTCGGTCAAACGCGTTAATCTTGCGGATGCGGCGCCGCCCGGTGCCTTTTCGCCTTTCGCAAGACCGACCTCATGCCCCTCACATTTCGCTTCCCTTCGCTTGCCGCTGCCGGGCGCCGGCTTGGCGCCCTGGGTACCGCCGGTCTGGTTGCGGCGGCCACCCCCGGCCTGATAGCCGGCTCGATGCCGGGAACCGCGGTGGCCGCCGGCGCCATCGAGCAGCTCAAGTCGTTCTCCAGCACCACCCGCTCGGCGCGCGGCGAGTTCAGCCAGCAGCTGGGCAAGCGCGCCGGCCAGGCGCCGGCCGCGGCCAAGGGCGAATTCGCCTTCTCCCGGCCGGGACGGTTTCGCTGGGAGATCCAGTCGCCCTACCAGCAGCTGATCGTGACCGACGGCAGCAAGCTCTATTTCTACGACAAGGACCTCAAGCAGGTCACCGTGCGCGAGGCCGGTGACGTGATCAGCGCGACGCCGGCGGCGGTCCTGTTCGGCGGCGCCGACATCGACAGCGCCTTCAGCTTGAAGGAGCAGGGCGAGCACGACAATCTCCAGTGGGTCGAGGCCGTGCCCAAGGTGGCGGACAGCGGCTTCGACCGCATCCGCATCGGGCTGCGCGACGGCCTGCCGGCGCAGATGGAAGTCCAGGACGCGTTCGGGCAGGTGAACCGCTTCATCTTCACGCGCATCAGCCGCAACGCGGCGGTTCCGGACGGTGAGTTCAGCTTCACGCCGCCGGCCGGCGTCGACGTCATCCGCTAGCCATCTTCGCGCGCACGCGCCGCAGCTGCCCGACCTGCCGATGTCCGACCTCTTCACCATCCTGCCGTCGGCGCCGCTCGCCGAAGCGCTGCGGCCCACCACGCTCGACGAAGTCATCGGCCAGTCACACCTGATCGGAGCGGGGAAGCCGCTGCGGCTCGCCTTCGAGAGCGGCAAGCCGCATTCGATGATCCTGTGGGGGCCGCCGGGCGTCGGCAAGACCACGCTGGCCCGCCTGACGGCGAGCGCCTTCGGCTACGACTTCATCGCCTTGTCCGCGGTGCTGTCCGGCGTGAAGGACATCCGGGCCGCCATGGAGCAGGCCGAGCACAACCTCGCCGCCGGTCGCCGGACCATCCTCTTCATC
>JAEZQX010000149.1 GCA_023441105.1 Pseudomonadota bacterium | reverse complement strand
GCGCAGCCCCGGTCGGGCCAGCCGTCGGCGGCCGCAAGGCCGGCGGCGTGCTGCGGCCGCGGGTGTCGATGGCCTGCGCCGCCAGCACCAGGTCGCTGTCGCCGAAGCAGGGCTCGTCGAAGCCCATGCGGTGCGCCAGGCGGCGGAAGATCTCGCTGTTGGGCAGCGCCTCCCCCAGCGGGCGGATGGCCGGTTGATTCATCACCCAGTAACGGTGGCCGTAACTGGTATGGATGTCCAGGTGCTCCAGCTGAGTGGTCGCCGGCAGCAGGATGTCGGCATGGTCCGCCGTATCGGTGCGGAAATGCTCCAGCACCACGGTGAACAGGTCGTCGCGCTGGAAGCCGCGGATCACCCGGCTGCTGTCGGGGGCCACCGCCACCGGGTTGGAGTTGTAGACCACCAGCGCCTCGATCGGCGGCTCGGTCTCCAGCAGCGCATCGCCGATGGTCGACATGTTGACGATGCGGCGCCGGACACCCGCCGGCAGCTGCGGCGCGAGGTCCGGGCGCTGCAGCGTGCGCCAGTCGATCGCGAAGTCGCCGCTGCTCGAGAGCAGCATCCCGCCGGCCGGATGACGCCAGGCACCGACCAGCGCCGGCAGCCCGGCGATCAGCCGCGCGGCGTTGGCGCCGCCGCGGACCCGCTGCATGCCGTAGTTGAGCCGGATCGCCGCGGGTGCCATCGTGCCGAAGTCGCGGGCCAGCGCATCCACGACTTCCGCCTCGATGCCGCACACCTCGGCGACCCGCGCCGGTGTCCACTCCCGGGCCCGCGCCAGCAGCGCTTCGAAGCCGAGCGTGTGGTCGCGGATGTAGTCCTGGTCCAGCAGCCCCTGGCGCGCCAGGCTGGCGATCATCCCGAGCGCCAGCGCGGCATCCGTGCCGGGCAGCAGGGCGATGTGCTGGTGGCATTTCTCGGCCGTCGCCGTGCGCTGCGGGTCGATGGCGATCAGTTTCGCGCCCTGCCGCTTGGCCTGCTGCGCGAAGGTCCAGAAATGCAGGTTGGAAGTGATGGAGTTGGTGCCCCACAGGATGATCAGCTTCGAGTCCGCGTAGCGCTCGACGTCCATCCCCACCGAGCCGCCCAGCGTGTACGCCAGGCCGGTCTTGCCGGCGGCGGAGCAGATGGTGCGGTCGAGATGCGCCGCGCCCAGGCGGTTGAAGAAACGCGCCGCCATCGATTCGCCCTGCACCAGGCCCATCGTCCCGGCGTAGCTGTAGGGCAGGATCCGCTGCGGGTCGCGCGCCGCGATCTCCGCGAGGCGGCCGGCGACCTCGTCGAGCGCCGCATCCCAGCCGATCGGCTCGAAGCGGCCGCTGCCCTTGGGCCCGACGCGCCGCATCGGCTGCAGCAGCCGCTCCGGGCTGTAGGTGCGCTCGGCATAGCGCGAGACCTTGGTGCAGAGGGCGCCGTGCGTGGAGGGATGGTCGGGATCACCCGCCACCCGGGTCACCTGGCCGGCCTCGACCGTCACCAACAAGGCGCAGGTGTCCGGGCAGTCGTGCGGGCAGGCTCCCCTGACGACGCGGGAGTCTGCGGCGGGTCCCGAGGGGGCCGGCGCCGCCGAGGGGGCGAGCTCCGACAACCGGGTGGACGGTGGCATGGCAGTTGGAAACATCCAGTAATGCTAAGCTACCAGAAGCCCGGCCCGGGAAGACCAGAAGAGGAGATCGTGTCATGTTGCTCGCGGAGGGAATCCTGGATCTGCAGGCGGAAATCCAGGCAATACGGCGGGATATCCACGCCCATCCGGAATTGCGCTTCGAGGAGCACCGGACTGCCGAGATGGTGGCGCGCAAGCTCGCCGAGTGGGGCTACGAGGTGACCACCGGCATTGGCGGCACCGGCGTGGTCGGCCGGTTGCGGCACGGCACCAGCCAGAAGGCGCTGGGCCTGCGGGCGGACATGGATGCCCTGCCCCTGGAAGAGCACAACACCTTCGCGCACCGGTCGCGGCATCCCGGCAAGATGCACGCATGTGGCCACGACGGCCATACCGCCATGCTGCTGGCGGCCGCCAAGTACATCGCGCGCCATCCGCGCTTCGACGGCACGCTCAACCTGATCTTCCAGCCGGGCGAGGAAGGCGGCGCCGGCGCCCGCAAGATGATCGAGGACGGCCTGTTCCAGCGTTTTCCCTGCGACGCCGTCTTCGGCGCGCACAACTGGCCGGGCATGAAGGCCGGCCAGTTCGGTGTCACCAGCGGGCCGATGATGGGGTCGAGCAACGAGTTCGAGATCACCATCACCGGCAAGGGGGCGCACGCGGCCCTGCCGCACAACGGCATCGATCCGGTGCTGGTGGCCACCCACCTGGTTCAGGCGCTGCAGTCGATCATCACCCGCAACAAGAAGCCGATCGATTCGGCGGTGCTGTCGGTGACCGAGATCCACGCCGGCCATGCCACCAACGTCACGCCCGATTCGGCCATCATCCGCGGCACCGTTCGCACCTTCTCCATCGCGGTGCTGGACCTGATCGAATCGCGCATGCGGGCCATCGTCGAGCAGTTGCCGGTCGCCTTCGGCGCCAGCGGCGCCATGGACTTCGTGCGCAACTATCCGCCCACCATCAACGATCCCGAACAGACGCAGTTCGCGCTGGCGGTGATGCGCGACATCGTCGGCGAGGAGAACGTCGTCTACCCCATCGAGCCGACCATGGGCTCGGAGGACTTCGCCTTCATGCTGCTGGAGCGTCCCGGCTGCTACGTCTTCATCGGCAACGGCGACGGCGCGCATCGCGAGGCCGGCCATGGCCTGGGCCCCTGCATGCTCCACAATCCCAGCTACGACTTCAACGACGAGCTGATCCCCATCGGGGCCACGCTCTGGACACGGCTGGTGGAGCGCTTCCTGCCGGCGACGTCGTAGGAGCCGCGGGCAGTTGTCGTCGCATCTCGCGCGCCATCCCGCCGTCGCCGCCATCCGCGGCTGGCAGGCGGACCTCGCCGCCATCCGCCGGCAGTTGCACCGCAACCCCGAGCTCGGCTTCGAGGAGCACCTGACCGGCGCACTGGTTGCGCGCCAGCTGGAACGGCACGGGGTCGACGAGATCCACCGCGGCATCGGCAAGACCGGACTGGTGGCCGTGATCCGCGGCCGTCGCACCGACAGCGGCCGCACCATCGGCCTGCGGGCCGACATGGATGCACTGCCCATCCAGGAAGACAACGACTTCGAACATCGCTCCTGCCTGCCCGGCCTGATGCACGGCTGCGGCCACGACGGCCATACCACGATGCTGCTCGCGGCTGCCCGCTACCTGGCGCAGACACGGCAGTTCGATGGCACGGCGCACCTCATCTTCCAGCCGGGCGAGGAGGGCTTCGCCGGCGCGCAGGCGATGATCGACGACGGCCTGTTTGCGCGCTTCCCCTGCGACCGCGTATTCGCCATGCACAACTGGCCGGCGCTCGAGCCCGGCCAGGTGGCCGTGCGGCCGGGGCCGATGATGGCCTCGGCCGACAAGATCAGCATCCGCATCGAAGGCAAGGGTGGCCACGGCGCGCACCCTCACCTGTCGGTCGATCCGGTGGTGGTCGCCGCGCACATCATCACCGCCGCGCAGTCCATCGTGGCGCGCAACGTCTCGCCGCTGCAGTCGGCGGTGGTGAGCCTCTGCTCGCTGCAGGCGGGCAATCCCGGCGCTTTCAGCGTGATCCCCGGCGTCGCCAACCTCACCGGCACGGTGCGCACCTTCTCCGATGCCGTGCAGGACATGATCCAGAAGCGGCTTGCCAGCCTGTGCAGCAGCATCGCGGACGGCTTCGGTGCAACCGCGCAGGTCACCTATGAACGCGTCTATCCGGCCACCATCAACGACGAGACGCAGGCGATCTTCGCGCAGCAGGTTGCGGCGGAGGTATTCGGCGAGCAGAACCTGGTGACGGATCTCGAGCCCAGCATGGGCGCCGAGGATTTCTCGTTCATGCTGCGCGCCCGCCCCGGCGCCTATTTCCGCATCGGCCAGGGCGGCGCCGCTTCCGGTCGCATGCTGCACAACTCCCGCTACGACTTCAACGACGAGATCCTGCCGCTCGGAGGCGCGCTGTTCGCACGCCTGGCCGAGCGGGCGATGCCGCTCGCGCCGGCGTGAGCCCCCGCGCGGCCGCCCGTCCGGGGCGCGACAAGAGGCCTGAGCGGTGACCGAGCTTGCCGGCCATCCGCTGTCGTGGGTCGGCGGCCTGCTGCTGTTTCTCGCGCTGTGGGGCCTGGTGCTCGCCCGTCGCCGGCCGCCGGCTTTCCGGGTCGTCAAGCGGGCATTCCTGACCGAGAACGAGAAGGAGTTCCTGCAGCGGCTGGAGCAAGCCTTCCCCGAGCACCGGGTGATGGCGCAGGTCAGCATGGGTGCGCTGATGGCACCGGACGTGCGTGGCGGCACCGGACACTACCTGTCGATCCGCGGCCGCTTCGCCCAGAAGGTGGTCGACTACGTGATCCTCGACGATGCCCTCGAAGTGATCGCGCTCGTCGAGCTGGACGACCGCACCCATCGCCAGGACAGGGATGCCGCCCGCGACGCGATGACCGCCGCCGCCGGCTACGTCACGCTGCGCTATCGCAGTCGCGAGAAGCCGGCGCCGCAGGCGATCCGGGCGCAAGTCCAGGCGCTGCATGCCGCGCTCAGGCGCCGCCCCGGGCAGCGGCCGGCCGGGCGAAGCACCCCGGGCCTCGGCTGAACCGGCGCCTGCGCCGGATCAGGCCCGCCGCGACTTCGGTTGCGGCTCCGGCTCGTCGATGCTGAGGGCCAGGCTCTCCTTGATTTCCTCCATGACGATATAGCTGCGCGACTCGCGGGCACCCGGCAGTCCCAGCAGCATGTCGCCGAGCAGGCGCCGATAGGCATTCATTTCGGGGATGCGGGCCTTGATCAGGTAGTCGAAGTCGCCGGACACCAGGTGGCATTCGAGCACGTTGGGCAGCTTGCGGACCTCACGCTTGAACGCCTCGAACATGGCGCCCGACTTCGCCGCCAGCTTGATCTCGACGAACACCAGCAGCGCCTGGCCGAAGGCATGCGGATTGAGCTGGGCGTGATAGCCGAGGATGAAGCCGTCCCGCTCCAGGCGTTTGACCCGTTCGGCGCAAGGAGTGACGGACAGGCCCACTTTCTCCGCCAGTTCGGTCAGCGACACCCGGCAGTTCTCCTGCAGGGCACGCACCAGCTTCACGTCGATCCGGTCGAGCTCCCTGTGAACCACTGTCTTTGCGCGCATTCCTGCTACCCCTCGATCGATAGGTGGCAAATTATGAGGCCATGACCGCTCAATACGGCACTCTTTCCTGCGCCGAATGCCTAAACTGGTCATGTTTCGAACTTCCCGGCGAGGTTTGCACCATGCGTGTCCTGGTTCTCGGCAGCGGCGTCATCGGCGTCACCACCGCCTGGTATCTGGCCAAGGCGGGTGCGGAGGTGGTGGTCGTTGACCGGCAGCCCGCGCCGGCGGCGGAAACCAGCTTCGCCAACGCCGGCCAGATCTCGCCCGGCTACTCCACCCCCTGGGCCGCGCCAGGCATCCCGCTCAAGGCGGTCAAGTGGATGTTCCAGAAGCACGCCCCGCTGGCGATCCGGCCCGATGGCAGCCTGTTCCAGCTGCAGTGGCTTGCGCAGATGCTCCTCAACTGCACTGCCGAACGCTATGCGGTCAACAAGGAGCGCATGCTGCGGCTGGCGGACTACAGCCGGCGCTGCCTCGACGCCCTGCGCGCCGAAACCGCCATCGACTATGAAGGCCGCCAGCTCGGCACGACGCAGGTGTTCAGGCACCCGGCGCAGCTCGAAGGCCTCGATAAGGACATCTCGGTGCTGCGCGACTGCGGCATCGACTTCGAGGTGCTGGACCGCGAAGGCATCCGCCGCGTCGAACCCGGCATCGATGCCGATGGCGCCGACCTGCTCGGCGCGCTGCGCCTGCCGAAAGACCAGACTGGCGACTGCAACCTGTTCACCAGGGCTCTTGCGCTGAAGGCCCAAACGCTGGGCGTGCGCTTTCTCCACGACACGACGGTGCTGCGGCTGCGCCGCACCGGCGACCGGGTCGTCGGCGCCGACGTGCAGGATCGGCAGACCGGCGTCGAGTCGACGCTGTCCGCCGACCAGGTGGTCCTGGCGCTCGGCAGCTATTCGAGGCAGCTGCTGTCGGACCTGCCGTTGTCGCTGCCGGTCTACCCGCTCAAGGGCTATTCCCTCACCCTGCCCATCGTCGATGCAGGCCGCGCGCCGCGCTCGACGGTGATGGACGAGACCTACAAGATCGCCGTGACCCGCTTCGACGATCGAATCCGCGTCGGCGGCATGGCGGAGATCGCCGGCTACGACTTGCGCCTCGATCCGCGTCGGCGCAAGACGCTGGAGATGGTGGTCGAGGATCTCTTCCCGGGGGCCGGCGCCGTGGCGGAAGCGCAGTTCTGGACCGGGCTGAGGCCGATGACGCCGGACGGCACGCCGATCGTCGGCCGCACGCCGGTGCCCAACCTCTGGCTCAACACCGGCCACGGCACCCTCGGCTGGACCATGGCCTGCGGTTCGGCCAGGCTGCTGTCCGACCAGATCACCGGCCGGCCCACCGAGATCAGCAGCGAAGGCCTCGGCGTCGAGCGCTACCTTGGCAGGCGCCCCCGAACCGCGATCCGTCCGCGGCAACCGATCCCGGCCCACTGAACCTTGCACCCGGCCGGCCCGCGACGGGATCGGCCGGCTTGCTCGCGGGCGGCTAACATCGCTGCATCGACATCGCGCAGGCGAGGCAAGCAGCATGCAGAACCAGACCCGGAAACAAGGCGGCGGGAGCCCGGCGCCGGAGGCGGCGCGCCACGCGGCGCGTTCGTCCGCAGGGGACGTCAAGCGGATCGGACTGATCCATGCCCTGGGGCATTCGCCCGGGCCGGTGCAACTGGAATTCGAGCGACAGTGGCCGGAATGCCGCCTGATGAACCTGCTCGACGACAGCCTGTCGGCGGACCTGGCCGATGCTGGCGGACTGGACGACGCGATGTTCCGGCGCTTCCAGACGCTGGCCGACTACTGCGTTGACACCGGTGCCGATGCGATCCTGTTCACCTGCTCCGCCTTCGGCCCGTGCATCGAAGCGGTCGCCAGGCGCCACGCCCGCATACCCGTGCTCAAGCCGAACGAGGCGATGATCGCGCAAGCGGCCGCGTTGGGAACCCGGATCGGACTGATCGCTTCTTTCGCACCGACGCTCAAGTCGATGCCGGCCGAGTTCCCGGCCGACGTCGAGCTCGACTGCGAGCTGGCCGAAGGCGCACTGGCGGCGCTCGACGATGGCGCGGGAACCGAGCACGACCGGCTGGTGGTGGCGGCGGCGCAGCGGCTGCAGGCACGCGGCTGCGGCGCGATCGCCCTGTCGCAGTTCAGCATGGCGCGGGCCGCCGACGCCGTCGCCGCGGCGGTGCCGCTGCCGATTCTGACCACCGTCGGCAGCGCAGTGGCGGAGCTGCGTGCCCGCCTGCTGGGTGGCGCTAGTTCGCGCTCGGGATGAAGCAGGCTTTCTTCGCCCGGGCCTGGAGCTCGCGATAGCTCTTCAGCTGCGACTGGATGTCGGCCCGCTCACGCACGTAAGCGCCGCGCTCCCCGGCCATCGGCTGCGCCTTGAAGAAGGTGGAGAGGTCGACCCAGCGGTCATAGGAAACCGTTTCGGCCACCCGGTCGACCGCACAGACGCATTTGTAGAGCATCTCATGCCGCGGGCCGGGATTCTCCCCGAGGCATTCGAAGACGTACTCGACGCGCGCCAGCGTCGGGAAGTCGTTGACCCGCTCCGCCGGCGCCTGCGCCTGGCCGGAGGCAGCCGGCGCGGCAGTCTGCCCCTGCTGCGCCTGTCCCTGCTGCGCCTGTCCCTGCTGCGCCTGCGCCGAGGCCGCAGCGCCGATTGCAAGCGCAAGCGTCAGCGCACCCCAGGTGTTCCTGATGGATGGCGACGACGACACTTGCGGGCCTGCCTTGTTGTTCCTCACTCGATTCTCCTTTGCGGTGGCGGCAAGCCGCGCACCCTTGTCCGGCGGCCCGGTGGCTAGCCGCCCTGCTCCCTGCGCTCGAAGGTCAGTACTTCCTCGTGGACGACGGCGCCCGTCCTGGCCCCGGCGGATCCGTCCGGCAACTCCGCCTTCAACTGGTAGACCTCGCCGGGTACTTCGGGCGACAGCACCATCACGTAGTAGCGATCGGCGAACTTCTCGAAGCGCGACCGCGCCGGATCATTGGCGTAGGGATCGATGCGGATCTCGACGCCGTCGACCTGCCGGCCATCGTAGTCGAACCGCGTCGCCTTGACCGTGGCCTCGCCCGCGAGGGCCTTGCGGATCCGGTTGCGATAGAAATTGACCGCGCCACCGGTCAGGTCCTTGAGCTGGCGCACCTCACGCTCGAGGAAATGCAGGATGATCGGGTTCTGTTCCACGTAGTCGATCGTCGGCAGTTCGAGCCTGCGATCGTCGTGCAGGAAGTCCACCGCAGCCGTGCGCGAGGCGCCGTCGCCGGACAGCGTCAAGGTCGCATGATCGGTCACCTCCGGCTGCAACGTCCCGGTGCGCTCATACCGGTAGTGCAGAATGGTCGGTGGCGCGACCGTGGCCAGGTGAGGCCGCACGAACAACTGGCGCTCGGCTTCCGAGAACTGGCTCGGATCGGCCGCGTGCGCCGGTTGCACCGGCTGCACGAGCCATACAAGCCACGCCGAGGCGATCCAGGCGCACGCCAGCAGGCCGCGGCCGATGACGCTGCGAAGCGCGCGCCGGCCGGCGCGGCCCGCCCCCGGGCGCGCCAGCTGCAGATATCGATCCATCATCGCGTCCCTCCCCCTGTCGAATCCCCGCCGCCGCGCGCGTTCCTCGCCGCCTGGGCGCCGGCCGCCTGAGCGTCGGCATCGCCTGCCTGGCCTTGCGCGACGCCGACCGCCAGCCGCTCCGCCAGCTCGCTGCCGAGCCCGGCCAAGGCCTCGCGAGCGCGACGCGTCGTCCGCGCGTCGCCGCCTGCGGCACCGGCGACACCCATGTCGTACCAGGCTTCCGCATGACGCGGCGCGATGGCCACCGCGCGCTCGAGCGCAGCCAGGGCTTCCGCCGGTCTTCCGAGGCTCGCCTGCGCGACACCGCGCGCATGCCAGGCATCGGCATCCTGCGGATCGTACGCGATCCAGGCCTTGGCCAGCTCGAGAAGCTCCTGCCACCTGGCCTGGGAGCGCAACTCGTCCACCTGCATGAAGTACGGCAAGCAGCAACCGCCTTCCCAGAAGGCGTGCCTGCCACCGCTGCGACTGATCGGTTCGAAGAGGTCGGCGGCGATGGGCAGGCGGTTGCGCACCCATGCCGCGGGCACCGAGAAGAAGTGCTCGCGGTTGCCCCTGAGGCGGAAGGTCAGCACCCCGACCAGGCGCCCTTCCTGGTCCAGCAGCGCACCGCCGCTGGCACCAGACGAGAACCTGCTGGTCGACTGGATGATCCGTTCTCCCTCATAGCCGTGCAAGCCGGTCACTTCGCCGGGCGACATCGACAATCCCGCACCGCGGGTGAAGCCGGCCGCGACCACCGGCGAATACAGGTCCGGCGCTGCCGCTTCGAGCTCCAGAGGCGCACCCGGCCAGGTCGGTACCGACAGGAAGCACAAGTCGTGGTCCCAGTCCGACACCTGCCCCGCAACCGTCCAGCGGCCGCCGCCCTTCAGCAGGCGCACCGACGTGGCATCGCGGGTGACATGGCAGTTGGTGACCACGACGCCTGCGGCAACGGTGATGGCCGTGCCGACGTTCACGCGCCCATCGTGCGTCGGCGCCTCGACCTTGAGGACGGCGGCGACCAGGGGAATGAAACGCGCGACATCGACCGGCTCGGCCGGCGCCGATGCGGGGACCGCGATCGCCAGGGCCAGCATGCCGACGACCAAAGCCGGCGGCGCTGCCGCAGCCCTCACGGCGTCACCTGCACGACTACTTCCTCAACAGCTCGCCCTGCTCATCCACCAGCGGCACGTCGTATTCCTCCAGGATCCGATGCAGCGCCGCCTGGTTGGAATCGATCAGCTCTTCGATCTGCGCCTTCCACTTGGGTTCGCCATAGCGCACGCCCATGGCGATGGCAAAGTGGAAGCGCACCCCCGGCTCGGACTTGAGCGGCACGACGGTGAACTCCGAGTTGGGCACGTGCGTCGAGTAGTAGCCGGCAATCGGCCCCCAGACGATCGCCACGTCGATGTCCTTGCGAACCAGGTCCTTGGCGATGATCTCGCCGGGAAACTGCTCCGGGTCAGGGCTCATGATCGGATAGACCACGGCGGCATCGACCAGCCCATGCTTGGCCAGCCAGGCCGAACCCGGCGACTTGTCGTAGAGGCCGATGCGCGGCTTCTTCTCCATCGCCTGCACCTGGGCAAGGAAGTCGCTGCCCGACTTCGCATCGTCGAACTGCTCGCCCTTGCGGAAGACCAGCGCATACGTGGAGGTGTAGTAGGGCTTGGTGGCAGATGCCTGCCCCCAGCCGGCGGGCACGCCGAGAATCACGTCGCAGCGATAGTCCTCACCCGGCAGGCGATAGCGCAGCGTGTTGCGCACGAAGCCCATGCGTTGCGGAAAGGAGTAGTACTCCACCGGCACCTTCAACTGGCTCGCGAACAACTCGGCGATCCTGTTCTCGATGCCCTCGCCCTTCTCATTGGAGAAAGGCATGTTGTTGGGATCCTGGCAGACGCGCAGCGCCTTCAGCGCCGGCTGCTCCGCAACCTGGGCGACGCCGGATGCGGGCAGGCCCAATCCGGCGACGGCGATCGCGCCCGCCAGGCCCAGGGCCCGGCACGCATCAGCCATCAATCTTCGAGACCTTGGCCTGCGTGATGGCGCCATCCGAGCGACCCTTCAGGTAGGCATAGAGATGATCGATGTTATCCATCACGATCTTGCTGTTGCCGAAGCTCTGCATGCCCTTTTCCAGGCGGCCATCGCGGACGGTCTTGATGAAATCCTCCTTCGACAGCGTCTTCATGCTCTCGATCAGCGACGGGCCGACCAGCCCCTCCTGGTTGGCGCCGTGGCAGCGGTCGCAGGCGGCGGCACGCCAGGCGCGAAAGCCATCGAAGGTTTCGTTGTCGACCTTGGTGCCATCCACCACCTTGTACAGCGGTGCGCCGGATGTGCCGGCCCCCGCCGACTTGGCGGTGTCGGGACCCTTGTCCTGCGCCTGGACGCCCAGGACGAATGCGGTCAGGAAGGCGGCGCTACAAAGCATCCGGAATGTCATGCGGAAATCTCCTCCGTGAATATCTGTCGGCAGGACCGGTTCGGGATTGCGAGGACGCGAGTCTCTTGCGCAGATTGACATGAAACTGGTTTGCGGGACAGCAAGTAACGCACCTGTGCCGTGCTGGTGGACAAACAAGTCCGCCCTCTTGCGAGGGCGGACCGGTTGGAGCCGGGGTGCCACGCCCGGCTGCGGGAGATGCAGGCGTGCCTGACCTCGCGTGTCCTCGCCAGCCGGGCCTTACTGGCCAGGCAGGGCGAACACGGTCAGCGAACCACCGAGGTTGGTGTAGTTGGACAGTTCGCGATATCCACCAACGGCACCCAGGCCGTCCTGGTCCTTCTCGAGGCCTGCGGCCATGCCGATGCCGGCCCAGCCACCGATGCCGGAGAAGACTCCCATGTACTGCTTGCCCTTGTGCTCATAGGTAAAGACGTTGCCGATGATGCCCGAGGGCGTCTTGAACTTGTAGAGCTCCTTGGTGATGTCGGCCTTGTCGACACACTTGAAGTAGCCTTCCAGCGTGCCGTAGCAGGAGATGCCGCCGGCGGTGTTGAGCACGCCGCTCCACACCGAGAACTTCTCCGGCTTGCTCTGGACGATCTTGCCGCTGCTGGCATCCCAGGTGATGAAGTTGCCCATGCCGCCATGGCTGCCCGGCGCGGGATACATCGACAGGGTGGCACCGACGTACGGCTGGCCGGCGGTGTATTCGACCTGGAACGGCTCGTAGTCCATGCAGACGTGGTTGGTCGGCACGTAGAAGAGCTTCGTCTCCGGATCGAAGGCCGCGGGCTGCTGGTCCTTGGTTCCCAGCGCCGCCGGGCAGACGCCCTTGGTATTGACGTCCGGTCCGTTCTTCGCCGTGGAGTACTTGGCCACCACCTGCGGACGACCGGTCTTCATGTCGACGTGAGTGGCCCAGTTCACCGCCGGATCGTACTTCTCGGCCACCAGCAGCTCCCCGGTCTCGCGGTTCAGCGTGTAGCCGAAGCCGTTGCGATCGAAGTGCACCAGCGCCTTGGTAGGCTTGCCCTTGACGTCGATGTCGGCGAGGATCATTTCGTTGACGCCGTCGAAGTCCCACTCGTCGTATGGCGTCATCTGGTAGGCCCACTTGGCCATGCCGGTGTCGACGTCACGCGAGAAGACGGTCATCGACCACTTGTTGTCGCCGGGCCGCTGCGCCGGGTTCCAGGTGGACGGGTTGCCGGTGCCGTAGAACACCTGGTTCAACGCCTTGTCGTAGCTGAACCAGCCCCAGGTCGTGCCGCCGCCGATCTTCCACTGGTCACCCTGCCAGGTCTTGAGCGACGAATCCTTGCCGACCGGCGCCAGCTTGCCGTCGGTCCAGGTCATCGTTTTCTCGGGGTCCATCAGCATCTCGGCGTCGGGTCCGGTGCTGAACGCCTTCCAGACCTGCTTGCCGGTGTTGAGGTCGTAGGCCGCGAGGAAGCCGCGCACGCCCCACTCACCGCCGCTGATGCCGGTGATGACCTTGTCCTTGAAGACGTGCGGCGCATTGGTGTTGACCGCGCCGACCTTCGGGTCGCCGTTCTTGACGGACCACAGGACCTTGCCGTCCTTGGCATCGAGCGCCACCAGCATGCTGTCCGCCTGCTGCAGCAGGATCTTGCCTTCCGCATAGGCGAG
>JAEZQX010000125.1 GCA_023441105.1 Pseudomonadota bacterium | reverse complement strand
GCCTGAGGCCGGGCAAAGCCCGATCCTCGGCGGCTGCTGGGTGTGGGGCGGTGAGTGGTGCGCCGGGTGAGGCCGGGTTTGGCTGAGGGGCACCCGATGCCAGTGACGAGGGGGCGCCGCCTGAGGCCGGGCAAAGCCCGATCCTCGGCGGCTGCTGGGTGCGGGGCGGTCAGGCTTGCGGCGGTTGAGGCTGGGCTTGGCTGAGTGGCACCCGATGCCAGTGACGAGGGGCTCCGGCAGCGGCGGGCAATGCCCGATCCGTGATACGTATGTTGTCTGATGCAATCCAGGAGTAGCGGAAAGTGAAGGTCGATCTGTCGGTCGTCGAGGAGGCGGCCAAGGAGCTCTATATCAGGGCCCTCAAGGTATTGCCGCCGGACATCAAGCGCGGGTTCGACCAGCTGGCTGGAAGCGAGACCGATGCGACGGCCAAGGGCGTGCTCGGGACGATGATCACCAACATCCAGGTCGCGGAGCGCACCGACAACCTGCTGTGCCAGGACACCGGGGTGCCGATCTACAACGTGGTGATCGGCCGTGGGGTGGAAGTCGACGGCTTCGCGCTCAAGCAGGCGATCCGCCGCGGCTGCGAGCGCGCGACCCGGGAATATCCGCTGCGCTCCTCGGTCGTGCATCCGCTGACCCGGCGCAACGAGCACACCTCGTGCGGCGCCGGCGTGCCGGTCATCCACCTCGATTTCGACGAGCGCGCCGACCTGCTCGAGATCGAGATGGTGCCGAAGGGCAGCGGCTCGGAGAACAACTCCTTCCTGAAGATGGCAATCCCCGCCGAAGGCGTGGCGGCCATCAAGACGTTCGTGGTCGACTGCGTGATCGCGGCCGGCGGCAAGACCTGCCCGCCGACCATCGTCGGCGTCGGCATCGGCGGCACCTCCGACCTCTGCGTCGCGCTCGCCAAGCGCGCAGCCACCCGCGAGCTCGGCAGCCGTTGCGGCGACCCGGAGGGAGCGGCGCTCGAGGCGGAGCTGAGCGCGGCGGTCAACCAGCTGGGCGTCGGACCGCAAGGGCTCGGCGGCGACTCGACGGCCTTCGCGGTGCAGGTCGAGCTCGCTGCAACCCACATCACCATGAACCCGGTCGCCGTCAACATGCAATGCCATTCGGCCCGGCGCGCCCGCGCCAGCTTCACACCCGCCGGCCTGGCCTACGGCTTCTAGGGGCGACTGGCATGGCACACCACGAGCTCCAGATGCCGATCGACGAGGCGGCGGTGCGCGCCTTGCGGATCAACGACACCGTCACGCTGCAGACGACCCTGTACGGCATTCGCGACGCGACCCAGATCCACATGTTCGATCGTGGGCGGACCACCCGCTTCGACCTGCGCGGCCACGCCGTGATCCACACAGCGCCCAACGTGCGCAAGGTTGCCGCCGACGCCGATCATCCGGCGGGCTACGCACCGGTCTGCATCGGCACCACCACCTCCGACCGGATGGAGCGCTTCACTCGGCCCCTGATGGCGCAGTACGGCGTGCGGCTGGTGATCGGCAAGGGTGGCCTGCGCGAGAGTTCGCAGGCGGCGTTCCAGGAGCTGGGAGGCGCCTACCTGGCGATCATCGGCGGCACCGCAGCACTCGAGACCACCTGGATCGAGCAGATCGAGGATGTCGACCTCGATGACCTGAATCCGGAATCGCTCTGGAAGTTCCGCATCCGTGACTTCGGGCCGCTGCTGGTGGCCATGGACAGCCACGGCGGCAGCCTCTACGACACGGTGCGCGAGGATGTCGCCGCCCGCCGGGCGCGCGTGCTGGCGGGGCTCGGGGTGAAAGCGGGATGAGCGGCGAGCAGTTGCAGCGGCAGATCGAACGGGTCCGCACCGACATCCTGATCCTCGGCTCCGGCGGCGCCGGCCTGTTCGCGGCCCTTCATGCGCACCAGGCCGATCCCGGGCTGTCGATCACCGTGGCGGTGAAGGGGCTGCTGGGCAAGAGCGGCTGCACGCGGATGGTCCAGGGCGGCTACAACGTGGCGCTTGCCGATGGCGACTCGATCGAGCGCCATTTCATGGACACCATCGAGGGCAGCAAGTGGCTTGCCGACCAGGATCTCGCCTGGACGCTGGTCAACAAGGCGGTCGAACGCATCCATGAACTCGAGAACGAACTGGGCTGCTTCTTCGACCGCAATCCCGACGGCACCATCCACCAGAAGGCATTCGCCGGACAGACCTTCGATCGCACGGTGCACAAGGGCGACCTGACCGGCATCGAGATCATCAACCGCCTGGCGGAACAGGTCTGGGTGCGGGGCATCCAGCGACTCGAGGAGCATAGGGCGATCGAGCTGGTGCCGACCGCCGACGGCAAGGCGATCGCGGCGGTGCTGATGATCGACATGCGCACCGGGCGCTACCTGCTGGTCCAGGCCAAGGCGATCCTGCTCGCGACCGGCGGCGGACCGACCATGTACAAGTACCACACGCCGTCGGGCGACAAGAGCTGCGACGGCCTGGCCATGGCGCTGCGCGCCGGCTTGCCGCTTCGCGACATGGAGATGGTGCAATTCCATCCGACCGGCCTGCTGGCCGGCGGCGGCACCCGCATGACCGGCACCGTGCTCGAGGAAGGACTGCGCGGCGCCGGCGGCTGGCTGCTCAACGGCGCCGGCGAGCGCTTCATGCAGAACTACCACGGGAACGGCGAGCGGGCGACCCGCGACATCGTCTCGCGCTCGATCTACTCCGAGATGCGCGCTGGACGGACGTCGCCCAACGGCGGCGTCTACATCCAGATGCATCATCTCGGCCCGGACAAGGTGCGCCGGCAGTTCAAGGGCATGGTCGAACGTTGCGCCGACTGCGGCTTCGACCTGGCCGGCGGGCGGGTCGAGGTGGTGCCGACCGCCCACTACATGATGGGCGGCGTCGTGTTCCGCCTCGACTGCCGCACACCGCTGCCGGGACTGTACGCCGCCGGCGAGGACACCGGCGGCGTGCACGGCGCCAACCGCCTGGGCGGCAACGGTGTCGCCAATTCCACCGTCTTCGGCGGGATTGCCGGCGAAACCATGGCGGCGGACCTGCAGGCCGGCGGCGATTGGCGCGAGCCCGACGACGCAGTGATCCGGCGCAGCATCGAAGAGCACGAGGTGCCGTTTGCCGCCCGCGAGGGCAGCGGCGACGTCGACGGGATTCGCGAGGCGCTCTACGAGACGATGTGGGACGACGTCGGTATCCTGCGGACGGCGCCGGGCCTGCAGCGCGCGCTCGGCCGGCTGCAGGAGCTCGAGGCGGCCCTGGCGGCGAGCGGCGTTGCCGATGGCGACCGGGCCTTCAACCTCAGCTGGCACGACTGGATCAACTTGCGCAATCTGATCACCGTCAGCCGCACCATCGCGGCGGCGGCGCTGTCGCGCGAGGATTCCCGCGGCGCGCACTTCCGCGAAGACTTCCCCGGCACCGACGACCTGCAGCATTCGACCTACACGGTCGTCAGCCTGCGCGACGGACAACTGCAGCAGACCCGCCAGCCGGTGGTCTTCAGCCGCGTGAAGCCGGGCGAATCGCTGCTGGCGACGGCCGCCACCACGGCCGCCTGAGGCCGCTGCGGCGGCGGCAACGCGAAGCGGCCGGTACGCCGGCCGTGGACCCCTACCAAGAGGAGGAGACGAGGATGAGCTTGCGCTTGAAGACCTTTGTTCTGGCAGCGAAACGGGCCGCGGCGGCGACCCCGCAGTGGCTCGCCGCCAGCCTGGCGGCGACGTTGACGCTGGGCGCTGCGCCGACTTCGGCGCAGGAGCCCTTCCCGTCGCGCCCGGTCACGATCGTCGTGCCTTTCAGCACCGGCGGCGATGCCGACCTGTCGGCCCGCACCCTGGCGCCGGCACTGCAGAAGGTGATCGGCGAGTCGGTGGTGGTACAGAATCGCGCCGGTGCCAGCGGTTCGATCGGCTCGCAGGTCGTGAAGGAAGCGAAGCCGGATGGCTACACGCTGCTGCTCGCCCGCATCGGCTCGCAGGCGCTGTTGCCCGCCCTGCAGCGCAGCCTGCCCTACCGCTGGGACGACTTCACCTTCCTCGGGCTGCTCGAACGCAACCCGTTCGTCTGTGCCGTCCATACCGATTCGCCCTACCGCACCTTCGGCGATCTTGTCGAGGCGATGCGGCGCACCCCGGGCAAGCTGAACTACAGCACCTCCGGCCCGGGCACCATCCTCAATCTCGGCCCGCAGATGATGTTCGACGTGCTCAAGCTCGGGCCCAACGCCGCCGAGCAGGTCGCCTACAAGGGCGGCGGCGACGCCGCGATGGCGGTGTTGTCGAAAGAGGTGGACTTCAATTGCGGCAACCTCACTTCCCTCATCGGCAACCTCAAGGGCGGGCGGATGCGGGCGTTGTTCACGACCACGCCACAGCGCTGGCAGGACATACCCGACGTGCCGACGGTGCGCGAGCTCGGCTACCCCCAGCTCGAGGCGATCATCGGCTGGAGCGCGCTCTATGGTCCGCCCGGCATGCCCGCCGAGCAGATCGCTTACTGGCGCGAGGCGCTGGCCAAGGTCGCGACCGACCCGCAATGGATCGCCGGCACCGAACGCATCGGCGGCATGCCGAGCGTGATGACGCCGGCCGACACCCGCCGCTTCGTCGCCAATCAGTTCGAGCTGTACGACCGCATCGGCAAGCAGCTCGGCATCGAGATCAAGTGACCGCCGCAATCGACCTGCCGATCGGACCCCGGCCAACGCAGATGGAGTTCTTCCGATGACCTACCGAGGCGCCGATGCGCTCGTCGAAACCCTCGCCGCCGCCGGCATCCGCCAGCTGTTCACGCTGTCGGGCAACCATGTCATGCCGGTGTTCGATGCCACCGTCGGCACGCAGGTCAAGCTGCTTCACACCCGCCATGAGGCGGCGACGGTGCACATGGCCGACGCCTGGGCACGGCTGACCGGCGAAGTCGGGATCGCGCTGGTGACCGGCGGCCCCGGCCACGCCAACGCCATTTCGGCGCTCTACACGGCGCGCATGAGTGATTCGCCGGTGGTGCTGCTGTCCGGGCATGCACCCCTCGCGCAACTGGGCCGGGGCGCCTTCCAGGAGATGCAGCAGGCGGCGATGGCGGCGCCCGTCACCAAGGCATCCTGGACCTGCCTCGGTGCCGACGCGGTGGCTTCGGACCTGGCCAAGGCGATGGCGATCGCCCGCGCCGGCCGGCCCGGTCCGGTGCACCTCAGCCTGCCCTCCGACGCGCTCGAGGCGCAGGTGGGCGAAGCGGGGCGACATGGAGCAGGCCAAGCCGGCGATTCGTCGGGCGCGGCCGCGGATGCCGCCGGCAACAGCGGCGCGGGGCTGACGGACGACGAGGCCGATGCGATCGTCGCGCGCCTGCGCAAGGCCAGCCGGCCGATGGTCCTCGCCGGGCCGGGAAGTCTCTATCGCAACGGCCGCAAGCGCCTGGCCGAGCTCGCCGACGCCTGCGATGCGCCGGTGGTAGGCATGCAAAGTCCGCGCGGCGTCAACGACCCGGCATTGGGCGCCTTCGCGCAGATGCTCGGGCAGGCCGACTGCATCCTGCTGCTCGGCAAGCGCGCCGACTTCACGCTCAAGTTCGGTGCCGCGCCGACCATTGCAGCCGGCTGCGAAATCCTGCAGCTCGACCCCGAGGCGATCGAGATCGACAGGGCACGGCAACTGGCCGGTGGCCGACCGGCCATCCAGCGCCAGGTGGATGCCGATGCCGCGGCCGAGACCCTGCTGCGCGCCGCGCGGCGCCAGCCGCCGCGGCGAAGCGGCTGGCGAGCGGAAGTGGACGCAGCGATTGCCTATCGGCCGGGGGCCTGGGACCAGGCTCGAGCTGACCAGCGGCTTCATCCGGTGCAGGCCTGCCGGGCACTGCAGCCGTTGCTCGACAGCCGTCCCGACTCGGTGCTCATCTGCGACGGCGGCGAAATCGGGCAGTGGGCACAGGCCTGCCTGCGGGCGCCCAGCCTCATCGTCAATGGGCCTGCCGGTGCCATCGGTGTCGGCGTGCCGTTCGGTCTCGCGGCCCGCCTCGCCAGGCCGGATGCGCCGGTGGTGGCGGTGATGGGCGACGGCAGCGTCGGCTTCCACATCGCCGAGTACGATACGGCGATCCGCCATGGCCTCCCGTTCGTAGGTGTGGTCGGCAACGATGCGCGCTGGAATGCGGAATACCAGATCCAGCTGGCCGACTATGGCGCCGAGCGCGCGATCGGCTGCGAGTTGCGCCCTGCCCGCTACGACGCGGTGGTCACTGCCCTGGGCGGCCACGGCGAGCTGGTGGAGGACGCCGCGTCCCTGGCCGGCGCCGCCGCCCGAGCCCACGCCTCCGGTCTTCCGGCGTGCGTCAACATCATGATCGAAGGCGTTGCCGCGCCGATCGTGCGGCGCTAGGAGCCTGGTTCAGAGGCGCCCGCTTCAGAGGCTGCGCCAGACCAGCGACGTGCCGCTCACGAGCAGCAGCGACCAGATGACGCGGATCACCTGCCTGGCCGGCAACCGGTGGTGCAGGCGGCCGCCGGCGTACAAGCCCAGCAGCATGCACGGCACCATCAGCGCGATCAGCAGCAGCAGGTCGCTGCGATAGACGCCTGCCACGAGCAACGCAATGAGCCGGGCCAGGGCGCTGAGAAAGATCAGTGTGCTGATCGTGGCTCGCAGTCGACCCTTGTCGTCGATGCGCCTGGCCAGGTAGATGGTGTACACCGGGCCGCCGGTGCCGAACAGCGCGCTGAAGACCCCGCCGACGGTGCCGAGCGGCAGCGACCACGCAGGTGCGATCGGGCCCGAAGGGGTCCGGCCCCAAAGGCTCCAGACGGCATAGCACAGGACTGCGACGCCGAGGGCCAGCAGCAGCAGGCGCTCCGGCGCACTGACCAGCAGCGTTACGCCCAGCGCGATGCCAGCCAGCATGAACGGCAGCAACCGCAACAGCTCGCGGCGCTCGACCGACCTGAAGTTGCGGCCGACGATCAGCATGCCGGCGCACAGGTCGAGCACGACCATCATCGGCACGACGCTGGTCAGCGGCAGCAGGTGCACGAGCAGGGGAACGGAGGTGATCGATGCGCCGAAGCCGGTCGTACCGACGACCGTGTAGGCGAAGACGATGATCAGGCCGATGAGCGCAAGGCTCTCATACCCGAGCTGCACCCGGCGCGCCCGTCAGCTGGCGGCGAGCGCCTGGAGTTGCGCCAAGGTCGCCGGCGCGACCTCGATACCGTTCGCCTGTGCCGCCGCCAATGCCTGCTGTCGCCGGCCACCGGGCAGCCGCACCGTGTCGTCGAGCAGCATGGTCTGCACCAGCAACTCGAGGCGTTGGTGGAAGGTCTCGTCGCCGGCCAGCGCACCGGGGTCGATGACCAGGAATGCCTGGCCGATACGCGCCCGGTTGCCCTGCTCGGCGAGGAACGAATCGGCCTCGAAGCCGAAGGCCGCGCCGGTCAAGGCGCAGCACAGCAACTCCACCATCAACGCCAGCATCGCACCTTTCACTCCGCCCGCCGGCAACATCATGCCGTCGAGCGCCGCGCTCGCGTCGGTGGTGGGCTTGCCGTTGCGATCCACCGCCCAGCCCTCGGGAATCGGCCGCCCCTCGCGTGCGGCGACCATCAACTTGCCGCGCGCAACCTCCGACAGCGACAGATCGATGACCAGCGGCGCCGCGCCGCGGCGCGGGAAGATCGCGGCGATCGGATTGGTGCCGAAGATCGCCCGCTTGCCGCCCCAGGCCGGCATTGCCGCCGGCGAGTTGCCGAAAGCGAGCCCGACCATACCCTCGCGCGCCACCGGTCCGAGATGCCAGGCCGCGACGCCGAAGTGATGACTGCGGGTGATGGCGGCGAAGGCCGCGCCGCAAGTGCGGGCGCGGGCGATCGCCTCACGCACCGCCAACGCGCAGGCCGGGAATGCCAGCCCGTCGGCGGCATCCACCAGGCAGGTGGCTGGCTTGCCGGCCACTACCCGCGGCAGCGCCGCGCCGTCGACCCGGCCGTTTCGCAGGTGGCTCGCATACTGCGCGACGCGGAACAGGCCATGGGACGACAAGCCCTCTGCCTCGGCCGCGACCAGCGCCGCCGCGGTGGTCCGCGCCATCGCGTCGCCGGCGCCGGCGCGCCCCAGCCCGCCGGCAACGAGTTCCTCGAGCTCCTGCAATGCAATCGTTGGCATGGCTTCTCCGTGCGGCCGACCCTCAGCCGGCGATGAGGAAACGAGCGACCCGGTCGGCGATCAGGCTGCTGACACGCTGGTTGGACTCGAAGGTGACGCCGGCGATGTGCGGCGTCAGGAAGAGGTTGGGCGCCTGCGCAAGCGCCGAGCCGGCGGGCAGCGGCTCCTGCTCGAAGAC
>JAEZQX010000091.1 GCA_023441105.1 Pseudomonadota bacterium | reverse complement strand
GCCCCGGGGCGCGGGGCGCGGGCCGCGGCGCGCCGACGATGTGCCCGCCGGACCGGCGGGCTTCTGCTTGGCGGCTTTGTCAGGCAAGATTGATGCTCGTCAATCCCACCGGGGCGGAAGCAACATGAACTGGAACTTCTCCTGGCGGCAGTTGCCGGTGGCGCTCGCCGCGCTGTCGTTTCTCGTCGCTCCGCCGGCCGTTGCCGAGCTCGAACCCGGCGCTGCCGCGCCCGCTTTCGAGGCCGATGCCACCCTCGCCGGCGAGCCGTTCCGCTTCGTCCTCGCCGATGCCCTGAAGAAGGGTCCGGTGGTTCTCTACTTCTACCCCAAGGCGTTCACCAAGGGCTGCACCATCGAGGCCAACGCATTCGCCGAGGCGTCGCCGCAGTACGAGGCAATGAAGGCGACGGTGATCGGCGTCTCCGGCGACGACATCGCCACCCTCAAGCGTTTCTCGGTCGAGGAATGCCGCAACCGCTTCGCGGTCGCCTCCGATCCCGGCGGCCGAATCATGAAGTCCTATGATGCGTCGATGCCCTTTGTCGACGGCTACGCCAAGCGTATCTCCTACGTGATCTCGCCGCAGGGCCGGATCATCTACGCTTGGTCTTCCATGAGCCCTGCGGAGCACGTACCCAACACGCTGGCGGCACTGAACCGCTGGAGCACCCAAAAACCCGGCACAACAGGAGGAAACTAGCCATGCCCAAGGGACAGCAACGCAGCAACAAGGAAGTCAAGAAACCGAAGAAGGACACCAGTCCGCCCAAGCCGATCTCGACTTCGTCCCTGATGCCGACCAAGGTGACCGTCATCCCGGAGCGCGGCAAGAAGGCCAAGCTCGGGAAGTAGCGGGTTCAGGCCCCGAGCCAGCGGCCGGCCGCGACGACCGCCAGGCCGGCCAGTGCCGCCAGCAGCTCGTTGTTGCGCAGCTTCATCGTGACGCCGACGGCGGCCAGCGCCGCCAGCTCGGGAATCCGGCCAGTGGCGGCGGCTGGCGTCACGATGCCGATCATCACCGCCAGCGGCACCGCCTTCAACGCCGATTCGATCCGTGGCGTGATCTGCAGGAAGCGCATCATCATGAAGCCGCCTGCCCGGCAGAAGAAGGATGCCGCGGCCAGCGCCGCCACCGTCAGCAGGAAATCGCCGTCAGGCATCCGTCCGCCCGCCCGCTTCGCGGTGTCGCAAGGCGCCGACGACCGCGCCCGCCAGCCCGGCGCCGACGATGTGCCAGCCGCTGGGCAGCAGCCGAAGGCATAGCAGCGCCGTGGCGCCGGCCGCCAGCGCCGGCAGCCAGTCCTCCCGGCCCCGCCAGGCACCGACCCCGATCGCCGCCGCGAAGGCCACCAACATGAAGTCGAGGCCGAGTGCGCGCGGGTCGGGCACCCAGCTGGCGAGCAGGTGGCCGACGATCGTCCCGATCGCCCACGGCAGGTACATCGCCACTCCCGAACCGAACACGAAACCGGCGTCGCGGTTGCCGGCCGCGTATTCCTTCATCGACAGCGCCCAGCTGCCGTCGCCGGTGAAGAACAAGGTCGCATAAGCCTGTCCCGGGCTGGTCGCGCCAAGCCAGGGACGCAGCGCGGCGCCATAGAGCAGGTAGCGCGCGTTCAGCAGCAGCACCGCCAACAGCAACGGCGGCAGCAACGAGGCACTGACCCCGATCTCGATCGCCGCCAACTGCGCGCTGCCGGAATAGACCAGCGCGCTCATCAGCAAGGCCTGCAGCGACGACAGGCCGGCCTCGCCGGCGAGGACGCCGAAAACCGCGCCATAGAGCATCACGCTCGCCGCCATCGGTTGCGCAACCACAAAGCCATGACGCACGCCCGCGCGGCTGAAGCTTGGCCGGGCAGTGATCATCGGAAAGACATGAGAGGACGGGTCGGCAACGTCGCGGGCGGGCAGATGGGTTGCGATGGGTTGCGATTATTATCGCCGCATCGAAAGCGGACTTGCCTGGAGACGGCCATGATCCACCTGCACGACATACGCTATGTCCGCCTGGGCACTCGCGACCTCGACGGCGCCACCCGCTATGCCACCGAGGTCCTCGGCCTGGAAGTGGCGCGCAAGTCGGCCGGTACCGTCCACTTCAAGTCCGACAGCCGCGACCACACCCTCTGTTATTTCGAAGGCGATCCGCGCGACCACACCGCCGCCTTCGAGGTGGATTCCACCGAGGAACTCGCCGGCGCCATCGAGCTGTTGGCGGCGGCCGGCCACAGCGCCAGGCGCGGCAGCGCCGAGGAGGCGGAACGGCGCCATGTCGGCGAGTTCATCAACTTCAAGGATCCTTCGGGCAACAGCATCGACCTGGTCTACGCGCCGCAGCACAGCGGCCGGCGCTACTTCCCGTCGCGCGACGCCGGCATCACCGGCTTCAGCCACATCGGCCTGCGCACGCTCGATGCGCGCCGCGACGAAGCTTTCTGGACCGGCCTGCTCGGCGCCAAGGTGAGCGATCGGATCGGCGCCGCGCCCCTGCTGCGCATCGACGAGGTCCACCACAAGATCGCCCTGTTCCCGTCGGCCTTTCCGGGCGTGCAGCACATCAACCACCAGGTCGCGGGGATCGACGACGTGATGCGGGCCTTCTACCTGCTCCAGGAAAAAGGCGTGCGGATCCTGTTCGGCCCGGGCCGCCATCCGACCTCGGGCGCCGTGTTCCTCTACTTCGTCGGGCCGGACGACATGATCTACGAGTACTCGACCGGCGTCAGGCTGATCACGGCAGAGGACGAACGCACCTATCGGCCGCGCAGCTTCCCGGCCATCCCGTCGTCGTTCTGCATGTGGGGCTCGAAGCCGGACATACGCGAGTTCAGGAACTGACGCCCTCCCCGTCCGGCAGGTCCTCGCGCCTGAGTTCCGGCAAGAACGGCTCGATCTGCCCGTGGGTCTGCCTACGCAGGCTCCAGCGTCAAAGCCACTGGACCAGCGAGATGCCCAGGCCGATCCGGGTCTGGCGGTGGTTGTAATCGATCAGGCTCGCGCCGTAGCCGCTGAAGACCTGGGCGTAGGCCTTCAGGTAGCTGGTGATCGGGAAAGCATAGTCGAGCTGCACGGCGCCATGCGAGCGGCTGCCTGAACGCAGCGAGTGACGCAACATCAGCGAGAGCTCGTGCCCCTCCGACTTGCGTACCATCAGCAGGTCGCCACGGCCGACGTAGTCCTCGATGTCCGGGTTGTCGTCGGTGCGGCTGCTCTCCGGGATCCGCCACCAGGGCCGCACCATCAGCATCAGGTTCCGGCGTTCGAAGCCGAACTGCGCCACCACCCGGTTCCAGCTGCGCGACAGCGGCAGCGAACGGCCGTTGGATTGGTGGTTGAGCGACAACCCTGCCATCCGCCCATGCCAGCCGAGGATCGAGTAGTCGGTGGGGAACACCGTCATGATCTCGGGCTCGTAGTTGGACTCGCGAAACGGACGGGACTCGTCGCTGTTGTAGATCTGCCAGTACGATGTCTGCGTATAGCCGAGCCAGAGATCGCCGCTGCTGCCGAGCATGTCCTTCCAGACCTTGGTCTTGAGGCTGAGCTGGAACTTCGCCTCGGCGCTGCGCAAGTCCAACGGCTCGGTGACGGTGTTGGCCGGGTTCGGGCTCTGCGGCAGCTCGTTCTTGTGCGAGGACCAGTCGACGATCGTCGCGTACATCGGCTTGTAGGGCCGCAGCAGGAAGCGACCGCGCTCGGTGGCGGGCTCGAGCTCCCAGCGATCGGACAAGGTCGTGCCGAGGCTGCGGCGGACATCGACTGCCGCCTGGGCGAACGGATTGTCACCGATCGGCAGCAGGTCCTCGAGCGTCCGCGGCGGAAGCGCGCCCGGCGCCGGCGGCAGCGGCGCCGAGAGATCCGGCGGCGATACCACCGGCGGCGGATTGGAAAGTGGCGGGGCAGCCTGGGGCTGCCGGCCGGTCGCGCGGTCGAAGCAGGCCAGCCGCTCGCGATCGTCGTCGATCGCAGGGCACTCGAGCCCGCCGACCGCTGCGTCGGGAGCCTTCAGGCCCGGCTGGCCATGGGCCGGAGCTGCCGGCAGCACCAGGATGCCGACCGCCAGCCACCAGCCGGTGACACGCCTCATCCAGGCTGCTTGACGGTTCTCAGGTAGGGCTTGATGGTCTTGAAGCCGTCGGGATAGGCCTTCCTGGCCTCGTCATCGGATACCGCCGGCACGATGATCACGTCGTCGCCATGCTTCCAGTTCACCGGGGTCGCCACCTTGTGCTTGGCGGTCAGCTGCATCGAGTCGAGCACCCGCAGGATCTCGTCGAAGTTCCGCCCGGTGGTCATCGGATAGGTGAGCATCAGCTTGATGCGCTTGTCGGGGCCGATGATGAAGACCGAGCGCACGGTAGCATTGTTGGCAGCGGTGCGGCCCTCGGCGCTGCCGGGCTCCTCCGCCGGCAGCATGTTGTACAGCTTGGCGACGGCAAGGTCCTTGTCGCCGATCATCGGGTACTTGACCGCCGCACCCTGCGTTTCCTCGATGTCCTTCGCCCAGGCATGGTGCTGGTCGACCGGGTCGACGCTCAGCCCGATCAGCTTGGCATTGCGCCGGGCGAATTCCGGCTCGATCCTGGCCATGTAGCCGAGCTCGGTGGTGCACACCGGAGTGAAGTCCTTCGGATGCGAGAACAGGATGGCCCAGCTGTCACCGATCCACTTGTGGAAGTCGATCGGGCCCTGCGTGGTCTCCGCCTTGAAGTTCGGCGCAACGTCGTTGATCCGTAAAGACATCTCGATCTCCTTTGCTGGAATGTGGGGCGCCGCCGGTCGTCGCAGCGCCTCCTCGCATGGCGCACCGGCTCCATCGACCGGAAGGCTGCCAGGTGCGGACAGGGTCCCTAATATACGCGCCGGCGGCGGCTACTTCACCGGATGGGCGACCGCGACCGGCTGGCCGTCCGGCAACGCCTGGCCCTGGCTCGACGAGCGCTCCGGCGACGACTGCCGTGACCGAGGCGGTGCTTCAGGATCCCGCCGCGACGACGGTGGCGCCTGCTGCGGCAGCAGCGCTTCGGCGGGATCCCCGTCCATGTCCTCGATCTGGGCCAACTGGTGCTCGATCAGGGCGAAGAAGCGGCGGTAGAAATCACCCGACGGAATGGTCTCGCTGGCGATCTTCACCAGCGAATCGGAGCTCGAACCGAAGGGCAGCGACACCGAGCCCACCGGGCCGACGCCAAGGCTCGCCGAATTGCTGGTCTTCTTCAGCGCATAGCGGTCCTGGAGCGCGTTGACGAACACGGTCGATCGCCCGGCACCCTCCGGCACACAGACCACGTGGAACTCGATCTCCACGTGGGTGTCCACCGAAGGTTGGAAGCTCTTGCGGCCATCGACCAGCTCGGCGTTGGAGCGCTGCACCAGGTAGCCGTGGCTCAGCAGCGCGCGCCGCGCCGCCTCGCAGGTCTGCGCCGCGGGCACGCCGAAGCTGCGGGCGTGCCGACTGACGGTGTCGAACTTCTCCTGGCTGTAGACCAGCGGCTTGTCGCTGGCGCAGCCGGCTGTGATGCCGGCAACCAGCAGGAGCGGCAGGAGCGGACGGCGCGGCAATGCGC
>JAEZQX010000076.1 GCA_023441105.1 Pseudomonadota bacterium | reverse complement strand
GTCCGGCGCCGGGCCAGACGGCGCCGGGCGGCCGGGACGCCGGCTGAGCCGAGCTTCCGCCAGGGTTGGACGGCCAGGACCTCAGGCCCTGGCCGGCGCCTTCACCGCAATGCCGGCGGCGGCCAGCTCGCCGCGGATGCGCTTGACGAAGTCGAGCGCGCCGGGTTGGTCGCCGTGCACGCACAAGGTGTCCGCCTTCACCGGCACATCCTTGCCGCTGGTGGCGCGCACCTTCCCCTCCAGGGCCATGCGCTTGACCTGCGCGGCGGACACCTCGGCGTCCTCGATCATCGCGCCGGCCAGCCGGCGGGGCGTGAGCGAGCCGTCCTCCTGGTAGGTACGGTCGCCGAACACTTCCTCGGCGCAATGCAGGCCGAGCCGCTCGGCGGCGGCGACCATCTCGCTGCCGGCGAGCGCAAAGAACACCAGGCCGGGATCGACGTCCTGAACCGCCTGCGCCAGGGCGTCGGCGAGCGCGCGATCACGCGCGGCCATGTTGTAGAGCGCGCCGTGGGCCTTGACGTGGTTGAGCCGGCCCCCCGTTGCGGCGGCGAAGCCGGCCAGCGCGCCGACCTGGTAGACGACCATCGCGTAGACCTCGTCCGGGGTGGCCTGCAGGTTGCGCCGCCCAAAGCCGACCAGGTCCGGGAAGCCCGGATGAGCGCCCACCTTCACGCCCTTGTCCAGCGCCGCCCGAACCACCCGGCGCATCGTCTGCGGATCGCCGGCATGGAAGCCGCAGGCGATGTTCGCCGACGTGACGTGGTCGAGGATGGCGAAGTCGTTGCCCATCTTCCACGGCCCGAAGCTTTCGCCCATGTCGCAGTTGAGATCGATCTGCCCGGTCATTGCCGCTCCTCCAGAGCTCGCCTGAGTCGACTGTACTCGTGTTCGCGCTCGACGTAGAGACGCTGCGCCTCCGCCAAGGTGATCAGCTTGAAGCGCAGCGCCTCGGGCGCCGTCATCTGCGCCAGCGCGGCAAGATCGACGCCGGCCACGTCGGCGATCTTCGGATAGCCGCCGGTGGTCTGGCGATCGGCCATCAGGATGATCGGTTGCCCATCGGGCGGCACCTGCACGGTGCCGACCGTGACCGATTCGGAGATCAGCTCGACCGGCCGGGCCCGCGCCAGGGTCGGACCGGCCAGCCGGTAGCCCATGCGATCGGACTGCGCACCGATGCGAAAGGTCGCTTCGAGCAGCTGGCGCCGCGATTCGGCGGTGAAGACATCCCAGTGGCGACCGGCGACGATGCGGACCCAGCCGATCGGAGCGACGGCCGGCGGCGGCACGATCAGCGGCGACGGCGGCACCGACAGCGTCAGCGCGGCACGGGCGGAGGCGGCGTTCTCGAGCGGGCCCTTCGCCGTCCCTGGCGCTGTCGACGCTGTCGCGGTGCTCTCGCGCCGGCGCAGCACGTCGCCCTTGCGCAGCGCCCGGCCCTCGAGGCCGCCGAAGCCGCCGCGCAGGTAGGTGCTGCGACTGCCCATCACCAGCGGCACATCGAAGCCGCCGGCGACGGCGAGGTAGGTGCGAGCCCCCGCCAGCCGGGCGCCGAAGCGCAACTGGCTGCCGGCGGCGATGTCGACCGGCCGGCCGTGGGGCAGCGCATGGGTGCCGCCGAGGCCATCGACCCGCGGCGACAGGTCGGCGCCGCACACCGCCACCCGCGCCGCCGCCTCGAAGCGCAGGGTCGGGCCGGTCAGGGTGATTTCCAGCGTCGCCTCGTTCTCGTCGTTGCCGACCAGCGCATTGGCCAGTCGATGCGACCAATCGTCCATGGCGCCGCCTACCACCACGCCGAAGCGCTGGTAGCCGTAACGGCCGAGGTCCTGGAGCTGCGACAGCGCGCCCGGCTTGATGACGGTGATGGTCACGTGGCGATCGGCAGGGTCAGGTGGTTCAGGGGATCGACGGGTCAGGCATGGGCCGGCGAGTCGAACTCGTCGGGCCGGATCGGAAAGAAGCGGATCTGGTCGCCGGCCTGCAGCCGGCACGGCGGATCGGCCAGCGGATCGAAGAGCCTCATCGGCGTGCGCCCGATCAGGTTCCAACCGCCAGGCGTCTCGAAGGAATAGATGGCGGTCTGGTCGCGCGCGATCGCGACCGTGCCGGCGGGGATGCTGGTGCGCGGCGTCGGTCGCCGCGGCAGCGACAGGCGCGGATCGAGGCCCCCGATGTAGGGAAAACCGGGCGAGAAGCCAAGCATGAACACGACATGCGCGGACGCGACATGGCTGCGCACCACCTCGTCGGTCGTCATGCCGCAGGCACCGGCGACCTCCTCGAGGTCCGGGCCGTGCTCGCCGCCGTAGCACACCGGCACGCGCACCACCCGCTCGTGGCCGGGCGCCGAGTCGACGCCGGCTTCGAGCACCGTCTCGATGGCGAGCCGCAGCTGCTGGTACGGCGACGGCTGCGGCGCGAACTGCTCGGGCCGGTAGAAGACGGCGACGCTGCAGAAGGCCGGCACCACGTCCAGCACCCCGAGCGGTGGCCGGGCGAGCAGGGCGTTGGCCAGCGCCCGCGCCTTGCGGTTGACGGCGGCGTCCACCCGCTGCTCGAACTCGACCACCAGGCAACGATCGCCCAGCGGCACGATCCGCCACCCGGGCTGCGCGGCGGCTATCGGCATCGCGCGCCTCCTGCGGCTGCCGGCGCCGGCTCCACGCCGCCTGCTGTCCGCACGCTCATCAAGCCGCCTCCAGGTCGGCGCCGAGGAAGCCGCCGGACTGGCGCTGCCAGAGCCCGGCGTAGACGCCGTTGCGGGCCAGCAGCTCGGCGTGCGTGCCCTGCTCGATGATGCGGCCCTGGTCGATCACCACCAGGCGATCGAGCCGGGCGATGGTGCTCAGGCGGTGGGCGATGGCGATGACGGTCTTGCCGCGCATCAGCGTGTCGAGCTGCTCCTGGATCGCGGCCTCGATCTCCGAATCGAGTGCCGAGGTTGCCTCGTCGAGCACCAGGATCGGCGCATCCTTGAGCATCACCCGCGCCAGCGCGACCCGCTGGCGCTGGCCGCCGGAAAGCTTGACTCCGCGCTCGCCGGCATGGGCGTCGTAGCCGCTGCGGCCGAGCCAGTCGCGCAGCGGGTGGATGAATTCGTCGGCATGCGCCTGCTCGGCCGCAGCCCGGACCTGCCCGTCGCTGGCATGCGGCCGGCCGTAGCGGATGTTGTCGGCGATGGATCGATGCAGCAGCGAGGTGTCCTGCGTCACCACGCCGATGGCCGCCCGCAGGCTCTCCTGGGTCACCCGGGCGATGTCCTGGCCGTCGATGAGGATGGCGCCGCCGTCGAGGTCGTGAAAGCGCAGCAGCAGGTTCACCAGCGTCGACTTGCCGGCGCCGGAGCGACCGACCAGGCCGATGCGCTCGCCGGGCGCGATGGCGAGGTCGAAGTCCCGCAGCACCGGGGCGGCGCTGTTCGGATAGGTGAAGTGCACCGAGCGGAAGACCACCTCGCCGCGCGTCACCTCGAGCCGCCTGGCATCGTCGCGGTCGACCAGCTGATGGGGCACGGCGATCGACTGCATGCCTTCCTGGACCGTGCCGATGTTCTCGAAGATGCTGGCGATCTCCCACGACACCCAGCCGGCCATGTTGGAGATCTGCCAGGCGAGCGGCAGGGCGGTGGCGACGGCGCCGGCGCCGACCGCGCCGCCCGCCCCCAGGCCGATGCCGGTGCCCGCGGTGGCCACCACCAGCAACGCGTTCATCACCGCGAGCGTGACCATGAAGCCGGTGGTCAGCCGCATGTGGTCGCCGACGCGGCGGCGCTGGTCCTCGATCGCCTCGCCGACATAGGCATCCTCGTCGGCCGCCCGCGAGAACAGCTTGACCGTGAGGATGTTGGCGTAGCTGTCGACGATGCGCCCGGTCAGCGCCGAGCTGCCTTCGGCGCTGCGCCGCGCCCGCTCGCGCATGCGTGGCACGAACCACCACAGGAACAGCAGGTAGCCGATCCACCAGGCCAGCGTCGGCATCGCCAGCCGCCAGTCGGCCACCGCCATGATGCCGAACGAGACCATGCCGAAGGAGACGATGTACCACACCGAGCGGATCAGCGAGGTGACGGTCTCGCGCACCGCATAGCCGGTCTGCATCACGCGGCTGGCGATGCGGCCGGCGAAGTCGTTCTGGAAGAACGGCGAGCTCTGGCGCACCACATGCCAATGGCTCTGCCAGCGCACCATCTGGGTGAAGCCCGGCGTCACGACCCAATGGCGCACCAGGCTGTCCAGCAGGATCACCAGCGGACGACCGACCAGGATGGCCAGGCCGATGGCCAGCAGCATCGGCCAGGACTGCGCCAGCGCCGCCTGCCGGTCCGGCGCCTCCAGCAGCGACACCAACCGGCCGATCAGCACCGGCAGCATCGTGTCGAGCAGCGCGATGCCCAGCGAGGTTGCGAACATGGCCGCGAACACCGGCCGCGCCTGCCGGATGAAGTGCCAGTAGAAGGCGAGCAGCCCGGCCGGCGGACCGCTGCGCCGCGCCTGCTGCGGCGGCGGCACCGCGCCCGGCAGCAGCGTTTCGAGGTAGCGGAGCATCGGTCAATCATACGGCAGCGTCGCCGAACGCCAGGGGACAGCCCTGCTTCAATACAATCGGCGACCCGCGGAGACCGCCATCAGACTCACCGACAATCCCTCCTTCATCCGCTTCCTGGTGGCGCGTCTGGCCGCCGGGTTCGCGATGCAGTTCCAGGTGGTGGCGGTCGGCTGGCAGATGTACGACCTCACCGGCGATCCGCTCGACCTCGGGCTCGTCGGGCTGGTGCAGTTCGCACCCAGCCTGGCGCTGATGTTCGTCACCGGCTCGATCGTGGATCGCTTCGACCGGCGCCTGGTGATCGTCACCTTCCGCACCCTGGAGGCTGCCGCCTCGGCAAGCCTCGCGCTCGGCGCATTGACCGGCGCGATCGGGCCGGGGTGGATCTTTGCCGCGGTGTTCGTGATCGGCTGCGCCCGCGCCTTCGAACAGCCCGCGGGCCAGGCGCTGCTGCCCCGGCTGGTGCCGCCGGAGCTGCTGTCCCGGGCCATCGCCACCTCGAGCAGCGCCATGCAGGTCGCGATGATCGCCGGCCCAGCCATCGGCGGCCTGCTCTACCTCGCCGGTCCCGGCACCGTCTACATCAGCAGCGCCCTGTTGTTCCTGCTCGGATCGCTGCTGATGCTGTGGGTCCGGGTGGCGCGCAACGCCGCGCCGCTGGCGCCGTTCTCGCTGGACTACCTCTTTGCCGGCTTCGGCTTCATCCGCCGCAATCCGGTGTTGCTCGGCGCGATCTCGCTCGACATGTTCGCGGTCCTGCTGGGCGGTGCCACCGCGCTGCTGCCCATCTACGCGCGCGACATCCTGCACACCGGCCCGGAAGGGCTGGGGCTGCTGCGCTGCGCCCCGGCTCTCGGCGCCATCGTGACCGCGGTCTTGCTCGCGCGCCGGCCGCTGCAAACCCGGGTGGGTCGCCGGATGCTCGGCGCCGTCGCCTGCTTCGGCATCGCCATGCTGGTGTTCGCCGTGTCGACGTCGCTGGTGCTGTCGGTGCTGGCGCTGGCGGTGACCGGTGCCTCGGACATGGTCAGCGTCGTGATCCGGCAGACCCTGGTGCAACTCGAGACGCCCGACGAGATGCGCGGCCGGGTCAGCGCGGTCAACAGTGTGTTCATCGGCGCATCCAACCAGATCGGCGAGTTCGAGAGTGGCGTCACCGCCGCCTGGTTCGGGCCGGTGGGATCGGTGGTGCTTGGCGGCATCGGCACCCTGGTGGTGGTCGCCATCTGGGCGCGCAAGTTCCCGGCGCTACGCGATCGGGAGCGCCTCGCGCCGTTGCCCGCGCGCAGCGACTGAGGGTGGTCGCAACGCAGGAAGGGTCGCGCCGGCGGGCGCGAGGCGCTGCTGCCGGCCGTGGCGGATCGCCAATCGGGGAGGCCGGGCTGCCTCTTCCGGTAGAGGAGTTGGCGTCGCGATCGGCATAGCCTGAATGGCCTAGCCCGGCGCGTGCCGGCGCCCAGGCCGCGCGTCGCGCCGGCGGCGCGGAGCACCGCCGCCTTGCCCGGCTACCCGCAAAGTGGCGCAGCGGCTGGGCC
>JAEZQX010000007.1 GCA_023441105.1 Pseudomonadota bacterium | reverse complement strand
ACCCAGGTTGCGCTCGGTTCGGCGGTCGGCGTCGCGGTGATGGGGCGACGCGTCGGCATCTGGAAGTCCGCCCTGTGGGGCGGCCTTTGCGGGACCCTGCCCGACCTCGACGTGCTGATCGACCACGGCGACCCGATCCGCAACATGACCTTTCACCGGACCGAAAGCCACGCGCTCTTCTACCTGACGCTGCTGTCGCCGCTGCTCGCCTGGCTGGTCCACCGGCTGCACCGCGAAGGCGCAAGCTTCCGGCGCTGGTGGCTGGCCACCTGGCTGGCCCTGGTCACCCATCCGCTGCTCGACTGGCTGACGATCTACGGCACGCAGTTGGGCTTGCCGTTCACCGACCATCCGTTCGCGGTCGGCAGCATCTTCGTGATCGACCCGGTCTACACCTTGCTGCTGGTCTTCGGCCTGGCCGCCGCCGCCCTGGCGGCACGCGCGCGGCCCGGGGCCGGACGCCGCTGGAACCTGCTGGGCCTTGCGCTGGCGAGCGGCTACCTCGCCTGGAGCGTCGTCGTCCAGGCGCATGTCACCTCGCTCGCGCAGGCTTCGCTGCGCCACCAGGGACTGGCGAGCGAACGACTGCTGGTCGTGCCGACGCCCTTCAACACGGTGCTATGGCGGGTGCTCGCCATCGACGGCGACAGCTACCTGGAGGGCTTCCATTCGCTGCTCGACCGCGGCAGCGACATCGCCTTCGACCGCCACCCGCGCGGCCTCGACCTGTTCCAGCGCTACCGGCACGACTGGCATGTGAACCGGATCGCCTGGTTCAGCCACGGATTCTTCCGCATGCGACGCGAGGACGGCGTGCTGCAGATCAGCGATCTGCGCATGGGCCAGGAGCCGAACTACACCTTCACCTTCAAGCTGCCGGAGCCTTCGTGTCCGACGGCTGCGACGGAGGCCCCCGCCCGCGCCTGCGGCCGGGAGGAAGGTCCGGGCACCGCGCGGCAGGGAGTCGCGGCGGCTCCGGAGAGCGGCGCGGGGACACCGGCCGCGGCTCCGGTGTTGGTGCCGCAAGCGATCGACATCCGCAGCTCGCTGAGCTGGCTCTGGCGGCGCCTGCTGGGCGAGCGGCTGCCCTATCGCGGCTGAAGCCTGCCGGCGCGCCGGTCAGCCCGGCTGGTTCAGGAAGCCGAGCGGCTTGCTGAAGCGCACGTCCGGCTTGGCGCGATGCTCGCGCGCCAGCTGGTCCAGGAACTCCAGCGGCGTGGGCGAATCGGCGAGCAGCCGGTACTGGCGCACCACGGCAGCGAAGTCACCCGGCGTGAGCAGGTCGAGCCGGGCCAGCCCGTGGCGGATCTCGTCGGTCAGCAGCGACCCGTCGCCGCCCAGCGCCTCGACGATGAACATCTGCTCGCGTTGTTCCGGCAGCAGCGGCAGGAAGCGCAGCTTGAACGCGAAGCGCCGCAGCGCCGCCTCGTCGATCCGGTCGAACAGATTGGTGGTGCAGATGAAGATGCCGTCGAACCGCTCCATGCCCTGCAGCATCTCGTTGACCTCGGTCACCTCGTAGTTGCGCACCGCCAGCTGGCGGTTCTGCAGGAACGAATCGGCCTCGTCGAGCAGCAGCACCGCGCCCTCGCGGCCCGCCTCCTCGAACATTCGCGCCATCTGCTGCTCGGTCTCCCCGACGTACTTGCTGACCAGGTCGGAGGCGCGCCTGATCATCAGCGGCTTGTCGAGCTCGCCCGCCAGGTGTTCGGCCAGCGCGGTCTTGCCGGTGCCGGGCATGCCGTAGAAGCACAACGTCGCCCGCGGCCGCTCCTTCAGCGCCGCAATGATCCGCGCGATCGGAAATCGCGTCTCGACGTTGAGCAGCGACAGGTCGTAGCGGGTCGGCGCATCGCGCTGCGCCTGCGCCGCCAGGTTGCCCAGCGCCCGGTCGGAGCGATCGAGCTGGCGCTCCACCAGCGCCTGGATGTCCTCGCCCAGCTCGCCGCGGGTGAGCCGGGCGAAGCGCGCGGCCGACTGGATCTGCGCCGGCGTCACCAGCCGTCGCGCCGCCACCTTGACGATGAAGTCTTCCGGCAGGTCGAGGTCGGCCAGGTGCTTGCGGGCGATGTTCTCGCGCACCCGCTGCGGCGGATTGGCCAGCTCGAGATGGAACTGGAAGCGGCGCCGGTAGGCGGGATCGATCTGGCTGATCGAGTTGGAGATCCAGATGGTGGGCACCGGGTTCTGCTCGAGGGTCCGGTTGACCCAGGCCTTGCCGTTGACGGCGGCGGCGCGTGAATCCTCCAGGCCGAAGCCGTGGGTCGGCTTCTCGCTGATCGGCGGAAAGACGTCCTCCACCTCGTCGAAGAGGATGGCCGTGCCCCCGCGGCCGCGCAGGAACGCCTGCGACACCTGCAACGAGCGGTAGCGCTCCTTGCCCGACAGGCTGTTGCCTTCGCGATCGAGACAGTCGACCTCGTAGAGCTCGCAGCCGGCAAGCCGCGCCATCAGCTTGGCGAATTCGGTCTTGCCGGTGCCCGGTGGTCCGTACAGCAGGATGTTCACGCCGGCCTCGCCGGCCACCGCCGCCTTCAGCAGCGCCGTGAGATAGCGGGCGTCCTCGGCGACATGGGGAAAGTCGTCGAGATCGAGCGACGTGTCGCCGGCCGGCCGGGTGAAGGCCGCCATCATGTCGGCTTCGGAGGCGTATTCGGCGGTGAGCACCGCCAGCAGCTTGTCCGACACCCTCATCAGGTCGGCGAGATCGGTGATCGCATGCTCGGCGATCGGGGTATCGATCAGCCCGAGCGACTCCAGCCGGCCGCCGACCCGCAATGCCGCCGCCACCTCGCCGGCGTCGCAGGTTAGGACGCTCGCCAGCATCGCATAGGCTTCCTGGGCGCTGCCCGCCTTGCAGTCGACCAGCACCGGCCGCAGGTCGCGCTGGTACTTGCACAATGCGGCATGCAGCAGCACCGCGCGCTCCGCGTCGTTGAGGCCCAGCACATGGCTCAGCATGTCGATGTTGCCCACCAGGCGGATCGGCTGGGCGGCCAGGCGCAGCGACATGTCGTGCACCGTCGCGCTGAAGACCGCCAGCAGGTCCTTGCTGCTGAGCTTCACGAATTCGTCCAGGTAGTAGTAGATGGACGAATCGTCGTAGAGCCCGTTCCAGCAGCCGTGCCGTGCCATGAAGTCGTCCGGCGCCAGCCGGGCAGCCCCCAGCCAGGCCGGCACCTCGGCGCAGCGGCGCCCGAGGAACGCCTGCAGCCGGCCCAGCACCGCCAGCGGCCAGACCAGGTGGCGACCGGCAAGGGTCACCAGGTTGTTGACGTCGCGGCGCAGGTTGAACTTGGGGCCCAGCGAAATGATGGCCTGCAGCGCGAAGCGCGTGGCCAGCAGGTCCAGCGGCTGGGCATGGGCCAGCGCTGCCGGCCGATAGGCCGCATCGGCCCCGATGCCGATGGTCGTCCCGAAGGCAGTCCCGCTGGTCGCGCCGCCGGCGGCGTCCCCGCCGGCTGCGCCGATGATCGACTTCGATCCCTGTTCCATGCCTGCGTCGTCCCGCTGCGTCCGGTGTCGTGTTCGAGTATCCAGCCCGATCTTATGCCGCCGTTTGACGGCTAGCCAGCAGGCGGCTAAAGTATTCTGTATACAGAGTTCAGAAACTCATGTTTCAGAGACCCGTCGGAGCGGCCGGATGCAAAGCGGTTGGATGCAGGCTCCCGGGACTCGACAGCCAAGGAACAGCCGGACCGTCATGAGCCTGCGCGCACTGGAGACCGCTCCCGACCTGGTTGAACGCTGCTATGAGGCGTTGCTGGAGGCGATCTGCTCGGCGCAGATGCCGGCAGACCGCAAGTACACCCAGGAGCAGCTCGCCAGCTGGCTCGGCGTGTCGCGCCAGCCGGTGCTGCAGGCGCTGCAGATCCTGCGCCGCCAGGGGTTGATCGTCGACGAGGACAACCGGCGCGGCGTGCGCGTCGCCCCGCTCAACGCCACCTTCATCCACAACCTGTACCAGGTGCGCGGCGTGCTCGACTCCCTGGCTGCCCGCGCCGCCGCCGCGCGGCCGCGGCCGGAGCTCAAGGAGCCGGGCGCGGCGCTGATCCGAGCCGGCCGTGCCGCCGCAGCGCGCCGCGACCTGCGGGCGCTGGTGCGCGCCGACCTGGACTTCCACGAGTTCATCTACCGCGCGAGCCACAATCCGCTGCTCGCGCAAACGGTGGCGGTGCATTGGCACCACACCCGCCGGCTGATGGCGGTGCATCTGCGCACCACCATGTCTTTTCGCAGCATCTGGGCCGAGCACCAGGCGATGCTCAATGCCATCGTCAAGGGCGATGCCCGCACCGCCGAGAGGCTTTCGCGCGAACATGCCGAGAACGCCTGCCAGATGATGCTGAGGCTGCTCTTCCGGCAGGACGAGGAACTGGACCAGACCGCCTGAAGCGCCCTGCCGGGCGGCAGCAGCGCCATTCACGACACCGCGCCGTCGGGCGCCATCACCCACAGGACCAAGGAGACCGGACATGAAGCTCACCGAACAGCAGTTGCAGGAATTCGATCGCGACGGCTACCTGTTCTTCCCCTCGCTGTTCTCGCCGGCGGAGATGCAGGTGCTGCTGGACCAGGTCCCGTCCATCTACGCGCAGCACCGGCCGGAGATCATCCGCGAGAAGGGTTCGGATGCGGTGCGCACCGTCTTTGCCGGCCACCTGATCAACGAGGCGTTCGCCAAGCTCGGCCGCCATCCGCGGATGATCGAGCCGGTCCAGCAGGTGCTCGGCGAGCAACTCTACATGCACCAGTTCAAGATCAACGGCAAGGCCGCCTTCGACGGCGATGTCTGGCAGTGGCACCAGGACTACGGCACCTGGCGAGCCGACGACGACATGCCGGAGGCGCGCGCCATGAACGTCGCCGTGTTCCTCGACGAGGTCAACGAATTCAACGGCCCGCTGCTCTTCATCCCGGGGTCGCACAAGCTCGGCGCGATCGAGGCCTCCCACGACCTCTCCACCACCAGCTATCCGCTCTGGACCATCGACAACCCGACCATCGAGAAGCTGGTGGCGCGCGGCGGCATCGTCGCGCCGCGCGGTCCGGCCGGCTCGATGCTGATGTTCCATTCCTGCCTGGTCCACGGCTCGTCGTCCAACATGAGCCCGTGGAACCGCACCATCGTCTATCTCAGCCTGTGCGCCGTGTCAAACCACATCCGGCGCTTCAAGCGGCCCGACTACATCGCCCATCGCGACTTCACCCCGATCACGCCGCTGTCGGACAACTGCCTGCTCGACCAATCGGTGCGCATCACCGAACTGCCGCTGGCGCAGGCGGCGTGAGGCAGCCATGAACCTGCACAAGCTCCTGCTCGAACGCCAGGCCGCGGGCAAGCCCCTGCGCGTCGGCCTGATCGGCGCCGGCAAGTTCGGCTCCATGTACCTGTCCCAGGCGCTGCGCACGCCGGGCATTGCGCTGGTCGGCGTCGCCGACCTGGCGCCGGACCGCGCGCGCCAGGCGATGAGGCATGTCGGCTGGCCGGCGGAGCGGCTCGAGGCCGGCAGCTTCGCGAAGGCGGCCGCCGGCGGCTCGGTGCACGTCACCGACGACGCGCAGGCGCTGATCGCCGCGCCGGAGATCGAGATCGTCATCGATGCCACCGGCAGTCCCGCCGCCGGCATCCGCCACGTCCTCGCCTGCTGCAGCCATGGCAAGCACGTGGTGATGGTCAACGTCGAGGCCGATGCCCTGGCCGGCCCCCTGCTCGCCCGCAAGGCCCGCGAGGCCGGCATCGTCTATTCGCTCGCCTACGGGGACCAGCCGGCGCTGATCTGCGAGATGGTCGACTGGGCGCGCTGCATCGGCCTGGAGGTGGTCGGCGCCGGCAAGGGTACCAAGTACCTGCCCGCCTATCACCGCTCGACGCCCGACACCGTGTGGGACCACTACGGCATCTCCGCGGCGGATGCGCGGGCCGGCGGCATGAATCCGCAGATGTTCAACTCGTTCCTCGACGGCACCAAGTCGGCGCTGGAGATGGCGGCGGTGGCCAATGCCACCGGCCTTGCCTGTCCGGACGATGGCCTGGCCTTCCCGGCCTGCGGCGTGGACGACCTGCCGGCGATGCTCAAGCCGCGCGCCGACGGCGGCGTGCTCGACCATCGCGGCCAGGTGGAGGTGGTGTCGAGCCTCGAGCGCGACGGCCGGCCGGTCTTCCGCGACCTCCGCTGGGGCGTGTACGTCACCTTCGCCGGCGGCACCGACTACGTGCGGCGCTGCTTCAACGAATACGGCCTGCGCACCGATCCGAGCGGCGAATACGCCGCCATGTACAAGCCGTACCACCTGATCGGGCTCGAGCTCGGCGTGACCGTCGCCTCGGTCGGCCTGCGGCGCGAAGCCACCGGCTGCGCGCTCGCCTGGCACGGGGATGTCGTCGCCACCGCCAAGCGCGACCTCAAGGTCGGCGAGACGCTCGACGGCGAAGGCGGCTTCTGCGTCTACGGCAAGCTGATGACGGCACAGCGCTCGGTCGCGGCAGGCGGCCTGCCGCTCGGGCTGGCGCACGGCATCCGCCTGAAGAAGACGGTCGCGGCCGGCACACCGCTGTCCTGGGAGGACGTGGACATCGGCAGCGGCAACGAGGCCATCGAATTCCGACGCCAGATGGAGCGCGAGCTGGGCCGGCGATCCGGCTAGATCGCGATCGCGCGGGCGTGGTTGCAGACCGCGCGCACCGCCGACCAGGCGGTGAGCGCGGAGCTCTTCGGGTTGCCGGGCAGCGGCCTGCCTTCGATCGTGAATTCGAAGCGACCGAAGGCGCCACGCACCTGCAGCTGGTGGATGTTGGCCGTCGCCAGCGGATCCGCCACCAGGCGGGCGCGGGTACGATCGAGCCCCAGCCCCGCCAGCGCCACCGTCGCCGCGACATTGGCGTTCTTGGGGAAGGCGCTTGCCGCCTCGCGCGCCGTGCCGTCGAAGATCACCTTCGGCTCGCGCAGGCCGCTCAGGTCGAACGCGCGCTCGGCTGCGGTGCCGGCCCATCCGGCTGGCGGCTTGCGGCCGCAATAGACAACCTCGTCGAGGCCGCCCTCGCGTGCCGCGGCCAGCGCATCGATAGCGCCGATGGCGCCAGCCAGCAGCTCCAGCCGTGCACCGCCCTCGCTGGCGGCGGCCTCGAGCCGCGCCGCGATGCCATCCGCCGCCAGGGCGCCCACCGATGCGGCGATGCAGGCGATCCCGTCGCGCAAGGCGGGAATGACCTGATCCGCCAGTGCCGCATGTCCCGCGCACTCCAGGCACACGTCGGGCCGAACCGGGAGCGCCCGGATGCTGCCGACCACCGGCAGGTCGAGGCCCAAGCGGCGCAACGTGGCCTCGGTCGCGAAATGACTGGGCACGCGCGCTACCACGCCGACGACGCGCACCGCCGGAACCGCGCGCAGGTGCTCCAGCACGGCCCCGCCGATCGCCCCGCAACCCACCACGACCAGTCCGAGCGGTTTCACGGTCGCGAGTATGGCGACGCCCTGCGCCCCTTGCAACACGGCAACCGCGCCAGCCGTGGCACCGCAGAAGCCTGGCGCCGCCCTCGGCTAAACTGCCTTCCGAAAGCACAGACTTCATCGACAGCAGGAGTACGGCGACGTGACAGGCAGCGGCAATGCGAAGGATCCCAGGCCCCGGGAGATCGTCGGTCTCATTCCGGCCGCAGGCCGCGCCACCCGCCTGGCTCCCCTTCCATGCAGCAAGGAGCTGCTGCCGGTGGGCTTCCAGACGGCTGCGGAAGGAGCGGACCGCAAGCCGAAGCCGGTGTCGCAGTACCTGCTCGACCGGATGCGGCTCGCCGGCGCCCGCAAGGTCTTCTTCATCGCGCGGCAGGGGAAGTGGGACATCGCCGACTACTACGGCGACGGCTCGCGCCTGGGGCTGCAGCTGGCCTACCTCCATGTCGGCGCGCCCTGGGGGCCGCCGTTCACGCTGACCCAGGCGGCACCGTTCATCGGCGAAGCGGATGTCGTCTTCGGGTTCCCGGACATCCTCATCGATCCGCCGGACTCCTTCGCTCCCCTGCTCGCCCGCATGCACGACACCGGTGCCGACGTGGTGCTCGGGCTGTTCGACTGTCGCGCCGACGAGCCGGGCGACGTGATCAGCAGGGACGACAGCGGCCGCGTCACCGGGCTGGAGACCAAGGAGGAGCGGCCGGTGCGGCCGGCGCGCTACGTCTGCTGGATGTTCGCCGCCTGGCGCCACAGCTTCACCCGCTTCATGAGCGAGCATTGCCGCGAGCTGGCGGCGCAGGCGGAACAGGCGGTGCGCCGTTCGCCGGGTGCCAAGGCGCCCGAATGGCCGGTCGGCGCGGTGATCGCGGCAGCCATCCGCGCGGGTCTGCATGTCGACAGCGTCTTCTTCGACAAGGGGCGCTTCCTCGACGTCGGCACGCCGGAGGGCATCACCGCCGCCGCGAGCTTCCCGATCGTCTGGAACGGCGTGGATCCGCGCCAGGAATGACCGCTACCGCGCATCACGTCCCGGCAGCATTCTGGCTGCTGCCCTGCGCGGCCGATGCCGCGCGCCTGCAGGCGCTGATCGATGCGCTGGCGACGACGCATGCCGCCCCCGTCTTCGAACCGCACGTCACCCTGCATGTCGCCGACTGTCCGGCGCAGCTCGACGTCGAGGCTCTGCTGGCCCGGGTGGCGGACCGCCACGCTTCGCTGGCGCTGGCAATGCTTGCCACCGGCCACAGCGACGCCTACTACAAGGCCTTGTACCTGGGCATGTCCTGCGAGCTGCAGGATGGGCCCGGCCTGATGGCGCTGCGTCGGGATCTGGTCGCGCAGCTTGCGGTTGCCGGCACCTACGAGTTCCAGCCGCATGTCAGCCTCCTCTATGGCCAGTTCCCGCCGCAGCAACGCGCGGAGCTTGCCCGCGACCACGACCTCCATGGCCATACGCTGCGCTTCGACCGCATCGCCGCGGTGCGGCCGGCGCCGGGGTGTCACGACCTGTCGCGCGTCGCGCACTGGCAGGTGTACGGGCATCGGCAACTGCGGAGCTGACGGGGAATTCCCCAATCGGACCGCCTCGCCCTCCCTTGTATCCTTGCCTGCGCAACAGCGGTAACAAAGCCGGCGGCTTCCTGGGAGCACAGACCGGCGCCACGCAGGGAGAAGCAACCATGGCAGACCTCGCGGCTGCATTCGAGAAGGCGCAGGCCGAATCCCGGAACCTGCCGGAACGGCCCGACAACATGACGCTGCTGAAGATCTACGCCCTCTTCAAGCAGGCCAGCAGCGGCGACGCGCAAGGCGAGCGGCCGGGATTCGCCGACCTGGTGGGTCGGGCCAAGTGGGACGCCTGGCAGGCGCTGGCGGGCACCAGCCGGGAAGACGCCATGCAGCAGTACATCGATCTCATCGAAGAGCTCAAGGGCTGACGGCCAACGGCGCCGACGCGCGCCGCCGCCGGGCGATCCAGCCCGGGCCCCTGTCAAGGTCGGATTGCCACACGGACGTGCAGTTGGTACGGCGCTAACGACCGTTCATGCCTGCCTGGCTGGTCCCCACCGGTACCGGCACCCAGAATCGGCGCTCAGACGGCGTTGCGGCAACCGGCCCCTCGCCGCCAACAATGAGCCTTGCCGATGCAGAAGACCGCCTCCATCACTCGTTGCCCTGCTGTCCGCCGGTCCCTCCTCCGATTGGTCAAGCCTGGTACCGTTTCCGCCGCTGCGCTGTTCGCGCTGGCCGTTGCTGCACTCGCGCCGAGCTTGGCGCCAGCGCAAGTCATCGTCCGCGACCTCCAGCCGGTCTCGATGAATTTCCGCGCCGCCGCCCAGGACAGCATCCGGGCCCACCAGTCGCAGGTCCGCGCCCGGCAGGTGCGGGTGCGCCAGTCGAAGAGCCAGGCCGACCTGCCCCGCTTCGCCAACAACCTGACCATGTCCGGCGACCAGCGCAGCATACCGCTGCAGGTTCGCAACAAGCCGGCGCCGGCCTCCACGGTGCCCGGTCTCAAGCGCATCGCACCGAGCTCGGTCGGCGTGATCAACAGCTTCATCCGCGGCGACCTCTACACCGACGGCGACAACGACACCGCATCGAGCGTGACCACCACCGACCTCACCGTCGGCAGCGACTACCGGGTCTCGGAGGACTTCATGTTCGGCATGGCGGCCGGCCGCCTGCATACAGGCGACGCCACCGGCACCACGGTATCGGCCTACATGACGATGCAGCCGCTGCAACGCATCTTCGTCGACATGAGCCTGTCCTACGGCATGCACCAGTCCCACAGCAGCGAGATCGCCGCGGCGGGTGTCGGTGGCATGGAGGGCACCAGCCGCGGCTTCACGATGACCCTCAACAACCCGCGCCAGATCGGCGAGTGGTACTGGTCGCCGTACAGCCGCTACGACCGCATCCAGACCAACCTCGACACCGGCCTGGCCAGCGGCACCGCGCCCCTGAGCTACGGCCTGTCAGCCGTCTCCCTCGGCAGCACCGCCGCCACCACCTGGACCACGCCGTTCGGCGCGGTGCGCCCGATGGTGCTGGTCGAGGTGCAGAAGGAAATCATCACCGTCGCCGGCGTCGGCACCACGTCGTCGGTGACCCAGGGTGTCGTCGGCTTGGGCATGACCACCAAGGTGTCGCGCGACATGTCGGCCTTCGCCGAATCGCGCTACCACAGCGACCTGGCGGCCACGCTCGATCGCCAGATGATGCTGGGCGTCAAGTTCGCCTTTTGAGTGCCCGTATCCCGGCGCTTCCCTGGCGCCCTCCTGCCGCGCAGGCTCCTATGCGGCGGGCGGCGCGACCGGTGTCAGCGGCGGACGGCCGCCGAACACGTCGGTGAGGTTGCGCGCGGCGAGCATCGCCATCGCCAGCCGGGACGAGCGTGTGGCGCTGCCGATGTGCGGCGTGATCACGATGTTGTCCACTGCCAGCAGCGCCGGGTTCAGCGCCGGTTCGTTCTCGAAGACGTCCAACCCGGCAGCGGCGATGCGGCCCTCGCGCAGCGCCTGCGCCAGCGCCTCGTCGTCGACGATGCCGCCGCGGGCGATGTTGACCAGGGTGGCGGTCGGCTTCATCAGCGCCAGCTCCGCGCGGCCGATGGTGTGATGGGTCTGCGGCGAATACGGCAGGACCAGCAGCACATGATCGGCACGGGCCAGCAGCTCTTCCTTCGCCACCCGGGTGGCGCCCAACTCGGCTTCGTTGGCCGCCCGGCTGCGATTGGTGTAGAGCAGCTTCATGTCGAAGCCCGTCGCCCGGCGGGCGATGGCCGAACCGATGCGGCCCATGCCGATGATGCCGAGGGTCGCGCCGTGCAGGTCGGCACCCAGGAACTGGTCCCAGGCCCAGCGTTGCCAATGACCCTGGCGCAGCCAGCGCTCCGATTCGGTGATCCGGCGGGCGGTGGCCATCAGCAGGGCGAACGCCATGTCGGCGGTCGCCTCGGTCAGCACGTCCGGGGTGTTGGTGACCAGGACGCCGCGGCGGGCGCAGGCGGCCAGGTCGATGTGGTTGTAGCCCACCGCCCCGGTCGCCACCAGCTTGAGCCGGGGACTGGCCTGCAGCAGCGGCTCATCCACCTTGTCCGAGGTGACGACGAACAGCGCGTCCTTGTCGGCTGCGCGGGCGCGCAGGTCTTCCGGCGGCCAGAGATCGTCCTGCGGATTGGCCTCGACGTCGAACACCGTTGCCAGGTGATCGAGGACTTCGGGGAAGACGCGCCGGGTCACCAGCAGGCGCGGACGCACGGTATCGGTCATGGCTTGATCTCGAAGACCTGGCGCAGGTACTTGATGTACGCCTCGTCGTCGCACATGTTCTTGGACGGCGTGTCGGACAGCTTCGCCACCGGCTGGCCGTTGCAGCGGACCATCTTGATGACGATCTGCAGCGGCGTGTAGCCGAGGTCGTTGGTCTGGTTGGTGCCGACCCCGAAGGCCACGATGGCGCGGTCCTTGAAGCGCAGGTAGAGCTTCTTGGCGAGGTCGAAGTTGAGCGAATCCGAGAACACCAGCGTCTTGGTGGCCGGGTTCACGCGATTGGCGACGTAATGGGCGATCAGCCGCTCGCCCCAGGCGAACGGATCGCCGGAATCATGGCGGGCGCCGTCGAACAGCTTGCAGAAATACATGTCGAAGTCGCGCAGGAAGGCGTCGAAGCCGAAGACGTCCGCCAGCGCGATGCCGAGGTCGCCGCGATACTCCTTGGCCCACATCTCGAAGGCGAAGGTCTGCGAATCCCGCAGCCGCGGCCCCAGCGCCTGGCAGGCCTGGAGATACTCGTGCGCCATGGTGCCGAGGGGCACCAGGCCCTGCCGCATCGCGAACAGGACGTTGGAGGTGCCGGCGAAGCGCACGCCCAGCCGGGTCTTGCAGGTCTGCAGGACCTCCTCGTGCCAGCGGCGCGAGAAGCGGCGCCGGCTGCCGTAATCCGCGATCCGGATGCCCGACATCTGCGGATCCTCGTTGATGCCGCGGATCTTGGCATCCAGGCGGCGGCGGCCCTCGTCGTAGTCCGGCAGCGCCACCGTGTTCCGGAAGTACAGCTCGTTGACGATGGCGAGGACCGGGATCTCGAACAGGATGGTGTACAGCCAGGGCCCGCGGATGGTGATGACGATCTCGCCCGGGGCGCTCCTGCCGTCCGACGGGTCGGCCGGCTGCACCGAGATGTACTTCTGGTTCATCTGGAACAGGCCCAGGAAGTCCACGAAGTCGCTCTTGATGAAGCGCATGGAGCGCAGGTAGTCGAGCTCCTCCTCGCGGAAGCGCAAGGTGCAGAGGTGGGCGATTTCCTGCTTGATCTCGTCGACGTAGGGGACCAGGTCGACGCCGGGATTGCGGCACTTGAAGCGATACTCCACCTGCGCCCCGGGGAAGTGATGCAGGACGACCTGCATCATCGTGAACTTGTACAGGTCGGTATCGAGCAGCGAGTCGATGATCATGGGGCGGATTCTAGAGGCAACCCTGCGGCCGCAGGGATGATTTGCCGGGAAACGGCGCGCCCGCCGCCGCGAGTAAAATCACCGTTCGATCCAAAAGACCGCGATAAAGACCGCGAACCTCCATGCCGCACATCGTCCTCGAATCCTGCATCCGCTGCAAGTACACTGACTGCGTGGATGTCTGCCCGGTCGACTGTTTCCGGGAAGGCCCCAACATGCTGGTCATCGACCCGGACGAATGCATCGACTGCGCCGTCTGCATCCCGGAATGTCCGGTGGAGGCCATCAAGGCCGAGGAGGACGTGCCGGCCGACATGCAGCACCTGATCGAATTGAACGCCGAGAAGGCCAGGTCCTGGCCGAGCATCACCAGGACCAAGGGTCCCCTTCCGGACGCCGACGACTGGAAGGACGAGAAGGACAAGCTGAAGTACCTGGAAGGGTGACGGAGTGTGCCCGGCGTGGTGATAGGCAGCCGGACGGCTGCTACTGTGGTCCTTTCGGCCACTTTGCGAACGATTTCCGCGCATCCGGCCCGCTCCCGCGGTAGGCTGGGCCTGGAAATTGCCTAGTCGCCTTCGCCCCACGGGCGACTCGGTCCGTGGCCTGCCTCTCGGCGGGCCGCAGACCGATCGGCCGAAGCCGGGGTCGGACCCGCCGTTCCGGCGCCTGTTCGGACATCTGCCGGAAGCCGGTTGGAGAGAAAATTAGATGCTCTACGAGGTACGTGAGGCGCAACGCGCCGTGCTGAACCCGGTCTCCGGATGGGCCGGCGCGATGAGCCGGCTGTACAGCAGTCCCTACAGCCCATTCAGCTACATGCCGCTCGCCACCCGCGCCGCGGCCGGATTCGAGCTCCTGCACCGGATCGGCAAGGAGTACGAGAAGCCGCCCTTCATGCTGCCTTCCACCCGCATCGACGGCATCGACGTGCCGGTGGTCGAGCAGGTGGCCATGGAGTTGCCGTTCTGCAAGCTGCTGCACTTCGAGCGCCAGCTGCCCGCCCGCCTCGCCGGGCATGCGGGGGATCCCAAGGTCCTGATCTTCGCTCCCCTGTCCGGCCACCATGCCTCCCTGCTGCGCGACACCGTGCGCGCCATGCTGCCGGATCACGACGTCTACATCACCGACTGGATCGACGCGCGGATGGTGCCGCTGTCGCAGGGCGAGTTCCACCTGCACGACTACGTCGCCTACTGCATCCGCTTCATCCGCCATCTCGGGCCCGACGTCCACCTGATGTCGGTTTGCCAGCCGACGGTGCCGGTGCTGGCGGCCGTCTCCATCATGGCGACCCTGAAGGATCCGGCGCAGGCGCGCACCATGACCATGATGGGCGGGCCGATCGACCCGCGCCAGAGCCCCACCGCGGTCAATGAATTCGCCACCCGCAAGCCCTTCGACTGGTTCGAGCGGACGGTGATCCATCGCGTGCCGGGCCGCTATCCCGGCGCCGGCCGGCGGGTCTATCCTGGCTTCCTGCAGCACGCCGGCTTCGTCGCGATGAACCCCGACCGCCATGCGCAGTCGCACTGGGACTTCTACCTCAACCTGGTGCGGGGCGACCTCGAGGACGCCGAGAGCCACCGCAGCTTCTACGACGAGTACAACGCGGTGCTGGACCTGCCGGCGGACTACTATCTCGAGACCATCCGGACCGTCTTCCAGGAGTTTCGCCTTCCCATGGGTACCTGGGAACTGCCCTTCGAAGGCAAGACCATGCTGGTGCGCCCGCAGGACATCCGCAACGTGTCCCTGCTCACCATCGAGGGCGAGCTCGACGACATCTCAGGCGTCGGCCAGACCGCGGCCGCCCACGACCTCTGCACCGGCCTGTCGCCGTCGATGCACCATCACCTGCTGGCGCGCGGCGCCGGCCACTACGGCATCTTCAGCGGCCGGCGCTGGCGGGAGATCATCTACCCCCATGTGAGGGATTTCATCGTCGATGCGGCCCGACCGCGAAAGCGCAAGGCAGCCTGACCTGCCGCAGGACGCCGATCGCGCCGCCGCGGTGGACGGTCTGCTTCCGCAGACCCAGTGCCGCCGCTGCGGCTACACGGGCTGCCGTCCCTACGCCGAAGCGATCGCAGCCGGCACTGCCCCCATCAACCGCTGCCCGCCGGGCGGCACCGCCACCATCAGCGCCCTGGCACGGCTTCTCGACACGGCTCCGCTGCTCCTCGATCCGGACTGCGGCCCGACGCCGAGCCGTAGCGTCGCCGCGGTCGACAACGGCCGCTGCATCGGCTGCACCAAGTGCATCCTGGCCTGCCCGGTGGACGCGATCGTCGGCGCGCCGCGCCATCAGCATCACGTGCTGGCCGACCGCTGCACCGGCTGCGAGCTGTGCCTGCCCCCCTGCCCGGTCGACTGCATCGTGTTGAAGCCGCTGGCGCAGGACTGGGCGGCCGCGGATGCGGCGCGCGGCCGCCGCCATCATCGCGCCCGCCTCGAGCG
>JAEZQX010000559.1 GCA_023441105.1 Pseudomonadota bacterium | reverse complement strand
GGGGGGGGGGGGGGGTCCCCCCCCCCCCCCCCCGTCCGTTATGCAGGAGTTCCGATCAACATGTCGCTGGATGCAATCCCGGCGCTGGCCCGCGCCATCGACCGATTCTCCCTCTGGTGCGGTCGGCTCGTCGCCTGGCTGATCGTGCCGATGGTGTTGTCGCTGGTCTACGAGGTGGTGGCCCGCTACTTCTTCAACATGCCCACCGTCTGGGCATACGACATGACCTTCATCCTCTATGGGACCTTCTTCATGCTCGGGTCCGCCTACACCCTCATGCGCAAGGGCCACATCCGCACCGACACGTTCTACGCCAACTGGTCGCCGCGGCGCCAGGGAGTGGTGGACGCCATCTGCTACCTGGTGTTCTTCTTTCCCGCCATCGCCGTCTTCGGCTGGCTCGGCTGGGAATTCTTCTGGAAGAGCTTCCAGCAAGGCGAGCGCTTCGTGACCAGCCCCTGGATGCCGTCTGCCTGGCCCCTCAAGTTCATGATCCCGTTGGCGGCGACCCTGCTGGTGATCCAGGGGGTATCGGAGGTCCTCAAGAGCATCTACGCCGCCGTGACCGACACCTGGCCTGCCACCGTGGTCGCACCGATCGAAGCCGGACCGCCGAGGGACCTGGCATGACCGCCGAGTGGCTGAGTCCCGAATGGTGGGGGATCCTCTCGCTGCTCGTGCTCTTCGGCGCGATCTTCATCGGCTTCCCGATCGCCTTCACCCTGATCTTCGTGGCCCTGACCTTCGGCTACTTCGTGCTGGGGCCGCTCGCGCTCTACCTGATGACCCTGCAGGTGTTCTCGGTCATGAAGGACACGTCGCTGGCGGCGGTGCCGTTCTTCCTCTTCATGGGCTACCTGCTCGAGCAGTCCGGCCTGATGGAGCGGCTGTTCCGCGCCATCCAGCTGATGCTGGCGGCGCTGCGCGGTTCGCTTTACCTTGCCGTCCTGCTCACCGCCACCATCTTCGCGGCGGCCACCGGCATCGTCGGCTCGTCCGTGACGCTGCTGGGCGTGATGGCGGCACCGACGATGAAGCGCAGCGGCTACGACGTGCGCATGAGCGCCGGCGCCATCACTGCCGGCGGCACCCTGGGCATCCTGATCCCGCCGTCGATCATGCTGATCGTGATGGGGCCGGTGGTCGGCGTGCCCGCCACCGACCTGTTCGCCGCGGCGGTGATCCCCGGCCTGCTGCTCGCCGGCCTGTACATCCTCTACACCCTGGTCCGCTGCCACATCAATCCGTCGCTCGGGCCGGCGCTGCCGATCGAGGAGCGCGCCGAGTCCTGGTTGCATGTCGCGCGCGAGCTGATCCTCGGCTGCGTGCCCATCGTCATCGTCATCATGGCCACGCTCGGCGTGATCCTGATGGGTATCGCCACCCCAACCGACGCCGGCGCGGTCGGCGCCTTCGCCGTCTTTGTGCTGACGCTGCTGTATCGCAGGCTCACCTGGGAAGGCTTCAAGCGCTCCTTGATGTCGACGCTGGAAGTCTCCAGCATGATCCTGCTGCTGGTGGCGGCCTCCAACTTCTTCGGCGCCGTGTTCTCCCGGATGGGCAGCCCGCAGCTGATCGCCGAATCGCTGCTGACGCTGAACTACTCGCCGACGCTGATGCTGCTGCTGATCCTGGCGATCATCTTCGTGCTCGGCTGGCCGCTGGAATGGGTGCCGATCGTGCTGATCGTGATCCCCATCCTGCTGCCGCTGGTGGACAAGCTCGGCATCGACAAGGTCTGGTTCTGCATCCTGGTCGCCGTGTGCCTGCAGACGGCGTGGCTATCGCCACCGGTCGCCTTGTCGGCGTACTTCCTCAAGGGGGTGGTGCCCGACTGGAACCTCAAGGACATCTACGTCGGGATGATGCAGTTCATGGTGCTGCAGGTGATCGGACTGCTGGCGGTGCTGATCTGGCCGGAGCTGGCGTTGTGGCTCCCCAGTGTGTTGCGGGATTAGCCTCCCTTTTCTCCGCTGGGGGACGCGCGCGGGGCGGTTCAGCTCTTCGGCCAGGGACGCCTTGCGACGGGGGCAGCTTGCCCATGCCCTTGTTGACGAACCGCTGAAGGCGCTTGCCCTCGTAGGTCTCGGTCGTGTAGATGTTGCCCTTCGAGTCGGTGGCGATGCTGTGCACGCCATAGAACTGGCCCGGTTGCCGGCCGCCGTCGCCGAAGTTGGGAACCTGGGCGTGGAGTTCGGCCAGATCGCCGTGCTGCTCGTGCTCGCCCCGCTGCTCACGCTGGTCATGGGCCGGCTGCCGCAGCGCGGCATCATGTTGATCCTCTCCGGCCTGATCGCGCACATCGCGTGGCATTGGCTGGTGGAACGCTGGGACCAGCTGAGCCGGTTTCCGTGGCCGGCCTCCGACGCCACGGCGTTGCCCTCGCTGCTGCGCTGGCTCGCCGCAGCCATCGTTTGCGGCCTGATCCTTCACGGGGTCGACCGTCGTCTGCGGGTAAGGGGCGCCCGGGGGCCTGGCATCCAGCCCATTGACGGTCGCTAGCGGCTCCGTTTACGCTGCCTGCACGTCTCGCGACGATCTCAGTGCGACGTAGGCGTCACGACAACTCCGTCGCGACAACTCGATCTCCTCCTCACGGCTGGACCTTGCCGAGCCGCTCGATGGGTGCGTATCGGGGGGGCAGCCCGGCCTTCCCGCCACTACTGCACAGGGGAACGACATGGACCATCGAGCAGGCTTCCGGAGCAACCACTTCCACCAGCTGGTCACAACGCGAATGGATCGGCGCGACTTCCTCTGCGGCACGCTCGGGGCCGCGGCGTTCGGCTTCCTGGGTGGCGGCAGTACCAGCCGCGCGACGACCAGCGAGCCGCTGATCGGGTTCATTCCGGTTCCGATCTCGACCGCCGACACGGTGGTGGTGCCGGAGGGCTACATCTGGCAGGTGGTGAACGCCTGGGGCGATCCGATCATGGCGGGCGCGCCTGCCTTCGAGAACGATGCGAGCCAGAGCGCGGCGGAACAGGCGATGCAGTCCGGCATGTTCCATGACGGCATGCACTTCTTTCCACTCCCAAGGGGATCCAACTCTTCCACCCACGGCCTGGTCGCGATCAACTACGAGTACACCGACGACAACCTGCTGACCACGGCCGGCATGTCAGACTGGAGCGCGGAGAAGGTACAGAAGTCGAAGAATGCCCACGGCCTCGGCGTCTACGAGGCGAAGTTCGAAGACGGCCGCTGGCGCACCGTGTCCGACTCGCGTTACGGCCGCCGCATCACCGCCGACACGCCATTCCGGATCAAGGGTCCCGCCGCCGGCCACCCGCTGATGCGCACCGCCGAGGATCCGAGCGGCACGCGGGTTCGCGGCACCTTCCAGAACTGCGCCAACGGCTATACGCCGTGGGACACCTACCTGTCATGCGAGGAGAACTTCACCGCCTACTTCGTCAACGACTCCGGCTCGATCCCGCGGCTGCAGGACCGCTACGGCATCCCGACGACCAAGGACAGCTGGGGATTCCGCTGGCAGGAGTTCGACGAGCGCTTCGATGCGGTGAAGCATCCCAACGAAGCGAACCGCTTTGGCTGGGTGGTGGAGTTCGATCCGTTCGATCCGTCGAGCGAACCGGTCAAGCACACGGCGCTGGGCCGGATGGCGCACGAAGGCGCGGCGCTGTCCGTCGCGCGCGACGGCCGGGTCGTCTACTACATGGGCGACGACGACTACCGCTCGCGCTTCGAACACATCTACAAGTTCGTCAGCAGCCGGCCGTACGTCAAGGGCGGCGGGCTGGCCGCGAACCGCGACATCCTCGACGAAGGCACGCTCTACGCGGCGCGCTTCGATGCCGACGGCAGTGGCGAGTGGGTCGAGCTGGTCCAGGGCCGCAACGGCCTGACTGCGGAACGCGGCTTCGCCTCGCAGGCGGAGGTGGTGATCGATGCGCGCACCGCCGGCGACGTTGCGGGCGCCACCTACATGGACCGGCCGGAGTGGATCGCCGTGCACCCGCGTACGCAGGAGGTCTACGTCACCCTGAGCAACAACACCTCCCGCGGCAAGGGCCGGCCGCTGCACCAGAAGGAGCCGCTGGGCGCGGATGCGGCAAACCCCCGCGCACCCAACCTGATGGGCCACATCGTGCGATGGCGCGAGGCCGGCGGCGACGCCGCCGCCACCCGCTTCGAATGGGACGTCTTCCTGCAGGCCGGCGAGCCGACGCATGCGGATCCGTTCAAGCGCGGCAACGTCAAGGATGGCATCGCCTTCGCCCAGCCCGACGGCTGCCACATCGATGCGCGCGGCGTGCTGTGGATCCAGACCGATTCATCGGCGCAGAACATGGCGAGCGGTGACTGGCGGCTGATCGGCAACAACCAGATGGTCGCAGCCGACCCGTCCACCGGCGAGGTGCGCCGCTTCCTCACCGGTCCGGTCGGCTGCGAAGTGACGGCCGTCCAGCTGACGCCGGACCTGCGCACGATGTTCGTGAACATCCAGCACCCGGGCGAGGCGCCCTTGCCGCATCCCGGCCGCAACGATCCGCAGCGGCCGAAAGCCCTCTCCTCGTGGCCCGACGGGGAAGCCGGCGGCCGGCCGCGCTCGGCGACCATCGCGATTCGCCGCAAGGATGGCGGCGTCGTCGGGACCTAGCCCCCGTTCAGAATGGTCCAGGTGCGACATCCGGTGAAATCTCTGCTAGTATTACCAAGTAATACTCTGGAGTGAGCAATGGAAACCACTTCCGTGACCAGCAAGGGGCAGGTAACGATACCGAAGGCGCTGAGACAGGAGCTGGGAATCCGGCAGGGCACGCGCATCGGGTTCCAACTGGTGGGCGATCACATCCAGATGCGTGTCGAAAGCTCGCCCTCTTCCGCGCCAAAGAGCGCCTTCGGCATGCTCAAGAGTCGCAGGAAGGCGATCGCTCCCGACTTCGATCCGGCCAAGCTCATCAAGAAATGATCGGTCTGGACACGAACGTCCTCGCCCGCTACTACATCGATGACGCGGCGGATGAGGAGGCACAGCGTCAGCGTCTTGCCGCCCGGAGCCTCATCGATTCGGGTCAACCTCTGATGCTATGCAAGACGGTGGTCTTGGAGCTGGAGTGGGTGATGCGCGGCTACTACGACTTCAGCCCCGACCAGGCAATGTCGGTCCTTCGCCACTTGCTCGCACTACCGCACGTCACCGTCGAAGACCGTTTCAATGTCGAGCAGGCAGTCTCCAACTGCAGCGCCGGCCTTGACTTTGCGGATGCCCTGCATCATTCCAGCTATCGTGCCTGCCGCAGCGTCGCCTCGTTCGACGACAAGCGATTCGGCAGGCGAGCCAGGAAGTTAGCCCTCGCCCCTCCGGTCATCGTACCGAAGTAAGACTGTCGAGGGCGTCTGCCGGAAACCCGGCCGGCGCCCTCGACGAGCGCCGGCCGCTGCTGCATCTGCCTCACCCTCCCTGCACTGCGATCTTCCTCGGCTGGGCGTGGGCCTTCTTCGGAATCCGCAGCGTCAGCACACCGTCGGCGAGGTTGGCCTCGATCTTCTCGCTGTCGAGCTCGCGGCTGAGCGTGAAGGCGCGCCGATAGCGCGGCACCCGCACCTCGACGTAGGTCGCCTCCATCTGCTGTGGCATCGCCGTGGAGACCACGCCTTCGATGGTCAGGTTGTCGCCATCGACCTTGAGCTCGAGCCGCTCGCGGGAGACACCCGGAAGGTCGGCCAGCAGCGTGATGCCTTGGCTGTCCTCGAGTACATCGCAGCGCGGCAGCATCGCGCGGTTCTCTTCCCGGCCGGCCGATTGGCGGCCGCCCTCCTGGACTCGCGGCTGGCTGCCGCCGGACTGTCCGCCACCCGCCGATTGCCGATTGGTCATCTGGCGGTCGTTGGATGTTTCGGTTGCCATTGTGGTTACCTCCGCTCTTTGATTCAGTTGACCGCGATCCGCTTGGGCTGCATCGCCTCCCTGCGCGAGACGCTCACCTGCAGCAGGCCGTCCTGGTAGCGGGCGTCGATGCGCTCGGGATCGGCATCCTCCGGGAGACTCAATGCGCGCCTGAAGCTGCCGTACAGCCGCTCCTGGGTGTAGGCCGTGGCCTTCCCGGCTTCCTGCGGCGCCTCGCGTTCGCCGGAGATCGACAGCACGCCGCGGTCCACCGTGACATCGATGTTGTCGGCCTTCAGCCCCGGCGCGAATACGTACACCTCGATGCTGGTCGGCGTCATGCCGATGTTGACGGCCGGGTATGCCCCGGGTGCGACCGCACGGATGCTGGTCGGCATCCCGACGCTGTCGTAGACGTCGTCCAGCTGGCGGCGCAGGCGATCGAATTCGCCGAACAGGCCACCGGGAAAGTTCAGCAATGACTGGTACATGGACATGGCAATTTCCCTCCTTCTTGGAAATCGGCGCCGCTCGACCGAAAGCCGCTGCCGGCGTCCGGTCAGGAAATAGTGGCCGGCCACGGATTTTCAAGAGTCGGGTTTGATCCAGAAATGCGTCCGCAAATGTGTGCAATCGCAAAAGGCAGTGCTGCTTCGCATCAGCACCGGAAAGCACTATTGCAATTGCTTCGGATCGGTTCATAGAATCGGCTCGTTGTTCCCCAAGGGGAGGCCATGTCTGCACCAGGCTCCTTGAGGTTCGCGCCGGAAACCCGGGGCGGACGGCGCGGGTTTCACGGGTTTCGCGGAATATTCTGGCTTCTCGGATTCCTCGGGCTCTCGAACGCTTCCCCGGCGGCCCCCGGCACGGACACGGCCGCAGCTGCCGCCCTGCTGGAGGCGCGGGTCAAGGCCGCCCGGCAGGTGCTCGCCAATCCTCCCGGCCCTGGGTCCCCGACGGCGAGCCTCCTCGCACAGTGGCTCAACGACCCCGACTGGCGCAACTGGGGCAACTGGCCCAACTGGTTCAACCAGTAGCCGCGGCCGTGACATGCAGCCCGCCGTTCCCATCCGGCTGTTCCGCGCGGCACAAGGGCTTGCGCGGGGTCGAGCGGCGCTGCGGCCGGACGCACAGCCGGACCCACAGCCGGACGGCCAGGCGGACTTCCAGGCGGAACTGCGGATCCTGCCGGGCGATTTCTCGCCACGGTTGCAGACCCGTCTGCTGGTGCTGCAACCGACGCCCTTCTGCAACCTCGACTGCGACTACTGCTACCTGCCCGATCGTGACAGTCGCGCGCGCATGTCGCCGGCGACGATCCGGCTCGCGGTGCGACGGCTGGTCGAAGACGGCCTGCTGGGCCCCGAGCTGACCATTGCGTGGCATGCCGGCGAGCCGCTGGTCCTGCCGCCCGACTATTACGAGCACGCCTTCGCCGCCGTCGCCGCCGCCCTTGCCGAGGACTACCGCTCCGCCGCCGGCGCAACCGGCGACAACACGCGCTGCCGCGTCACCCACGCCTTCCAGACCAACGGCACGCTGGTCGACGACCGCTGGTGCGAGTTCCTGGCCCGCCATCGTGTCCGGGTCGGCATCAGCATCGACGGCCCGGCAGACCTGCACGATCGCCATCGGCGCAGCCGCACCGGCGCCGGCACGCATGCCCGCGCGATGCACGGCCTGCGGCAGCTTCGCGCCCACGACATCCCGGTGCACGCGATCGCCGTGCTGGGCCGCGAGTCGCTGGCGCGGGCCGACGACCTGCACGCCTTCTTCACCGCGGCGGACGTGCAGGCAGTGGGCTACAGCTTCGACGAGGTGGAAGGTCCGCACGCCGCTTCGAGCATCGCGGCGCACGAGGCCGAGCACGCGGCCTTCCTCGATCGTACCCTCGAGCTCGCGCAGCGCTCGGCGGGGAGGTATCGCGTGCGCGAGCTCGCGGCGGCAGGGGCGGCCGTCGCGGCCGATCCGCCATGCTACGAACATGCCGGTCGCTCGTGGCCGCTGAACACCCAGGTCGTGCCGTTCAGCATCGTGACCGTCGCCTGGAATGGCGGGTTCTGCTCCTTCTCGCCCGAGTTCCTCGGCCAGCGTCACGCGCGCTACGACGACTTCGTGATGGGCAACGTCGCGGCAGGCGGCTACCTCGAGGCGGCCGCCGGCGGAGCGTTCCGGCGGCTGTGGAGCGACCTGCGCCGCGGCATCGAGCGGTGCGAGGCGAGCTGCGCCTACTTCCGCTACTGCGGCGGCGGGGCGCCGGCCAACAAGCTGTATGAGAACGGCAGCCTCGACAGCACCGAGACGCTCTACTGCCGGACCATGATCCAGCGCCCGCTCGAGGCGGTGTTGAAGTCGCTGGAAGCGGGAGCCGCGGGATGACCGGAACGCTGACGATCTTCATCAGCAGCACCCGCGCCGACCTGCTGCAGTACCGCCAGCGGGCGCAAGCGGTGATCGCGGAGCTGCGCGACGTCCAGCAGGGCCGGCGCGAGATCGTCGAGCGCTCGATGGAGCAGGCGGTGCAGGACGGCAGCCTTGCGGGCGCGATGGCGGTCTCGCGGCAATGGGTGTCGGAATCCGACTGGGTCATCCTGATCATCGGCTGGAACTACGGCACGATCATGGCGGACGGCAGCAGTGCCGGCCTGAGCGTGACCGAGTGGGAGTACAACTTCTCGGTCGCGATGAACAAGAAGGTCTTCGTGTTCATGGCAGGCGAGAAAGGCACGGCCACCGCCTATCGCCCGGCAGGCGGCGAGGAAAATCTCGTCGCCTGGTTTGTCGACCAGTCGCCGGAGCAACAGGCGAAGCTGCGGGAGTTTCGCGGCAAGCTCGGCTCCTCCCACTTCCTCTCGTACTTCAAGGACATCGAGCATTTCGAGGACCTGGTCCGCAAGACCCTGTGGCGCAACGTCGACGACCTGCTGCCGGTGATCGAGCCGGGCTCGCAGCTCGCGTTGCTGATCATCAAGGTGCGGCCGGCCTTCATGGCCTGCATGGCGAGCATCCGGACGCTGAATCACTGCAAGAAAATCCACGACGCGCTGCACGACCTGCTGGCGTTCGTGATCAAGCCGATCCGCGACGGCGTGCTGCCGGTGTGGGCCGGCGAGGCGCAACTGAGCCGGGGCAACGAGCGGCGGCTGACGGAAGTCAGGCTGCAGGCCGGCAAGCTGCTGCAGAGCATCGCCGGCGACAGCGCCACGCTCGATGCAGCCGATGCGCCGCAGCTGCTGGAGCTGGTGGGTGCGCTCGCCACCCGCGAGTCGGCCCTCGACCCGTTCCACGAAGCCGCGCCGGACAGCGAGCCGGATCTGGGTACCTTCACCGAAGGCTTCGACCGCTTCGCCCGCATCGCGCAGAAGGCATTCCGCTGTGCCAACGCCAAGATGTACGACGAGCAGGACGCCTTCGACGGGCTGCACGAGGCGCTGCTCTCCAGCCTCGACAAGGCACGCCGCGAGGAGCATCTCAAGCCGGATGAGCAGGCGGTGCTCTCCGAGGAGATCGGCAAGCTGAGCCTCAACAAGCGGCGCCTGCTCAAGGCGCTCAAGGCCCACGCCGAATGGCAGGACCTGCACGACGAGATGACGCGGGAGGTCGACAAGCAGGCACTGGCACCCGATCGCTACGAGGACCGGCTGAAGGAATTCTTCGAAACCTACGGCAAGGCGCTGCAGCGCCTCGCCGCGGAGAGCGTGGAGAAGCTCGACGCGGACCCCAACCTCGATGCCGAGCTCACCACCAGCCTGCAGCAGTTTCTGGGCAAGCTGCAGGCGATCGGCGACCGGGTCGATGCCGAAGGCTTCGATCGCGTGCGCAGCGCCTTCGACAACAGCTTCTACATCGTCGACAAGCGGGTCCTCGGCGTGGTCGAGCGCCTGATGGACCGGGTGGTGCAGCTCGAGAAGGTGTTCGAGCAACTCGCGCTGGCCGGGGTAGCCGTCGACGTCGCCACGGCCGATGCCGGCGTCGGATCCGCAGGCGGATGATGGAGATCAAGTCGCTCAAGCGCCTGGACGAGTTCCTGGCCGAATCGGCGGAGCACCTGCAGGCGTTCCAGGCGCTGGAGACGCGGTCGCCGCACTCGCGCGAAGGGGCGGCATTCGCCATGCGCATCCGCCGCTGGCTGCGCAAGTGCGTGACCCACGGCCGCTACCTGCCCAACGGCTCGCCTGAACGCCGCGCGATGCGCGCACTGGTCGACGAATGGAACTCGCGGCTGAGCGATGTCGGCCATCTGCTCGACGGCGTCGACGAGCTGGCAAGCTTCGATCCGACTGCCGGCGTCGTGCTCGATACCGAATGCCCCTATCCGGGCCTGGACGCCTATCGCCAGGATCGCAAGGATCGCTTCGAAGGCCGCGACCAGCTGAGCGAGCGCTACGCCCGCCGCCTGGAAGCTCGCCGCGTGCTGCTGGTGATCGGCCCCTCGGGCTCCGGCAAGTCCTCGCTTGCACTGGCGGGGGTGCGACCGGAGCTGCAACGATTGCATCCGGACTGGTTCTTCCCGCCCGAGTTCACGCCGGGCGCTGCGCCGATCGAATCGCTGGCGCAGGCGATTGCCGCCGGCAACGGGGCGACGGCGGCAGCCGCCGCGCTGGCCAGCGCCCTCGCCGGCAAGCCCGACGAAGCGCCGGCGATCATCGCCCAGGCCTGCGGCAACCGCCCGATGATGCTGGTGGTGGACCAGTTCGAGGAGCTGTTCACGCTCTGCGCCGACGAGTTGCAACGCGCCACTTATGCACGGGTGCTGCTCGCCTTGACCGCAGCGCCGGCAGCAGGCGCCGGCTTGGAGTGCCGGGTCCTGCTGACGCTGCGTTCCGACCATCTCGCGCGCTTCGACAACAACAACGCGACCCGCCCGCTCTATGCGCGGCTGGTGAGCGAGGGAAACTCCGAGCTGATCACCGCCCTCACCTTCGAGGAGATCCGGCGCGCGATAGCCCGGCCCGCCCAGACCGTCGGCCTGCGGTTCGTGCCGCCGACCATCGTCGATTCCCTGGCGAGCCAGACGGCGGGCCTCGCCAACGGCCTGCCGTTGCTGCAGTTCGCCCTGCGCAGGCTGTGGGATACCCGGCCGAAGGATCCGGATACCGGGCAGCCGCTCGACCTGATCACGCAGCCCATGGTCGATGCCCTGCCCGACGTGCAGCGCGCGCTCGGCACCGTCGCGGAGGAAATCTTCCAGCAGCTCAGCGACCGGCAGAAGGCGATCTGCGAGCGGCTGCTGAACGAGCTGGTGCTGCTCGACGAGAACTTCGAGGAGCCGCTGCGGCGACGGCGCAATTGCGGCGAGCTGATGACCGTGCTGGAGGGACGATTTCCGGGTGCGCGCGCCGACATCGTCGAAGTCGAGCGCCGCTTCGTCGAGGCCGGGCTGTTGCGCTCGTTCGGCGGCGAGCCGCGGCGCCAGATCGAGGTTGCGCACGAGGCGCTGTTCCGGCACTGGGACTTCATGAACCGGGCGGTCAGCGGCGACGAGGCGAAGCAGCGGCTGCACATGATCAAGCAGATCGGCCGCGAGGCGATGGAGTGGCATGCACACGGTCGTCGCGAGGACTTCCTGAAGCAGCGCGGCGAACCGCTGCAGGCAGCGCGGCGCTACCTGGATGAAGGCTGGCTCGCCGAGTCCGAGTCGGCCACCTATGTGCGGGCCTGCAGCGAGCGCGACAAGTTCCTCGCCGCCGCCATCCGTTCGAAGGAGCGGCAGAAGTGGCTCGCGACGTCGGCGCTGGTCCTCGGGCTGGTGGCCTTGTTCGTGACCGGTGCCCTGGTGTCGGCGGTCTATCTCGGCGGCCGCGAGGGCAACACCCGGCTGGCGGCAATCGCCTCGCTGAGCGACCGGCAGCCGAGCTGGGACGCGCTCGACGTCGCCTTCAGCCTGGCCAGCTCCGGATCGGATGAGTACCTGTTCGCGCTGGGTCACGCCGTCGAGCGCATGGACGACGCTTGGATCCTCGGCCGCCGCGACAGTCCGCTGCATCCGCTTGGCGACGGCGCAGGCCTGATGCAGTTCACGCGCGACGGGCTGCTGGTGTACCTGGTCGATGAACAGGCGACGCCGATGTCGCAAGGCATCGCCATTGCGACTTCGATGAAGGACGAGCGACTCACCCAGGTCCAGCTCGGCCCCCGGATCGCAGCCGGCCCGCACCGCGGCAGCCACCTGCTGGTGGTCGCATCGCTGCCGCCCGGCCAGCGCAGGTTCTATCGCATCCGCCCCTATCTTCTCGACCCGGTGGCCGGCACCGCCCGCGCGGTCGAGGCTGGCGGGGCGCGCGACGAGGAGGCGGGCGATGCGCTGCCGCAGGCCGAAGAGAACCTGTCACGCATGCGTGTGCATCCCGATGGCAACCGCGTCATCTGGACTGCGTTCAACGAGCGCGCCGCCACCAGCCGCATTCACGAACTGAGGCTGCTCGACAACGGGCACTACGCGATCGGCCTGCTGGAAGACCGGGCGGCGACGGCCGGGACGTCCAAGGCGGGGGCGGCAACGGCAGTCGCATACCTGGCCCGGCCGGGTTCGACGTCGGCGTCTGCAGCAGGGTCTGCGGCAGGGTCTGCGGCAGGATCTGCGTCGGGCCCCGCCAACCAGCCCGGGTCGCCGGCGCCGGCCGGGTTCGAGCTCGTCACCGGCCGCCAGAACGGCGCCATCTACTGCGGCGGCCGGCGGCTGGCCGTCCAGCCGCGGCGAAGGCAGGAGGCGGTCGAGCGCGAGGACACCACGCCGGTCAGGAACATCGTCAGCGCAGCTGCGGCCGACGTCTTCGTCGCGGTGAAGGCCCCCGGCGGCCAGGTGCTGGCGGGATCGTGCGGCGGAGATGACGGCAGCGGCGGCGGCGCGAGCGGCGCGGGTGGCGGCCTGCGCAGCTTTCCGTTCTTCTCGCCGGATGCCGGCAGCCTGCAACTGCGGCTGGTGCGCTCGGGCACCGACGACGATTCCCAGCAGGAATGGATCGTCAGCTACTTCGACGCCGACCGCCAGCAGCGCTGCCACACCTTCGATCCGGACAGCCGGCGGATCCGCTGGTGGCAGTGCAACGGCGCCCATGCCATCGGTCGCTCGGCGCTGATCACGACCGAGGGCGACCAGCTGGTCATCGAGCGCAGCGACATCGCGGCGGTACGGCGCTACCCCATCGAGGAGCTGGCCCGTACCGGCAAGCAGGTGATCGCACGCCAGGCCGGCGAGAGCACCTTGCGTTGGCGCAGTCGCGGCGAGGCCAGCGCCGGCAAGGCCGGGGATGCCGACGCGCCGCCCTGGCAAGCGGACGGTTCGAACCTGCACGCCATCGCGGCGCGCGAGATCCTCGACGCGGCGCTTTCCCCCGACGGCAAGCGCATCGCCTGGATCGAGCGGCCCGGCCCGCTGCCCCTGCCGGGCGACGACGAGGCCGGCCGCCAGGCGCCGCCGCCACCGCGGATCGGCGCGATGACCAGGGGCAGTGACCTTGCCGAATACCGCGCGCCTCCCCAGGAGGGGATCGCACAGGCCGTGGCCATCAACGACGACGGGATCGTCGCATCGGTGCAGGCACCCGCCGGCCACAGCGGGCTCGACAATTCGAAGATCCTCAAGCTGTCTTCCGGCGCAGCCCCGGTCGACATTCCTGCCGAGGACGGCGGCGTCGAATGCCTGGCATTCTCGCCCGATGGCGATCGCCTCGTCTGGGGCACGACCACCGGCGCCCTGAGCCGCTGGGCCTGGCAAGTGCCGGAAGCCAGGCCGCAGAGACTGGCCCGGGACGACACCGCCGATGGCGCGTCGCGACGCGCCGTCACCGCCTGCGCGATCGCCGACGACGGCGATGTCGCCGCCGGCTATGCCGACGGTGCTGTGCTGCACTTCCCGTTCGACGCGGGGGCGGCCCGCAGCAGCGCCCAGCCGGCTCGCGCCCGTGCCACCGACCTCACCGCCCGCCTCGTCTACCGCTTCCAGTCGGCAATCAAGGACGTGCGCATCGATCCGCCCGGCCAGCCGCGACGCCTGGTCGCCCTTGGGGACTGGCAGCTCAACAACTGTGTCCATGCCGGGCTGCCAGGCCAGGCGGTGCGAGCCTGGTCCCTCAACCTGCCGGAGCAGCAGCGCAGCATTGCGGTGTCGGTGGCCTGCTTCCCCAACGCGGCGATCGCCGCGCTGGGACCATGGCAGAAGGATTCCCGCTGCCTGACCTCGGGCGGCGACGACACACCCGCCACGGCACCCTCCTCGGCCGCATCGCCCGCCGCGTCGCCCGCCGCGTCGCCCGCCGGCAGGATCGGCCTCTGCCTGGTCACCGCGCACGGCAGCCGGTGGCATCCCTGCCCTGCCTGCGGCGATGGCAGCGAATCGCGGCAGGCGATCTTCGATCGGGCGCTCGCGGCCGCCCCCCCCAAGGGTGCGCGGCGGCTGGACGACGAGGACCTCGAAAGCCGCTTCGGCTTCAAGCTCTACTTCTGGAGCCGGATCCTGCCCCGGGGCGATTTCTGGCGTCGCTTCATGCCCGACTACGCGTTCAGGCAGCAGCCGGCTCCGGCTGCGACCCAGCAGGATCGCTGACAGGGCCTGGCCGTCCTAGAGCCGCAAGTGCTCGCGCACGGCCGCCACGATGCTCTCCATGGCAATGCCTTCGTTCGCCGCATAAGTGCCCGACTCGCCGTTGAGACGCGGGATGCCGAACCGGTTGCCGGCATGATGGAGCGCGATGACCTGCCACTGCGACTCCTCGAAGACCGCGCTGCCGGAGCTGCCGGGCTCGGTGGGCGCGCGATAGTGGACCCGGCACACGCCATCCAGCCGCGGCCTGCCGCCCGGCTTGCCTTCGTGACCCAGCAGCTCGTTGTCCTGGAAGGAGAAGGAAAGCTCTTCGCCACCGGGATGTCCGACGACATACACCCGCGGCCGCGCCTTGTCGGGCGCCTCGTCGGGAGGCCACTTCGGCAGGGCAGCGGCGATCGGCATCGGCCTGGCGAACGGGCAGTCGGACTCCAGCCGCAGCAACGACGCATCGAGGCGCTCGGCCGGCGAGCTCCAGACGACTTCCTTCAAGGCGCAGGCGGGCGAGCCATCCACCGCTTCGAACACCGCCTCCGCATCCGCCGGACGCAGGGCCTGGTAGGTCCCCTCGGCATTGACCACATGGAAGTTGCTCAGCACCAGCCGTTCGTCCGCCGGCTCGAGCCCGAAGTCACCGGCGCGCACCACGAAGCCGGTGCCGACGCGGCTGCCGAGGCGACGGCGGATCGACACCACCGACTGGGCCCGCTCGATGCCGGTGCGCCACCAGCGGTAGGTCTTCGGACCATCGACACCGAGCAAGGCTTCGAGCTTGGACGGATCGACGTCGACCGCCTGCTGCAGCCTGCCCAGCTCACCCGGCCGGAATTCGACCACGGCATGCTCGAGCCTCAGCAGCTGGGCTCGCAGCATGTCGAGCAGCGCCGCGCCCCACTCGCCCATCTTCCCCAGCTCCCACAGCTGCGACAACTGGCGCAGGGTGCTCGCGACCTGGAAGGGCTTGAGCCCGGGCGAGGCGATGTAGTTGCGCAGGGCGAGCTCGACCCGCGGATGGTCCGGCGCACCCAGCGCGGCTTCGGCGACGCTGGCCCAGTACCAGGGATCGCGCCCGCCTTCGGGCATGTCGTCGAGGACCTTGAGCAGGTTGCGCGCCAACGCGCGGATATCGGTGTCGTCGAGCTTGAGCCCCATCCAGCGGGCCCGGTGCAGCACGGCCAGCAGGTTGACGCCATGCCAGACATTCTTCGGGTCGGCCACGTAAGGCGCGCGGTACGCTTCCACCGCGCAGCGCAACGCCTTCTGCGCGCCGGGGGTGGAACGGTCGCCGGCATCGAAGAAGATCTGCTTCCAGGCGCGACCCAGCAGACCCTTGGCTTCGACCGCTTCCGGATCGTCGGGCCGCAGGCTCGCCGCGAGGCTCTCCAGCAGCGGCACTGCCACCGTCGCCAGGCCGGTCTCGATCAATGCCTGCGCCTGCAGCCGGCGGTTGCGGGCGTCATCCGGATCCACGCGGCTGACGGCCTCCGCCAGCTTCAGCATGCGGTTGAACTGGCGATGCTCGCGCAGCGCCAGCACGTCCCATCTCGCCTGCTCGAGATCGGCCGGCTCGAAAAGTCCGGCCAGGCTTTCGAGCGCCCGGTCGCACCGCAGGAAGAGGGCTTGGAGTTCGTCTTGCATGACCGAGCACCTCCAGGACCGGCAACCCTCCGGCCCGTGGCATGAGTCGCCGCAGCGGTTCCCGCTGTGCGACCACTGTACCGGCGCGGCCGCGGCCGATCAAGCCGGCATCGCAGCCTTAACATCGCTGCGAAGAACCGTCGGGCGGAGCGAGGAGGAACGTCGGCATGGCCACGGATGGCAGCAATCCCGGTCCCGGCCCGCGCGCGCGCAGCCGGCCGCGCAACGTCCTGCTGTTCAGCGGCCACATGATCGACGTACCGGGTCGGCCGGCGGCGCGCTTTCCTTCGCGGGCCGTGCCGATCGCCGATCGTGCCATCGCAACCAAGCTCGACGAGTTGCAAGCCGGTCCGGAGGATGTCGCGATCTGCGGCGGCGCCTGCGGGGGCGACCTGCTGTTCGCCCTGGCAGCGTTGCAGCGGGGTGCGCAACTGGAGATGTACCTGCCGCTCGATGAGGCGACCTTCCTCGCGTCGTCCGTCGACTTCGCCGGCAGCGAATGGCGCGCGCGATTCGAGCAGGCAAAGGCGCAGTCGCTGGTGCAGGTGCTCCCCGCGGATCACTGCAACCCGGCGACCGGCGAAAACGCCTACGAAGCGAACAACCGGCGGATGCTCGACCGGGCAAGGGCCTTCGCCGACGCCCGGCTGCAGTTCATCTGCCTCTGGAACGGCGCGGCTGGGGACGGCCCCGGCGGTACCGCCGGGATGATGCGGGAAGTACAGCGACTGGGCGGCGCTGCCCACTGGCTCGACACCCGGTCGCTGTGGAACTGATCAGCCGGCTCCATTACGCCTGCGGCGCCCGCACCATCCCCGCACCCACGTCGGCCGGATCGAAGCCTGTCGCCAGCCGCTCGCTTGCTGCCGAGCCGATCAGCCGCGACATCAGGTCGCGCAGCTGCGAGCTCGCGGCCAGCTTCTGTGCCCACAGCGCCGCGACGCCGGCGACATGCGGCGTCGCCATGCTGGTGCCGCTCATGGTCACCAGGCCGCCGCCGCGCTTCGCCGACAGGACGTCGACGCCGGGCCCGGCAATGCGCGCACCGGTGTTGGAGAAGTCGGCAACCCTGAAGCCGCTCGCCGATTCGCCTAGCGCCGCCACCGAGACGATGCCGTCGGCAACCGCCGGCGGCGCCACCGACAGCTCGAAGTCGGCATCGGTGCCGCGCCGGCTTTCGTTGCCGGCAGCCGCGACCAGCAATGCCGGCTGGCCGAAGGCGCCGCGCGCCACCACGAACGAGGCGAGCCGCTCGAAGAGCAGGATGTTGGCGCGGTAGCCTTCGAGCGCCATCGACACCGCGACCTCCTTCGGCACGCGCTCGCGCTCGAGCTGCGCGACGAAGCCGGGGAAGTCGATGCCCAGCGACATCGACACGACGTGCGCGCCGCCATCGACCGCCCACTGGATCGCCTGCGCGATCTTGTCGCTGCCGCCGCCGCCTCTGCCGAGCACCTTGCCGATCAGCGCCTTCTTGATGCCGGGGGCCACGCCGATCCGCACGCCGCCGACGTCGCGGCCGAAGACGGTGCCGGCACAGTGGGTACCGTGGCCGTGGTCGTCGTCGTCACCGGCGAGCGTGAAATTGCGCCGCTCCAGCGTTACGCCGCGAAACGCCTCGTGGTTCGGATCGATGCCGGTGTCGAGCACGGCGACGACGACGCCGTCGCCATCGAAGGCGGAGGTCGTTGCCCCGACCGCCTCGAGCCCCCAGGCGGTCCTGCGCGACGGCACGAGCGCCTCGTCACCGCGGCTCACCGGCTCGATCAGCCGCATCGGCATCACCGGGGCGATCGCCGCCGCCTGGCGGCGGGTCATGATCTCACCGGCCTCGCGGGTGGACAGCGTCTGCATCTCCACGTGGGTGGTGGTCGGGACGTCGGTCGGTCCCGCCGATGGCAGCGGCGGCCTCATCGGGGGCGCGTTCGAAGGTCGGGATCCCGGCATCGGGGGCCCGCCGGGCTCGGCTCGCGCCGGCTCGGGCGCGCGTTCGAAGGACGGTGCGATCGACTCCTGCAGGATGACGTAGTCTCTCTTCATCGAAGTGCTCCTTCTCTACAATCGCCAAAGTCGGCGAGCCGGCTGCAGCGCCTGCCCGCAGGCAGGCCGCACAGCTTGCCTGCCACCTCGCAACGGCATCGGTTCTCGTCCACATGGACTCGTGGAGGGTGCAGCGGATGGCGCAATTTCTTGGCAAGTACCGGGCAACGGTGCACGACAACGCCGACCCCGAAGGGCGCGGCCGTCTGCGCCTTCAGGTACCCGCCGTACTGGGCGATGAACTGTCCGAATGGGCGGAGGCCTGCATCCCGCTGGCGGGACCGACCGGCCAACCGATCGGCATCCAGGCGGTACCGGCAGTCGGCACCGGAGTGTGGGTCGAGTTCGAGCAGGGCGATGCGCAGTTGCCGATCTGGGTGGGCTGCCGCTGGACAGCGGCGCCCGCCCTGGCGCCGAGCGCGGATCGCATCGTGATCGGCGGTGCCGGCTCCGCGGCCATCGTCGTGGACGACAACGGCATCATCGTCGATAACGGCCGCGGCGCATCGATCGAGTTGACCGGGCCTTCGGTCACCATCAACCGCGGCGCGCTGGCCGTCACCTGAGCGGGAGCTCGCCATGCCAGGATCGCTGTTGCACGCCGGCGCCCTTGTCGCCTGCCCGCATGGCGGCCAAGCCTTCGCGGTCTCGCCCAGTGCCCGCGTCATGACGAGCGGCTCGCCCGTGACGACGAGCGACTCGATCTATCGCATCGTCGGATGCCCGCATAGGTCACACGATGCCGCCCTTCCCTGCACGACCGGCCGCTGGTTGACCGGCGCCACGCGGGTCCTGTCGGAAGGACGACCGCTGGCAATCGCATCCGGCGCATCTGCCTGCGAGCCTGGTGGCGAGCCGCTGAACGTCCTGGCAACGCAGGGTCGGGTCGCGGCGGCGTGACGCCGCCCCCGGCGCCGCCAGGACGGCGCTTCAACGCTGCTCCCAGATGGCCGCGTAGAAGACTTGGCGGCCGACGCCGGCCCCGCTCACCACCACCGGCCTGAATCCCTGGCGCAGCAGGTCGTCGAATGTCGCCTGGTACTGCGCCGAGCTGAGGCCGTGGCGAGCGACGAAGTTCGGTCCCGCCCGCTTCTCGAAGATCGCCGCGTAGTTGATGTCGTTGCCGACTCCGGTGGCGCTGACCCAGGCCGGGCGGAAGCCCTGGCGCACGAACTCGTCGAAGGTCGCCTGGTACTGCTGCCCGTTGAGCCCGTGGCGGGCGACCCAGGGAAATGGCGAGCTCTGCTCGAAGACGGTGGCATAGAAGACCTGGTTGCCCTGCGTCGCGCCGTTGACGAAGGCCGGCCGATGCCCCTGGCGCACGAGCTCGTCGAACGTGGCCTGGTACTGCTGCGAGGACAGGCCGTGGCGCGCCGTCCAGGCCGGCCCGCCGACTTTCTCGAACAAGGCGGCGTAGAGGATCTGGTTGCCGACCCCGGCGCCGCTGACCACGGTGGGCCTGAAACCCTGCGGCACCAGTTCGTTGAAGACCGCCTGGTACTGCTGCGCCGTCAGGCCGTGCCGCGCAGTCCACTCGGGCCCGCCACGGTGCTCCCAGACCGCCGCGTAGGAGACGTCGCCGGCGACGCCGGCAGCATTCACATGGATCAGGCGGTAGCCGTTGCGCGTCGCCTCGTCGAACGCCGCCTGGTACTGAGCGCCATTCAGGCCATGCCGCGCGATCCAGCGTCCGGCGTGCGCGATGTTGCGCACCGTGGCCGACTCGCGCAGGATGGCGCTGACCCGCACGCCCGAGTTGCTGCCGGTGCCGGCGCTGTTGCAGCCGCCGTTGGTATGCACGCCCACCAGGGCTTGGGTGTTGCCATGCAGGATGCCGGAGCCGGAGTTGCCGCCCAGCGTGTCGATGTCGTTGTAGCGGATGGCGTTGCCGGCGAGCTGGGTGGCCGGTCCGGCCTCGATCCGCTTCGGCAGGCCGGCCGGATGGCCGATGATGCAGATCATGTCGTTGACGGCCGCATCCTCGATGGAGACTCGCGTGGTGCCGAAGGTCGCGCCGGGGTTGTTGCCCAGACGGCAGACGGCGAAGTCGAGGTTGTTGATGCGGTACTCCACCAGCTGGGTGATCGGAAAGCTCTGCTCGGGCCGCAGGTTGCCGTCCGGATCCTCCTGGAAGTTGAAGTTGACATGCATGTTGAGCGCCTTCTCGGCGGGCGAGATGATCGCGCCGGTGGCGTTGTCCCGCGGCAGGTTCCAGCCATTGGCATCGTCGTCGAAGAGATGGCCGCAGGTGAGGAAGATGTCTGCGGTGATCATGGTGCCGGAGCCCCAGCGCACGCCGTTGACGTTGCCCGGGTTGGTGAAGACGGATGCCAGGTTGTCGTTCCACTGTACCTGGGCTGCCGCCGACTGCCGAGCGGCCACGAATTCCGCGCTGACGCCAAGCGTGCCGTCGTACTGCTCGACCTCCTGCGAGTCGTCGACCACCCCGCAGATGGTCTCCAGCACCGCCTCGTAGTTCGGCAGCGGCCTGCGGGCGGCATTCGTCGATTCCAGGTTCGTGTCGTCGGAGAGACCCAACTCGCGGAGGTTCGGCACCGGGACGGGTCGTGACTCCGCCTCCGCCTTCTTCATCACCTCCTGGAGTTCCGTCAGGCGCGCGCGATCTGGGGTGGGCATGGCAACGTTTCCTTCTTTGTATCCCGCCGCTTGCGGAAGCGACCCGGCCGATCTCTGCGTCATGAGGTCCCGAGCGGACCCGCTGCAACGCCCTGCACGGCCCCGGCATGGCTGGTCATCCGGCGGGATAGCAATGACCAGTGCCGCGTCAAGTACCCATGCCGTGAACTTCAACCGGCCTTCCCCGGCGACTGCTCCGGCGTGCATCCACCGATGCTCGATCGCAGAGCATAGGCCGTGCAGGACGAAAGTTGCTCGCCTGGGACAATGAATTTGACATGACGAAGGGATCACCCGGATGGGTGATTCGGTGACGCCGAGGCCCCCGCTGCAACCTGCGGCCACCGGCCGGCGCGCACGCTGGCTCGGAGGAAGGACGACTCCTTGATCGCGCCGGCGGCCGGTTACCTCTGGATCTTGCTCGCAGCGGTATAAGCTGTCGGATCAAACCTTCATCTGCATCGATGCGGTTCGCTGGCCATCGAGCCGACGCCATGCTGGCGAAGGATGAACCGGAGGATGACATGCCCTCGATCGCCTTCATGGAATCGCTGCCATTCGTCCTGCGTTGGGAAGGCGGCTATGTGAACCATCCGTCCGACCCCGGCGGAGCCACCAATCGCGGCGTGACGCAGGCGGTCTACGAGGCATGGCGCCGAGATCGGGGGATGCCGCCGCAGGACGTCCGCCTCCTTGCCGATCACGAGATGCACGCCATCTACGAGGCCAATTACTGGCAGGTAGGACGCTGCGACGACTTGCAGCGCAGACTCGATCTCGCGCAGTTCGATACGGCGGTCAACATGGGCCCAAGCCGCGCCATCCGCTTCCTGCAGGCGGCGCTCGGCTGCCCGGTGGACGGCGGCTTCGGCGCAGTCACGCTCAGCGCCGTGCAGCAATGCCGCGATGTGACCGGCGCGCTCGCCACCTACTGCGCCGAGCGCGAGGCGTTCTATGACCGGCTGATCGACCGCAAGCCAGCGCTGGCCGTCTTCCATCGCGGCTGGAGCAATCGGCTGAATGCACTACGCAGGGAGATCGGTTTGTTGGCCTATGAGGGAACGCCGCGGGGTGAAGCTGGAGATGAGGGTCCGGTCAAGCGGATTCCTGATTTCGGCGTCGATCCGGAATACGATCTGTGATCACGGCTCCTCGAACAATCTCGCATTGCCGGCCGCGCCATATCGACTCGAGCACTGCTCCAGCATACCCGTTCCGGGGGTGCCGGCGGGTAGACCTGCCGGCGCCGGCCGCCGGAGCGGCCGACTTGCCGCAGTCCCTAGCCGAACCAGCGATGCCACATCGCGTGGTCACCGCCGATCGCGAAAGTGTCGATGCGATTCGGTCCCCATGACACCGCGGCCGGGTTCGAGTAGATGTTGCCGCCGAGGTTCTCGTAGCCGCGCCAGGCGCTGCCATCCCACCACTTGTGGTAGAGCGACCGGTCGTTGCCGACGACGAAGCAGTCGAGGCGGTTGGCAGCCCAGGACGACACGCCGACGCCGTCGGTGCAGAACCCGCCCAGGCTCTCCCAGCCGCGCCACGCCGAGCCGTCCCACCAGCGATGCCACATGGCGTGGTCGCCGCCGATGGCAAAGACGTCGATGCGATTGGGACCCCACGAAACCGCCGCCGGGTTGGAGTAGATGTTGCCGCCCAGGTTCTCCCAGCCGCGCCAGGTGCTGCCGTCCCACCACTTGTGGTAGAGGGCGCGGTCATTGCCGACCACGAAGCAGTCCAACCGGTTGGGTGCCCAGGAGGAAACGCCGACCCCGTCGGTGCAGAACCCGCCGAGGCTCTCCCAGCCGCGCCAAGCCGAGCCGTCCCACCAGCGATGCCACATGGCGTGGTCGCCGCCGAGGGCGAATACATCGATGCGGTTGGCTGCCCACGACACCGCGGCCGGATTCGAGTAGATGTTGCCGCCGAGGTTCTCGTAGCCGCGCCAGGCGCTGCCGTCCCACCACTTGTGATAGAGCGACCGGTCGTTGCCGACGACGAAGCAGTCCAGCCGGTTGTCAGCCCAGGACGAGACACCGACACCGTCGGTACAGAAGCCGCCCAGGCTCTCCCAGCCCTGCCAGACGGAGGGGCGAGCGACGGTGTCATAGGCGGCCTTGCCGCGGATGATGCCGGCACCGGAATGCTGGTCGAACCCGGCCGGCCCGATGTCCTTGGCCGTGGTGCGGAATGCCGCCTTGACGTCGTCCTGGCGCAAGGCCGGCTTGGCCTGCTTGAGCAGGGCCGCGACACCGGCACAGATCGGCGTCGCTGCCGAGGTGCCGCTGTCGCTGGTGAAGTAGCCGGTGAAATGCGTGATCGAGCAGAAATCCGGCTTGTTGGCGTCGAGCGCGCCGGGGCCCTGGCTGCTGTATCCGACGAACTGCTCGGCACGATTGACCGCGCCGACGGTGATCACGCGGGGGTGGCTGTTGGCGCCCCAGATGCTACGGCCGGGGCCGGCATCGGGACCGCACCGGCCATCGGGGCAGGTGGCGCCGCAGTTGCCGGCGGCAAAGAGGACGATGATCCCTTCATCGATTGCCTCGACCACCTTGCGCGTGAACGGATGGTTCGGGTCGCGCGCATAGGCGGGATCCCAGTTCTCCTGGAAGATTCCGAAGCTGTTGCTGAGGATGTGCGGCGTGCCGTCGGAGCGATGGCGGGTGATGGCCCAGTTGTAGCAGGCGAGCGCGGCCGATATGAAGGCCCCGTCGGAGATCCGCAGGTCGTAGATCCGCGCGTTGGGCGCCATGCCAAGCACGTCGGTGGCGCACATGTTGCCGTGGTCGCCCCAGGCGGCCGCGGTGGTTCCCCAATCCGCGGGAAAGCCGCCGATGACGTTGCCGATGCGCGCGGTTTCTCCCTGCTTGGGCGTGCGTCCGAGTGCGGTGATGCCGCCATCCACCACGCCCACCACGATGCCGTCGCCGCGATGACCCGCGGCGTGGATCTGGTCCACGCCCAGGTAGGCGCGGACGTCTGCCATCGTGCCTTTCGGCGCGCCCGGCGTGCAGTCGCAGGTGCCGATGGGACAGGTGGCCAAGCCCTCGACGATCTGAGGTTTCAAGCCTTCTTCCAGGCTCACCGGCGTGTCCTGGCGCAGCGCAACTTCCGCGTCGCTGAGAACCACGCTGAAGGGAGCGATCCTGGTGTCCTTCCAGACGCCGACCACGCCTTGCTGGCGCTTGATGTCCTCGATATCGCCCGAGAGCCTGGCCCGGATGACCACGACCTCGCCACCGAGCACCGACTCGAGGCCCGGCATGCTCCCGACCGGAGGTACCGGCACCGGCTCATAGTCCGGATCGATGATCAATCCCGGTACCTGCATTCCGCCGCGGGCTCGTTCGCCCGCCGGAATCCGCATCTCCACCAGGACGTACTCCGCGGGATCGCCATCGCCGCCTCCCGCCGGACCCGACATGCCGCCCGAAGGCATCCCTCCGGATGCCGAGGACTCTGATCCGTTCTCCCCTTCGGGCATCTCCGCCGCAAGCATGCCGCCATGCATTCCGCCGCCGGGCATGCCAGATCCATTGCCGCCGGCTGCCATGTCGCCGCCAGGCATTTCCATAGACGCAGGTTTGGACCTCTCCTTCTTGCTCGCCATGGTGACCCTCCGTTGTTACAGGTCGCGGACTCGCCGAGAGATGGAGATGGTGGTGGTGCCGAGTCCGATTCTGGAGATCCAGATCCGAAGCCTCTGGAGAAATATCCTCCCGCGACCGCAGGATGTCAATAAATGCCACGGCCACGAGAGCCTTCTGCAGCCAAGCCTCCTTTCGGGCCCCGGAGACCGGAGTGCCCAGGATCGCACCGTACGCTAGAGCTCGAGGATACGCGCGGAAACGGAGGTCCCTTCCATCAGCAGTTCCCCCACCGCGATCGGCAGCTTGAACCGGCGCGGCCCGGCGCTGCCGGGGTTGACGTACAGGATGCCGTCACGTTCCTGGATCAGCGGCTTGTGCGAATGACCCGAGACGACCACGCGATGGGGAGTTGCGGTCAGTGCCTCCGCACCCTCGGCGTGGGTGCCGTCCGCGACCTTCGCGACATGCCTCGGGTCTGCAAGTTCCGCCAGGATGTGGATGACCCGGATCCGCAGCCCCCCGATGACGAGGTCGGCAATGAGCGGCAGCTCTTGCGCCCACGCGCCGCCATCGTTGTTGCCGCGGACGGCAGTCAGCGGTGCGATCGCTGCAAGCTCCTCGAGGATGCGGGCGTCGCCGATGTCGCCCGCATGGACGATGTGGTCGCTACCTTCGAGGAAGGACTTCGCCTGCGGCCGCAGCAGCCCGTGGGTGTCGGAGATGAGGCCAATGCGCCGGCGGGAGGGCTCGACCATTGGCGACGTCAATCATCCCGCGGCAGGCGCTGGCCGCTGCGACCATGCGATATCCATGCACCGAGGCCGCTGGCGAGCCATCCCAGCACCGCCACCGGAAGACCGTGGCGCCCCACGGCCTGGTCGATCGAGCCGGGTGGACCGCCCAGCATCATCAACAGCAGAAAGCCGCTGATGACCATCAAGGTCATCGACAGCATGAAGAGGGTGATCGTCAACCGGCTCCATTTCATGTGACTCGCTCCTGACAAGCAGGATGTTAGACCAGCGCGAGCAGCCGTCGCCCCGGCCACGCACCGGCAGGAGGGACGTCGCGGCCCTGGTCCCTCAGAACCGCAGCCCGACCGACAGGAGCACGCTCTTGTCGATTCCCTTGTGCATCGCCGGCTCGACAAGCGGTTGAGTGACCAGGGCGCCGACGTCCAGCCAGGCACGCCACGGCCGGTACTCCAGGTCGAAGCCGAAGGCAACCGCAGGATCACCGAAGTGCTTGCCGGCGCCGACCTCCGCCGTGTCGCCGCTGATGTCGAAGCCCTCGCCGACGATGCGTCCCTGCACGCCGCGCCGTACCAGCGGCAGCACGAGCAAGGCATGCGGTCCGAGCACCCAGTCGCCACGGTCGAAGCGACGCGAAACTCCCAGCAGGGCCGGCAGCAGGTTGTAGTCGGCACTGTAGTCCACCACGCCGCTCGCGCCGGCGGAAGGACCGCTGAGGATGCGATAAGCGCTGGCATAGTCGCGCAGGGAAACGCGCTGGACGACGACGCCGAGGGTCACCTGCCAGTGCTTCAGCCAGCCGCTATCGACGTCGTGGGCGACGGCGAGACCACCGCCGGCAATCGTCGCCTTGCCGGCCAGCCTGGCGAATTCGGCCTGCGCCGGTAGCGCGAGCGGCACCGTCGTCGCGAAACGGACCTCCAGCGGGCGCTGTTCATTTCCGCCCGCGACGTGCAGTTGGTCGTAGAAGCCGAAGGTGGCCAGGGTCCAGCGCGGCGCCAGCCGGTACTGCAGCCCGATCGCAGCCATGGGGCCGGCCAGGGTCAGTTCTCCGGCCGCGTTGCGGCTGTAGGCCAGCTGCAAGGCCACGCTCCATGTTTCGGGTGCCGGTTGCCAGAGCGGCAGGGATGCCAGCCGGTGATTGGCCGCGGCTTCCGGCAAATGCTCGGCGACGTATTCGATATCGTGTTCGGAAGCCGCGGCTGCAGGCGAGCACGCCAGGGTCAAGCCCAGGGTCGCGATGAACGCAGCCCACGGGGCGAGCGAGCCGGCGCGGGGATCCACGGTCCAGGCCTCCGCTGTCGCGAGATATCGCCACGATAGGCGCCGACCCGTTGAATATTCGTCGAAGGGCCGCGAAAGCTCCCTGACTCGGATGCCCTGCCCGCGCCCTCGGCGTCCTACTCCGGCGTCCTACTCCGGCGGCCGCCGCAGGTGCCAGTCCGTGGCCTCCTGATAGGCCCAGCCGATACGCAGCGCCATCGCCTCGTCGTAGCCGCGGCAGGCGATCTGCAGCGAGGTCGGCAGCCCGTCGGCAGCGATTCCATTGGGCAGCGAGAGGGCGCAGAGGTCGAGGAAGTTGCCGAAGCGCGTGTAGTGCGCCGGCGCGGTCGACTGGTCGACCTCGTCGACCGGCACGGCAGTGGTCATGGTGGTGGGCGTGAGCAGCGCATCGATGCCCGCCATCGCGGCGTTGAACTTGTCCTTCATCGTCTCGCGCACCTGCAACGCCTCCATGTAGGCCTGGGCGCTGACGTCGCGGCCGGCCGCGATCCTCGGGCGGACATGGGGATCCAGCGGCGCACTCTCGTCGTCGATCAGCTCGCGCAACAGCGCATAGCTCTCGACCGCCATGATGCGCAGGTTGAAGGCCGCCACATCCGCAAATGCGAACGGCACCTCGATCTCGACGATCTCGGCGCCAAGACCTTCCAGCTCCGCCAGCGACCGGTCGTAGGCGGCGAGCATGTCGGCGGTCGCGAACCGACGCTCGGAATCCGGCATGCGGGCAAGCCGCAACCCGCGCACACCGCGCTTCAGCTGCACCATGGGATCGGCATAGGCAACGCGTTCGGTGCGCGGATCGAGTGGGTCCGCCCCCTGCATCACTGCGTAGAGCAGCGCGGCGTCCTCCACCGACCGGGTCATCGGCCCCGGCGTGTCCAGCGTCGGGCTCAGCGGCAGCACCCCATAGGTGCTGACCCGGCCGATGGTCGTCTTGAGGCCGGTGATGCCGCACCAGGAAGCCGGCAGGCGCACCGAGCCGCCGGTGTCGGTGCCGACCGCCCAGGGCGCCAGGCCGGCGGCAACCGCGACACCCGAGCCGCTGCTCGATCCGCCCGGCGTGCGCTTGCGCTGCAAGTCCCAGGGATTCCACGGCGTGCCACGCCGGGTGTTCGTCCCCCAGCCGCCCATGGCGAATTCGACCGTGTGGGTCTTGCCGAGCACGATCATGCCCTGCGACACCAGGCGTCGCGCGACCGTGGCCGTGCGTTGCGCCCTGCGATCGCGCCAGACCTCGCAGCCGCCGGTCACGATCCTGCCGTCGATCTCGACCAGGTCCTTCAGCGCGATCGGGATACCGTGCAGCGGCCCGACCGCATGGCCCGAGCGGATGGCCGCATCGGCACCTTGCGCCGCCAGCCGGGCGTCGTCGCCGTAGACCTCCACGTACGCCTGCAACTGCGGCTCGCGGGCAGCGATGCGCGAAAGATAGGCCTCCGTCAGTTCGACGGGAGAGAGCCGGCGGGCCATGATCCGCCTGGAAAGTTCATGGACGGGCAGCTGGATGAGTTCGGGCAGTGACATGGTCGTTCAATGCTTGCGGATCGATTGAATGGATGAAAGCACGGGATCACCTGTCCGAAGGCAGACGCCAAGGCTCAGCGGATGCTGAACATCGTCCGCGGCAGCCAGGTTGCGATCTCCGGGAACAGCGTGAGGATGACGATGGCAAGGCACAGCACGGCGAAGAATGGCAGGACCGACTTCGCCACGTACAGGATGTCGTGGCCGGTCAGCCCCTGCACGACAAAGAGATTGAACCCCACCGGCGGCGTGATCTGCGCGCACTCCACCACCAGCACGATGAAGATGCCGAACCAGATCAGGTCGATGTTGGCAGCCTCGACCATCGGCATGATCACCGCCATGGTGAGCACGACCATGGAGATCCCGTCGAGGAAGCAGCCGAGCACCAGGTACAGGATGGTCAGCGCGAAGATCAGCTGGTAGGGTGACAGGCCGATGGTGCCGATCCAGTTGGCCAGCGCCCGCGGTATGCCGGCATAGCCCATCACCACCGTCAGGAATGCGGCAGCGGCGATAATGAAGCCGATCATGCAGGAGGTCCGGGTCGCTCCGTAGAGGCTGGTCTTGAAGTTCGCCCAGGTCAGGCTGCCGGAGAACAGCGCAACCAGCAGCGAGCCGACAACGCCGAGAGTCGCTGCCTCGGTGGCGGTGGCCACCCCCGTGTAGATCGAACCAATGACCGCCATGATGAGCAGCACGGTGGGCAGCAGCAGGCGCAGGCGCTTGAACTTCTCCATGAACGGCAGGGGCGGCTCCGCCGGCGGCATCTTGGCCTTGTTGAACAGCGCCCAGATCATGATGTAGATCATGAACAGCATCATCACCAGGATCCCTGGCAGGACACCGGCCAGGAACAGCCTGGAGATCGAGACGTTGGCCGATACGCCGTAGACGATGAGGATGATCGATGGCGGGATGAGCAGGCCGAGCGTGCCGGATGAGGCGAGCGATCCGATGCTGATCGACTCGTCGTAGCCGCGACGCTTCAATTCCGGCAGCGACATCTGCCCGACGGTGGCGGCGGTGGCCGCCGACGAACCGCTCACCGCGGCGAAGATGCCGCAGCCGATCACGTTCACGTGGATCAAACGGCCGGGCAACCGGGTGGTCCAGGGCGCGAGGCCTCGGAACAGGTCGTCGGCGAGCCGGGTGCGATAGAGGATTTCCCCCATCCAGACGAAGAGCGGCAGCGCCGTCAACGTCCAGCCGCTGACCGCGCCCCACAGCGTCGATGGCATCACCAGGTCCACAGGCGCGTCGGCGAAGAGGAGCATGCCGAGCAGCGCCACGCCCAGCAAGGCGACCGCCACCCAAAGGCCCGAGGCCAGCAGCAGGAGGAGTGCCGCCGCGAGCAGCGGGCTGTAGAGGAGCGGGTCCATGAGGAGTCGCTGCCGGCAGGCCTACTCGGTGAAGGCCGCGCCGTCGTCGGCGCGCTCGTAGCGCGGCTCGCGGCCGCGAAGCACGCCGACGAACTCCTCGATCACCGCGATCTCCAGCAGGATCGCCCCGAGCGCCATCGACACCTGCGGGATCCACAGCGGGATGGTGAGCATCCCGGTGGACACGTCGCCGAAGGCATAGGAATCCAGCACCTGCTGCACCGAGAAGGCAGCGAACATGCCGCCGACCAGCGCCAGGAAGGCGAGGCACCAGATCTCGAAAGCGCGACGCAGCGTCGGACGCACATGCGCCAGCAGCAGGTTGACGCGGATGTGGCCGCCGCTGCGAAAGGTCGGCGCGAGGGCAAGGAAGGTGGCACCGGCCATCGCATAGCCGGCGAGCTCGCCGGCATCGGGAACGACGATGCCGAAGAGCCGTCCGACCACCTGCGCCAAGGTCATGGCGGCGATCAGGACCATCAGGATCGCAGCCAGGACCCCGCCCGCCGCGTACAGCTTGTTGAGCAGATGCAAGCCGGCGCTCAGTTGGCCTTGCGGTACTGCTCGAGAATCTTCGGCCCGTCCTCACCGGCCGACTTCGACCATTCGGCCACCAGCTGTTCGCCGATCTTCTGCAGCTCCGTCATCAGCTTCGGGCTCGGCTGGCGCACGTCCATGCCCTTGTCCTTGAGCGTCTGCACCAGCTTGCCGGTCTCCTCGTCGCGCATCTTCCAGCCACGCTCTTCCGCAGTCTTCGAGGCGGCAAGCACCGCGTCTTGCGTCTTCTTGTCGAGGCGCTTGAAGATGCGGTCGTTGACCACCACGATGTTCCAGGGCGCCATCGCCTTGACCTCGTAGAAGTACTTGACGAAGTCCCAGGCCTGGGTATCGACGCCGGTCGCCGGCGAAGTGATCATCGCCTCGATCACGCCGGTGGAGAACGCTTGCGACACTTCGGACTGCTGCACCGTCACCGGCACGGCCCCCATCAGCTCGGCCAGGCGGCCGGTCACCGGGTTGAAGGCGCGGAATTTGGCGCCCTTGAAATCGGCCGTCGAGTTGATCTCCTTGCCGGAATAGAACGAGTTGAACGGCCACGGCACCACGAATAGCAGGCGCATGCCCTGCTTGGCGAGGCGATCGTCGAGCAGCGGACGCATGACCTTCAGGAGCTTGGCGCCCTCCTCGCTGGTGGAGGCGAGGAACGGCACCGAGTCGACGCCGAACAAGGCCGACTCGTTGGAATGCATCGACATCAGCAGCTCGCCGAGCTGTACCTGCGCCGTCTGCACGCCGCGCTTCACATCCGGCTGCTTCATCAGCGACGTTTCCGGATGGATCACGATCTCCAGGTCGCCGTTGGTCGTCTTCTTGACCTCGTCGGCGAATTGCATGATGTTGCGAGTGAAGTAGTTGCGCTCGTTGGAGCGGACCGGCATGTTCCACTTCTCGGCGAAAGCCGGCGAGCTGGCCAATGTCGCTGCCGCCAGGCCGATGGTCGCAAGCGTCGTTCTCAGGTTCGGCTTCAAGGGTCTCCTCCGTTCACGGGGTTGTGTCGGCGCGCTCGTCGACCGCGCCGGAAATCTCGGGCCCGAAGGCCAGCGCTGGCTAGAGGTCGCTCCTGGCGAGGTCCCACATCAGCCGATAGGTGCCGGTGGAAACAACACCCTCGAGCTGCCGGAAGCGCGCATCGATCAGCTTCACGACGGCAGCAACTTCCGTCCCATCGATGAGCACGTACCAGTCGGCGGCCCCGGGGTTCGGCTTGTCCGGCTCCGTCAACGACCGCGAGAGCTGCGGATCGCTCTCCACGAGGTGCAGCGAGATGATCCCCGCGATCCGGCCCGGATCGAGCAGCGGCCGCAGCCTGGCGCGCAAGGCGTCCCCGCCCCCGGCCACCGGACGAAGCCGCACGACGCCCAGGGCGGCGCCCCTGCCCTGGCCGAAGCTTTCGGTGATGCGTCCGACCGCGCGACCCATGTTGCGGAACCGGGCGATGTTGCGCCGCGACCATTCCGTCTGGTTGGCGAGCGCCTTCGCGTAGGCAGGGCTGCTCAGGTCCTCGAAGGCCGCGGTGGAATAGGTGCAGAAGTACTTCGGGCTCGCTTGCTCGGCAATCCAGCGCCTGGCTTCGAGGAAGCCGTCGATGGCGACTCGCTCCGCGAGGTGCTCGCGGTCGTACCAGATATTGAAATCTTCCTCATCGGCGGCGTCGACATCCATCGACGTGATGAGCATTCCCTTTCCGGCTAGAGGCATGACATTCCACGAACGTGCGCTGATGAACCTATCCTATCGTCGCAGGTTGCCGATGGCAATTCGATCCGCGCCACCTACCGCGGTTCGGCCTAAGGGTTTGCCCTGTTCGGGGTCACGAAGGCATGCGCCTCCGCATATTCTTCGCGCCCAGGCCTTAGGATCCGGTACTCGAACCCGCTTGTCGAACACACTGCAAAGGAGCAGAGATGAACCCATTGCAACGATCCCTCATCGTCGACGAGGTTCCCGTCGTGCACAAAGCCGACAAGCCGGCTGCCGAGGTCACCACCGTCGAAGGCGAGCCGCTCCCCGCTCCCATGCGGATCGCCTCGCTGCTGGTGGGGCGCGAAGCCAACCTGATGTGGGAATCGGTCGCGCGCGGCAGCAAGGTGCCGCCGCACCGCCATGACGATCACGAGTCGATCGTCTACCTGGTCTCCGGCGCGCAGCGCTTGTGGATCGCCGGCCAGGAGTACGAAGCTCGCGCCGGCGACGCCTGGGTGCACGAGCGCGGCGTCGAGCACTCCAGCGAGGCATTGGAAGACTGCGTGCAGATCGAGTTCAAGACGCCGGCGACACGGACCTGGTAGTTCGCCGGAACGTCCCTAAGCCCCCTCGACGAACCCCGCTCCCAGGTCCCGCAGCCGCTCGATCTCGCCGGCCTGCAGCCCCCAGTCGACCAGCGCCTGCCGGCCGCCATCGCCTCGGCCGGGCGCTGCCGCAGGAATGTCGCTGGGCGTGATGGAGAACCGCGGCGCCGGGGCAGGCTGCACCACCCCGTCGATCCGCGCGAACGAGCCGCGGCTGCGATGGTGCTCGTCGCCGGCCGCCTCGGTCAACGTCAGCACCGGGCTGACGCAACCGTCCCCGCCATCGAAGACTGCACACCATTGGTCTCGCGTACGGCTGCGGAACACCGCTTCGAAGCGCCGGCGAACCTCGGGCCAGCGCTCGCGATCGTACTGGTCCGGCAGGCTCTCCGGCGCCAGGCCGAGCCCCTCGACCAGGGCGAGATAGAAACGCCGTTCGATCGCGCCTACCGCGACATGCCGTCCATCCTTGCATTCATAGGTGCCGTACCAGGGGGCGCCGCCGTCGAGCAGGTTGGCGCCGCGCTGCTCGCGCCATTCGCCGGCCGCGAGCATGCCCCAGAACGGGGTGGCCAGGAGCGCCGCGCCATCGGACACGGCGGCGTCGACCACCTGGCCCTGGCCGGAACGCTGGACCTGGAAGATCGCACCCAGGATGCCGACCGCCAGTAGCATCGCACCGCCGCCGAAGTCCCCCACCAGGTTGAGCGGCGGCGCCGGCCTGCCACCGGCCGGGCCGATCGCATCGAGGACGCCGGCGCGCGCGATGTAGTTGATGTCGTGCCCGACCGACTGGGCCAGCGGCCCATGCTGCCCCCAACCGGTCATCCGGCCGTACACCAGCCGAGGATTGCGCAGCAGCGCCGGCTCCGGTCCGAGACCGAGGCGCTCCATCACGCCGGGACGGAAGCCCTCGATCAGCACGTCGGCGCGAGCGATCAGCTCGAGCGCGGCCTGCACGGCGCCTTCCCGCTTCAGGTCGAGCGTGACCGAACGGCGCCCGCGCTTCAGGAGATCGAAGCGACGATCGCGCTTGAGCCCCAGGTCGGCGGGCTGCTCGGGCCGATCGATGCGCAGGACATCGGCGCCCATGTCCGACAGCATCATGCCGCAGAACGGCGCCGGCCCGATCGCCTCGAACTCCAGGACCCGCAAGCCCTTCAGTACACCCATCCGACCTCCCGCATCGTTCGCTATCGTGCCCTCGTTGGCAAGTGCTCGTCACGATCCACCCGGATCGTCATCACGCAGTTCGCACTCCCACTCACAGATCGCCACTCGTTTTATAATACTGAAACGCCTTTCGTTATGCTGAATCTTCAATGGAGCACCAGCGTGGCCGGACCCTTCTCCCATCTCCGTGTCATCGATCTGTCCCGGATCCTGGCGGCCCCTCTCGCGGCGCAAAACCTGGCGGACCTGGGTGCCGAGGTCATCAAGGTCGAGAAGCCGGGCAAGGGCGACGACACGCGGGTCTTCGGGCCGCCCTGGATGAAGGACCAGGAAGGGCGGGAGACCCGGGAATCCGCCTACTTCCTGGCCGGCAACCGCAACAAGAAGTCGATCACCGTGGATATCGCCAAACCGCGGGGTCAGGCCATCGTGCGGGAGCTGGTGGCGCGCAGCGACATCCTGGTCGAGAACTACAAGGTCGGGAACCTCGCCCGCTTCGGCCTCGGCTACGAGGACCTGAAGGCGGTCAACCCGTCGCTGATCTACTGCTCGGTGACCGGCTTCGGGCAGGACGGGCCTTATGCCGCCCGTCCCGGCTATGACTTCGTCTTCCAGGGCATGGGCGGCATGATGAGCATCACCGGCGAACGCGACGGCGAGCCTGGCGCAGGCCCGCAGAAGGTGGGCGTGCCGATCGTCGACTACCTGACCGGCCTCTATGCCAGCATCGCGCTGTGCGCCGCCATCGCCCACCGCGAGCGCACCGGCGAAGGCCAGTACATCGACTGCGCGCTCCTCGATACGGCGGTGGCAGCCAACGTGACCCAGGCGATCTCGTACTTCTGCGCCGGCGAGCCGCCGGGCAGGCTGGGCAATGCCCATCCCCAGGTCGTGCCCTACGAGGTCTTCCCGACGCTCGACGGCCACATGATTCTCGCCGTCGCCAACGATGGTCAGTTCCGCCGCTTCTGCCAGGTGATCGAGCGTCCGGCGCTGGCGAGCGACCCGCGCTTCGCCACCAACTCGGATCGCGTCGTTCACCGCAAGGAGCTGCTGCCGATCCTCCGGCAGGTGCTGGCCGGCCGCACCAAGAGCGAGTGGCTCGCCGCCCTCGAAGCCGCGGACGTCGCCTGCGGCCCCATCAACAACTTCCAGGAGGTGTTCGATGATCCACAGGTGCGGCATCGTGGCCTGCGGGTCGACGTGCCGCATGCCCTCGGCGAGGCGCCCCTGGTGGCCAATCCCATGAGGCTGTCGGCCACGCCGGTCGAATATCGCCACGGGCCGCCCCTGCTCGGCGAGCACAACCGTGAAGTCCTCGGCGAGCTCCTGGGCATGAGCGAACCGCAGATCGAGGAACTGCGCGCCGCGGCGGTGATCTAGGAGCCGAGGCCAGGCTCCTGGCGCTTTCCCGGCAACTCCGGGCGGCCGATGATCGCCCGCTCCGGCATGGGCAGGATCAGCGGCCCATCAACACCGCCGCCTGGTACTCCATCGCCAGATCCTGGTGCTGGTTGATCACCGCGATCTTCAGCTCGAGCACGCCGCGTCCCGGATCCCGGGAAGGCTTTTTCGCCAGGACCGTGACCTCGGCATGAAGCGTATCGCCGATCCGCACCGGCGCCCGGAAGCGCAGGCCGTCCATGCCGAGCCCGGCAAGCGTGCGGGGACCGAGGATGCTTTCCAGCATGCCGGCCGACAGCGAGGCGGTAAGAAATCCGGGAGCGATCGGGCCACCGAACGCCGTCTGCTTGCTGGCGTGGTCGCGATCGATGAACAACGGCAGCTGCAGGCCCGCCAGCGCGGTGAAATTCACCAGGTGCGTCTCGGTCAACGTGCGCCCATAGCTCACGTGGACCTCGCCCACCTGGAAATCATCGAAGCCCGGGGCATGCGGCGGGATCCGCGTGGCTGCATCGCTCATTGCGGCCTACTTCGCGATCCCGAGGGCCTTGGCGATGCGCGCCGATTTCTCCACCTCGGCCTTCATCTGCGCCGAGAACTCGGCATTGGTCGGCGTGATCGGCTGCGCGCCCAGGGCAACCAGGCGCTCGTCGACCTCCTTCGACTTCATCGCCTCGTTGACCAGGTCGTGCAGTCGGCCAAGCACCTGCGGCGAAGCACCGGACCTCGCAACGAACCCGTACCACAGCGGCGTGGCCTCGTAGCCCGGCACCTTCAGCGCCTCCGCCATCGCAGGAACATCCGGCAGGGCCGGCGAACGCCCGGCGTCGAACAGCCCCAGCGCCTGAACCCGCCCGCCCTTGACGTGCTGCAAGGCCAGCGGCATCGCTGCCGGATACATGTCGATCTGGCCGCCGATGACATCCGTCATCGCCTGCGCCGAGCTCTTGTAAGGCACTTCGACCATGTCGATGCCGGCTGCCTGCTTGAAAAGCTCCATCTCGATCTGGCTCGGCGTGCCGGCACCCGAAGACGCATAGCTGAGCTTCCCGGGCTTGCTCTTGGCATAGGCGATCAGCTCGTCGACGGTCTTGATGTTCAGCCCATTGCTGATGGTCAGCACGATGGGCACGATCGCGACCTTTGCTACCGGTGCGAAGTCGGCCAGCGGGTCGTACGGCGCCTTGAGGTTGGTGCCGGCGACGATGGTGAAAGGATTCGCCACCATCAGCATGGTGTAGCCGTCGGCAGGCGCCTGCAGCACGTTCTGGGTGCCGACAATGCCGCCCGCACCTTCGCGATTCTCGACGACCACCGGCTGGCCGGTGCGCTCGGATATCTTCTGGCCGACGGTGCGGGCGATCACGTCGCTGCCGGTGCCCGGCGCGAACGGCACGACGATCCTCATCGGCCGGCTCGGGAAGCGGTCTTCCTGCGCCTGCAACGGCGCGGCCAGCACCAGGGTTGCAGCACCGGCAAAGGCCAGCAGGCGCCGCCGGGACGGGAACTTCGGTTGCATCGTTGTCTCCTCTCTTATGATCTGCCCATGGCGCCGGCATCCGACAAGGCCTGCGCTTCCGCGCTGGTGAAGCCGAAGCTTTGCAGCACCTCTTGATTCTCCGTACCGATCCCCGGCCAGGCATAGCGCTGTTCGCCGACTTGCGGCTCGGTACATCCCGGAATCCGGGGGAACCTGAATGCGCCGGCCGAAGCCTCGCTTACCTGCGGGGCCGCGGCGGACTCGGCGACGAAGGAATCCTGCAGCCAGTCCTGCACCGTATTGATGCGACTGGCCACCACCCCGTGCTGCGCCAGGTGCGCCAGCCAGTGCTCCGTCGTCTTCCGGACCAGGACCGAGCCGAACTCGCGCTCCAGAAAGTCGGCATGGGCGGCCCGCAGCACGAAGCTGCCGAACGAGGACGGCTCCTGCAGGTCGGCCCGGTCCGTTGCCCGACAGAGGGAAGCATACTGCGCCTCCTTGCTGAGCGTGATCGCGATCCAGCCGTCCGCCGTGCGATAGACGCCCGCCGGCACGTTCAAGGCGGTGGGACGATCACCCTCGAGGACGGCTTCGATCATCTTGGGCGCCAGGAAGGCAGCCGTCGCCTGCATCAGGTTGACGTCGAGATGCCGGCCGGGAAGGCCTCTGCGGCGCCCATAGAGCGCGGCCGACACCGCCTGGAAGGCGTAGAGCGCGGTGAGCGTGTCGACGGCCAGGAAGCCGAGGCGTCGCGGCCGGCCGCCGGCGTCAGCGTTCAACGACATCATGCCGGAGAAGCCCTGCATCACCGTGTCGGTCGCCGGCAGCGCCGCCTGGCTTCCACGTTGACCGAAGCCGCTGACCGACAGGTAGATGAGGTTCTCGTGACGACGCCGAAGCTCCCGGTAGCCGATGCCGAGCTTGTTGGCGACGCCGGGCCGGAAGCTTTCGATGACGACGTCGCACTGCGCGGCGATCCGCTGCACCGCCGCCAGTCCCTCGGCTTTCTTCAGGTCGATCGCAAGGCTGCGCTTGCCCCGATTGGCCATGAAGTCGATCGCCGAATGACTGCCGTAGCGGGCGCCGATGCCCCTGCTCCAATCCCCCTCCGGCGGCTCGAGCTTGATCACGTCGGCACCGTGCTGTCCGAGCAGCATGCCGCAATAGGGTCCGGCCAGGCCCTGGCTCGCGTCGAGCACGCGGATCCCGGCGAAAGGCAACGGCTCTCCGCCACCCGGCAGATCCCCTTCTGCGGCTGGCGTCGACCCGGAAGATTCGGCCTCGGGCGATTGCATCGTTTGACTTGCCTGTTTCTCTGCTGGAAAATCGGTTTTTCTATTCTGAATTTATTTCCGCCTTCCCGCAAGCTCGTGCATGCCGCATCGGATGCCGGTCGACACGACGCGGGATGATGCGAGAAAGCCGGGATGCCGATGAGAGCGATCGAACGAGACGACGACCTGAACGACAGCGAGCACCTGTTGCGCGAGACGGTGGCAAGCTTCATGGCGCGCGAGGTCGCGCCAACGGTCGGGTCGTTCGAGCAGCGCGAGGAGTTCGACTGGACGCTGCCGGCCCGTCTCGCGCAGTTCGGCTACATCGGCGGCTTCCTCGGGGAGGAGCAAGGCGGCTACGGCATGTCCCACATGGACTATGCCCTGCTGATGGAGGAAGCCGGCTACTGCTGGCACAGCCTGCGCTCCATCCTCAACACCATGAACATGGCGGCGCTGCTGCTGGCCCGGCTGGGTACGCCCGCCCAGAAGGAGCGCTACCTGGCGCCGCTGCTGCAAGGGCGGCTGCGCGTCTGGGTCGGCATCACCGAGCCCGATCACGGCTCGAACGTGGCCGGACTGCAGACGCGGGCGGTGCGCCAGGGGGGCGAGTACATCGTCAACGGCAACAAGCTCTGGATCACCAACGGCGCCATCTCGGAGTTCGGCATCCTGATGGCCCGGGTCCCACCGGCATCCGAGGGCGGTCCGCACGGCATCACCGCCCTCATCGTCGACAGCGCGCAGACGCAGTTCGAGAAGCGCCGGGTGAAGACCATGGTGCTCAGGTCGACGGTGACGTCGGAGCTGTCCTTCGTCGATGCGCGGGTTCCCGCGGACAACGTGCTCGGCGAAGTCGGCCAGGGCCTGAAGAACATCCTGCTGGCACTGAGCTTCGGACGCCTGAGCGTTGCCGCCGGCGCGGTGGGAGCCGCCCAGGCAGCCCTCGACCTGTCGCTCGACTACGCCCGGACCCGGCGCCAGTTCGGCGCGCCCATCGGCTCCTTCCAGCTGATCCAGAAGATGATCGTCGACATGCGGGTGCGCACCGACGCCGCCCGGCAGCTGGTCCGCCGCGCGGCGCGCACCCTGGATCGCGGCCATCCAGGCCGGCTGGAATGCTCCATCGCCAAGCTGTACAGTGCGCAGGCGGCGCACGAGGTGGCCGACCTGGCGCTGCAGGTGCATGGCGGCATGGGTTACAGCGAGGGCTATCCCATCGAACGGATCTACCGGGACAGCCGCGGGGCGGTAATCCCGGAAGGCACCACCGAGATCCAGACCCTCATCATCGGCCGGGAGCTCCTGGGCATCTCCGCATTCGGCGCTGCCGGCGGCTGATCCTCCAGGTGCGTCGCGCGCTACAGGACAGGACACAGTCAACGGGCAGCGCCCGCCAGGAAAACGACTCGAGAAGGATGCCATGGATACGAACGACCGCTTGCTGACGCGCCTCGATGGCTACGTCGTCACCTATGACGACCTTGCCGTCGGCGACACCTTCGTCACGTCCGCCCGCACGGTGACCGAAGCCGACGTGGTCAACTTCGCCGGCCTCTCGGCCGACTACAACGCCCTGCACACCGACGCCGAGTTCGCCGGGTCGACCTCGCACGGCGGCAGGATCGCCCATGGCCTGCTGGTCCTGGCGATCAGCTCGGGCCTGTGTACGCGCCTGCCGCTGATGAAGTTCATGGAGTCGTCCATCATCGGCCTGGCCGATCTGCATTGCCGCTTCCGTCGCCCCTGCCGCATCGGCGACACCATCCATGTGCGGATGCGGGTCGAGGACAAGCAGCCCGGCAGGAAGCCGGGCCGCGGCACGGTGACCTTGTCCCGCGTCGCCGTCAACCAGCGCGACGAGGAAGTGATGGAAAGCACCTGGCAGCTGGTGCTCAAGACGGCCGGCGCCGGGGATAGCTGAGATGAGCAAGCGTGACATGAGCCAGCGCGAAATGAGCAAGGGGCCCAGGACCCGGATCGCGCGCCACACCGCCGACAGCATCTTCGTGCGCGACCGCAACCTGGTGGAGGACCTGATCGGCAAGGTCAGCTTCACCGAAATGATGTTCTTCCAGCTGATGGGCAAGCAGCCCACCCGGCTGCAGACACGGGTGCTCGATGCCGTGCTGGTCACGCTGATGGAGCACGGCTTCACGCCAAGCTCGATCGTGTCCCGGCTGATCTACGACTCGGTTCCCGAGGCGATGCAGTCCGCCGTCGCCGCCGGCCTGCTGGGTGTCGGCGGCACCTTCATCGGCACCATGGAGGGCGCCTCGGTGCTGATCGAGGAGTTGCTCCAGGCCGAGGAAGGGGTCGAGTCGCGCGCAAGGACGATCGCCGAGGCGCATGCCGCCCAGAAGAAGCCGATGCCGGGTTTCGGCCATCCCTTCCACAAGCCCGACGATCCGCGCTCGCCCAAGCTGTTCGAGATCGCAACGAGTGAAGGGGCGGACGGCCGCCACATCCGGGCGCTGCAAACGCTGGCGACTGCCGTCGACCGGGCGTACGGCCGGCACCTGACGATCAACGTGACCGGTGCCGTGGCGGCGGTACTCGGGGAGATCGGCATCCCCCCGCGGATCATGCGCGGGCTGGCGGTGGTGAGCCGCTGCGCCGGACTGGTGGGTCACATCCACGAAGAGCAGCAGGATCCGTCGGCCCGCTTCATCTGGGACCTGACGGCCCGGAACATCCCCTACGAGAAGAACGATGATTAAGCACGCGCAAGCGAACAGGTCACGATCCGGCAGCGGCGCAGGCCCGGCAGCCGAGGCCGGCGCACCCGGACAAGCAGCCGCAGCAGCCCAGGTCGTTGCCACCACTCGCCGGCGCCTCCTGCAGGCCATGGCGGTGGCGGGCGGCACGATGATGGTCCCGGCGGCGTGGGCACAGGGCTACCCCGACCGGCCGTTGCGCATGATCGTCCCGTTTCCGCCCTCGGGCTCCACCGACATCGTGGCGCGGACGCTCGCGGAACGTTTGGGCGCCGCATTGGGCCAGAACGTCGTCGTCGACAACCGCCCCGGCGCCACCGGCGCGATCGGCCTCGAACTGCTCGCACGCGCCGAACCCGACGGTCACACCATCGGGCTCGGCACCATCGGCAGCATCGCCATCAATCCGGTCGTCAACCCCAAGCTGCCATGGGATCCGTTGCGTGACTTCGCGCCGGTCGGATACATCGGCTCGACGCCGTTCGCGCTGCTCGTCAATCCGTCGCTCAAGGCGCAGTCGGTCGCCGACTTCCTCGCCCTGGCAAAGCAGAAGCCCGGCCAGATCACCTACGCCACCGGCGGCAACGGCGGGTCGCAGCACCTTGCTTCCGTGCTGCTTGCCGAGATGGCGGGCGTCAGCATGCTGCACGTGCCGTACAAGGGAAGCGGCCCGGCATTCGTCGACCTGATCGGCGGCCAGGTCGACGCCATGATCGAGCCGGCCGTCTCGGCGGCGCCGCACATCAAGTCCGGCAAGGTACGCGCCCTGGCATTGACCGGCTCGAAGCGCTCGGACGCGTTCCCCGGCCTGGCCCTGGTCGCGGATACCGTGCCCGGCTACGACGTATCGGCCTGGTTCGCCCTGTTCGCGCCGGCCCGCACGCCTGCCAGCGCCATCGAGCGCCTCAACCGCGAGCTCGGCGTCATTTTGCGCGATCCACAGGTCGTCGCCCGGCTGGCGGAGGTGGGCGTCGACGTGGCGCCCGCCAGCGCTGCGCAGCTCGGTTCGTTCCTCGAAAGCGAGATCGGCAAGTGGCGCGACGTCGTGAAGAAGGCCAACATCGCCGGCAACTAGTGCCGGCACCGATGGGAACACGCGTCGGCGACCGCCCGACCTCGGCGGCGAGCGCGCCGCAGCGACAGCAACAACGACAGGATCAAGCATGAAACTCGGACTCGAGAACAAGGTCGCCATCGTGACCGGCTCCGGACGCGGCATCGGCGCCGAGACGGCGCGGGCGCTCGCGGAAGAAGGCGCGCGGGTCGTGGTGACCGACATCAATGCCGACACCACCGCTGCCACCGTTCGCGCCCTGCAGTCGGAAGGCCACGAGGTGCACGGCGTCGTCGCCGACGTCACGCGCAGCGACGACGTGGAGCGCCTGATGGCCGAGACGGTCGAGCGCTTCGGCTCGATCCATGTGCTGGTGAACAACGCCGGCTTTCCCAAGGACGCATACGTCACCAAGATGCCGGAAAGCGACTGGGACCTGGTGGTTTCGGTGGTGCTCAAGGGGGCCTATCTCTGCAGCAAGGCCGCCCTGCCGCACATGATGAAGCAGCAGTGGGGCCGCATCATCAACATCTCGTCGCGCGCCCATCTGGGCAATCCCGGCCAGGCGAACTATTCGGCGGCCAAGGCCGGACTGGTCGGCTTCACCAAGGCGCTTTCGTACGAGGACGGCAAGTTCAACATCACCGTCAATGCCATCGCACCCGGCTTCATCGACACCGAGCTGATGCGCAGCCTGCCGGCCTATGAAGCGATCAAGGAGAAGTGGCTCAAGGCGACGCCGTTGCCGCGGCTCGGCGTGCCACGCGACATCGCCGATACGGTGCTGTTCCTGGCATCCGAGCGAGCCGGCTTCATCACCGGCGAGCTGATCCACGTGACCGGAGGACGGTACTCCAACTGACCGGGCCCGGCCCGGCCTCGGCCTCGGCCTCGGCCGACTATCGATGGCGCGTCAGGTGGCGGCCTCGGCCATCCGGGCACAGGCCGCGGAAAGCAGCCTGGCGTGGCGCTCCATCATCGGCTCCATGCGCTGCAGCGGCCCGGCGATGGCGACCGCATAGTCCTCGCCGCCCAACTGGACTGCACGCGCCACCGCCGCCACGTCGTCGACGCTTTCGCCGCGCGTCATGTGCCAGCCGCGCTCTTCGCCGGCGGCAACATCGGCCAGCAGCTTGCGCGGGCTCGAGATGGTATTGGCCGTCACGCGCTCGAGCTCGAGCGATTCGATCATCTGCGTCCTTTCCGGCAGCGGCAGCCGCCCGAGCAGCGCCTTGCCCAGCGCACTCGAATGCAGCGACCTCAGGACGCTGGCCTCGGAGCTGAAGCGGATGGTCTTCGGCGACTCGAGCACGTCGACATAGAAGGCATGCTTGCCCAGGCGCTTGGCCAGCACCACGGTCTCGCCGCTCTTGTCGCGCAAGCCTTCGAGCAGGGAAGACACCTTGCCGAGAATCGGATCGCGCGCCAGCAGGTCGCGCGCGAGGTCGAACAGGACCCGGGTCGGATAGTAGGCGCGCTGGGTGCCCACCGGGCACAAGTAGCCGCGGGAGATCAGCGTCGCCACCAGGACGTGGCAACTGCTGACCGGCATGCCCATGGCATTGGCCAGCTCCGACAGGTTCATCGGCCGGCCGGCAGCGCGAAACGCCTCGAACAGGTCGAGCGTGCGATCGGCTGCCTTGACGCGTTTCCCGGTTGCCATGTCGCGGGCGATTCTACAGAAGCCTGGCGGCAAAGCTTCATCGGCACCCTGCCGTTGCGGTTGCAGAACGGGCTCTACATCCAGAAGCATGACGCCGGTCGCCGCGGATCCGGCTACGTCATTCGAGCTTCGTTCCCGAAGCCGCGATGGCCTTCTCCCACTGGCCGTATTGCTTCTTCATGAAGGCCGCTGCCTCCTTCGGTCCCCCATTGATGACCTGGACGCCGGCCTGCTCGAGCTCCTTCTGCAGGCCGGCATCCTTCAACGCCGTCTCGAGCGCCGCATGAAAAGTCTTCACGACCGCCGGCGGCGTCTTCTTCGGCGCCAGCACCACGTACCAGGTGGTGACCGAATAGTCCTTGACGCCGCCTTCCTCGATGGTCGGAATCTCCGGTGCGATCGGCGATCGGCTGGAGCCGGTTTGTCCCAACGCCAGCAGCCTGCCCGCCCGGATGTTGGGCAGGCTCTCGGAGATCGGCAGCATGGTCATGTCGACCACGCCGGAGATGCTGTCGATCATGGCCGGAGCGCCGCCGCGGTACGGGATGTGCAGGTAGCTGACATCTCCCATGGTGCGCAACACATCCATCGCGAGGTGCGACGAGCTGCCGTTCCCGGAGCTGGCGAACTTGATGCTCTGCGGCTTCTGGCGTGTCAACGCCTGCAGGTCCGCGATCGACTTGATCGGCAGCTTGGGATTCACCATCAGCACTAGCGGCGCCTCGCCGATCAGACCCACCGGCACGAAATCATCCCATTGGTACGGCACCCGGCGGTACAGGTGGGGATTGATGACGATGCCGGGGGTGCTGAAGAGGACGGTGTAGCCGTCCGGTTCCGCCTGCGAGGCGATCTCGAAGGTCAGGTTGCCGCCTGCGCCGGGCTTGTTCTCCGGCACGAAGTTCCAACCGGTCTGCTCGCCCATCTTCTTGGTCACCAGCCGGGTGACGATGTCCGAGCTGCCACCGGCCGGGAACGGAATCAGCACGCGGATCGGCTTGGAAGGATAGTCGTCGGCCTGGACCGGCCCGGCTGCGGCAACCACGCAAAGTCCGGCGCCGAAGAGCTTCAGGATGTTGCGCCGGCCTGCGCCCGTGACCATGCTCCTCAGCCGCCTCGTTTCGTCTTTCATGCTGGTCTCCTCTGTTGAATCGCTTCATTCATCGTTTGCATCCACCTTCGCCCGACGGTCCGCCGTCCCAGGCCGCTCGGTCGAGCGGGCCACCAATCGGTTGTCCAGCGCCAGTCCGACCATCCAGCCGTCCCGGATCGCCGCAAGGAAGTCGCCGGGCGCGCTGCTGTCGCCGATCCGCTCGTACGGTATGCCGCAGGCTTCGACCGCCGCCACCGCATCCAGCGCCGGCTTCGGCCCGGTCGCGAAGATCAGCGCCTCGCCGATCGGCAGGTGGGCGGGCGGCTCGTCCTTCACCTGGATGTGCAGGGATTCCGCTTCGACGTCGAGGATCCTGCAGTTCCGGTACAGCGACATGGCGGACGCCAGGCGCTCGATCAGCTCCATCCGGTTGTTGCGCGCCATCCCGTTGGCGACGATGTCGAGCATCTCGACGACGTTGACGTGGCAGTCGCGCGTCCTCAGCAGGTCCGCGAGCTCGATGCCTACCATCCCGCCGCCGATGATCGTGACCTTGGCGCCCTCTCGGACCAGGGATGGCTGCGCGAGCACATCCCAGGCATGGCGCACGGCAATGGACGGTGCCAGGCGGGAGACGTCGATCGGCGGATTGCGCACGGCGGAACCGGTCGCGACCACCACGAAATCGGGCGCATAGGCCTCGAGGCGCTCGGCCGTTGCCTCCACCCCCAGCCGGATCGGCACCTGCAGCTCGCGCAGGATCTTCATCCGGTAGGTCCAGACCGGCCGGACCGCCTCCTTGTCCGGCGCCGCGCATGCCAGCGGCATCTGGCCCCCGGCCTCGCTGGCGCGCTCCCAGATCTCGACATGATGGCCGCGTCCGGCGATGATCCGGGCCGCTTCGGCGCCGGCGACGCCGCCGCCGAGCACCAGGACCCGCAACCGGGTGGCGACCTTCGGCGCGAAGAGGTGCGGCTCGGCATGCTCCAGCGCCTCGAACTCGGTGCCGACCATCGGGTTCTGCACGCAGCTCACATCCTTCTCGAGCGTGAGGCGTTCGAAGCAGACATTGCAGGCGATGCATTCGCGGATCGGCGCCTTGAGCTCGCCGGTTGCCTTGCGCATCCAGTGCGCATCGCAATAGAGCGCCCGCCCAAGGGCGACGAAATCGGCGCTGCCGGAAGCCAGGACCGCCTCCGCATCCTGCGGCGTCACCATCCGGCCGGCGACGAAGACCGGGATGGACACGGCCTCCTTGATCGGCTTGGCGATCGGCGCAAGACAGCCTGGCGGAAACGAAGGCGGCTGGATGCAGTAGCGGGACAGCTGCGGGCTTTCGTTGCTGCCGCCGGATACGTCGATGGCTGCCACGCCGGCACGCTCGACGGCTTGCGCCAAGGCAACGATCTCCTCGCCGGTGTAGCCGCCGTGGGCGAACTCGCTGCCCGACAGCCGCACCACCAGGCACAGGTCCGGCAGGTCCGACTTCAGCCGGCCGATCGTCTCGAGCAGGAAACGCATGCGGTTCTCGAGCGACCCGCCGTACTCGTCGTCGCGTCGGTTGATGCGCGGGCTGAAGAACTGTTGGAAGAGGTAGCCGTTCGCCGCATGGATCTCCACGCCGTCGTAGCCGGCGCGCCAGAGGCGACGCGCCGCATCGACGAACAGCCGCTGGATGTCGCCGATCTCGGCCTTTTCCAGAGGCCGGACGACGTCGCCGGTGTTCGGGTTGTGCCACGGCGACGGGCCGACCGGCTCCATGTTCAGCACCGAGCGGCGCAGCAGCGCGCCGCGATGGTTCAACTGGCCGAAGACCAGGCAGTCATGCGCCTTGATGGCGTCGACGATGCTGGCGAGCCCGGGGATGAAGCGGTCGTGGTAGCAGCAGAGCGAGTTCTTGTGCGGGCGGGCGTGCTCGGTGACCACCATCGCCTCGGTCATGATCATGGCGACGCCGCCACGCGCCCTTTCGGCGTAGTAAGCGCGGTCGCGCTCGGTGGACAACCCATCGGTGGTGCTGTAGTTGGTGCCCATCGGCGCCATCAGGATGCGGTTCTTCAGCCGCAGGTTGCCGATGCGGCCCGGTTGCTGGATCAGCATGAGGTAGCTCCTTCGACGAGAGGGGCGTCGGCGAGCAGCCCCGCCAGCTGCCTGGCCGACGGCGCCTCGAACAGCCCGCGGGCGCAGGCGAGAATCTCCCTGCCCCGCTGGCGACCGACGGCGGCCGTGGCCAGCGATTCGAACTTGCGCGCGATCTCCTCGCCAGACATCGGGTTCTCCGGCATGCCGCGCGAGTAGTCGATCCGCTTCGACAGGCGCCGCCCGTCCTTCAGCTCGAGCGTGAGGCGCCCGCCATAGATCTCCGGATACGCGTGGTCGATCTCCGGATCGACCTCGATCTCGACCCGGCGCGCGGTTTCGCACACGGCACGGTCGACGGTCCGCTGCGGCGTGAACTGTTCCAGGTAGGCCTGCCGATCGTGCAATGCCACCGCCACGTTGTACTGCAGGCTCATCTGGGCGTTCAGGACCGAGTCCGCCCGGTAATCGAAGCCGGTCTGGGTCCGCACGACATCGGCGACGCCGGCGACGATCCGCCGGATGTCGCCGATAGCCGGATGCTCCTGTCCAGCCAGCTCGATCGCCGCGTCGACGCAGGCGTGGTTGCTGCCGCAGCACGAATGCGGCTTGAAGCAGGTTTCGTCGCTGTGCCAGCGGCCGCCGAGCCCCTCGGTGATCATCCAGGGCCGAGGCGCATCCGACATGGTGAACAGGAAGCTGCCGTCCTCGGCCTCCAGGATGTATCGCGGCCCCTCAAATCCATCGGCCGCGAGGATGGCAGCGTTGAGCCCGTCGCGCGCCGCCTTCCCCGGATGCATCCGCTTGCTCATTGCCGCGTCGGCGGTGAAGGCCCACAGTCCCGCGGACTGCGTGCCGGCAAGGCCGAAGGCACTGGCGGTGGTTGCCGCATCCAGTCCGAGGATGACGCTTGCCGCTGCAGCGGCCGCGAACGTGCCGCAGGTACCCGTGAGATGCCAGCCGCGCATGCGGGCGCGGCCTGGGTTGGCCGCCTGGCTGACCCGATTCATCGTCTCGTAGCCGGCCGCCATGGCGGCCAGCAGGACGTCGCCCGGTGCATCGCAGCGCTCTCCAAGCGCGAGCACCACCGGCACCACCACGGCGCCGGGATGGATCTTGGCCCGGCTGTGGTCGTCGAAGTCGAAGCTGTGGATGGCAGTACCGGCGGCCATCGCGGCCTGCGCCGCGGCGACGCGCCCGCCGCCGCACCAGAGCGCGGACTCCGCCGGCCCGCCCTGCCCCCGCGCGAAGCGGTGGATGATGCGTGCCCAGTCGGTGGTCAAGCCGTAGAGGCCACAGCCGATGGCATCGACCAGCGCCTCGCGCAGCACCTCGCGGGTTCGCGCAGGAAGCGGTCGCGTCCGCATCGAGGCGACGAATTCAGCCAGCTCCATCGTGATGCCCCGATGCTCCCGCGCCAGCGCCTTCCAGGCCTTCAGATCGTCCATGAGTAGTCCGCCGTCTCGTGCTAGTTTGCCGTCGCGTGCCTGTCCGTCATCGATCGCCGGGGACCGGCTCCGCATCCAGCCGCACCACCACGCCTTCCAGATCGGCGCCCGCCGCCGGATAGCGCTTCATCACCAGCGGATCGTGGCCGGGCACGATGTGTCGCGGCGAGGCCGCGAGCTCGAACAAGCGGTTGTAACCTTCGAGGACCGCACCCACGTCGAAGGTCGTGCCGAAGCAGCGACCGTTCTCGAAGTGCTCGTAGTAGTGGCTGGTGTCCGACGCCAGCACCACCCAGCCGCGGCGGGTATGCACCCGGACGCATTGCATGCCGGCGGTGTGACCACCCACCAGATGGATGCTCAAGCCTGGGGCCAGCGTCGCATCCTGCCGATGGAAGACGACGCGGTCGCCGTAGACGAGCCGCACCATCCCGGCAACATCCTCGACGTCGTAGCCATGGTTGAAGCGGGCGTGGCACATGTGCCTGCCGGTGGCGAAGCGCATCTCCACGTCCTGCAGATGAAAGCGCGCAGCCGGAAAGGAGGCGAACCCGCCGACGTGGTCGTAGTGAAGGTGCGTCAGGATCACGTCCGCCACCTGCTGCGGATCGACGCCGAGCGCCTGCAAGCCTTCGACCGGCTCACGCAGGTAGCTGCGCTTGCGCCTCTCGGCGGTCTCGCGCGTGAAGCCGGTATCGATCACGAAGGTACGCTCCCGGGTGCGCGCGACCCAGACGTAGTAGTCCATCGGCATCGGCGCATCGTGCGGATCGCCGCCGAGGAAATTGGCGCTGCGCTTCGCGTCGCGGGTCGCGTAGCGGATGGCGAAGAGTTCGTATTGCGGCAGGGTCATTCCGTGGATCTCGGTTTCGGTTCCGCCCATTTCGGCGCAGGGGATGGGCTCGGGATCGGGGTCACGTGGCCGGGCCGAGCAGCGGCGCGAGTCCCGCTGCATCGTCCAGCCGATCGAGCGCCATCACCCCATCGGCCAGCTCGGCGGCGCGCGGGCCGAGCCGCGGGCCGGCGAGCGTCAGGAACTTCGTCCTGATCTCGTCGGCAGTCAGCGGCCACTCCGGCTCGCCGCGGGCGTTGTCCACCGCATGGCTCATCCTTCTGCCGCCGTGCAGCTGGATATCCACTCGCGCCGCCCGCCGCTGCGGGTAGCCTTCATCGAGCGCCGGATCCGCCAACACCCGGATCCGCTGCATCAGCGACCTGACGGCAGGATCGGCCAGGCGCTCGTTTGTGTACTGGAAGATCAGCGCATTGCCGTCCAGGAGCGCGACGGCCACCGAGAAGCCGATGCTGAACTGCGCCTGCTCGCCGTTGGCGGGCGGCTCGATCGCTGCGGCAAGGGTCACCCGGTCCACGAAGACGTCGACCTGCGCGATCTCCCCGGGGCTGATCGCCTGCTCCGCGGCTAGCGCCAGGGCGGCGTCGAGTGGCGCATGATTGCCGCGGCAGCCCGCATGCCGCTTGAGATAGGTCTCGAAGATCCGGAAGTCGCTTCCCAGCCCGGCAAGGATTCCGTCCGCATCGCCGTCCTGCGAGAACGCGGGCAGGAAGCCCTTCTCGATGATCGCCGGCGCGCCGTCGAGACCACCCTGCGCCAGCAGGGCAGCGACGATGCCGGCCTCGCAACTGCGTCCGACCTGGATCGGCTGGCTCGCGGAGCTCTTGAGCGCCTCCTTGAGCCCGATCCCGAGGGTCGCGCCGATGCCGATCGCATGTCCGGCCCGATCCGGCGGCAACCGGAGGAGGCTGGCACAGGCCGCGGCCGCAGAGACTGCGCCCAGCACGGCGGTGCTCTGGAACCCGCGCACCACCGTGGAGGGGTAGATCGCCCGGCCCAGCCGCAGGAATACCTCGTAGCCGGCGACAATCGCCGCCACGAGGTCGGCACCCGAGCGGCGCTGCACCTGTGCCACCGCCAATGCCGCCGGCACCACCACCGACGACGGGTGTCCGCCGGTGAATCGCGAGCCGTCCTCGAGATAGGTGGAATGGGCGGAGAAGCTGTTGACCAGCGCCGCCTCCCGAGGCGACGAGCTGTTGCGCTCGCCCCAGATGGGAATCGCGCCGCGCGATTCGAGCAGCGCCATGACCGGGCGATGGCTGCCCCGATGCACGCCCGCCAGCGCCGCCCCGATGACATCCAGCACGCGCAGCACGGCCGCCTGCGTCACCGCCGCCGGCACGGCGCCCGGTCGCAATGTCGCGACGAACCTGCCAAGCTCTTCGGCCAGCACTGCCTGTCCTCCTTCGCTACTCGATGCGCAACTTGATGTCGGCAATGACCTTGCGCCACTTGGCCACGTCCGCATGCAGCTTGCGGGTGAATTCGGCCGAGCTGTTGCCGACCACCTCGGCACCCTGCGCGGCGAAAGCTTCGCGGATCTCCGGCGACGTGATGATCGCCACGATGTCCTGGTGGAGCTTGTCGAGGATCGGCTGGGGAGTCTTCGCCGGCGCGAACATCCCGTACCAGGTGTCCGCCTCGTAGCCCGGCGCCACGCTCTCGGCCAGCGTCGGCACATCCGCCGCGATGGCGGGCCGCTTCTCGCTGGTCGTGGCAAGCGCGCGCAGCTTGCCCGTCTTGATGTGCGGCAGCACCACCGGCGCGTTCGCAATCCAGACCTGCGTCTGCCCGCCCAGCATGTCGGTCAACGCTGGGCCGCTTCCCTTGTACGGGATGTGGGTGAGCTCGGTGCCGGTCATGCTCTTGAAGATCTCGGTGGCCAGGTGCGACGGCGTGCCGTTTCCGGGGGTGGCATAGTTGAGCTTGCCGGGATTGGCCTTGGCGTAGGCGACCAGCTCGCCGATCGTCTTGACCGGCACGTCCGGATGAACCACCACGATGTTGGGGGTGTTGGCCACCATCGTGATGGCCGCGAAGTCCTTGGTGGAGTCGAAGCCGGCGTTGGCGTACAGGCTCTGGTTGACCGCATGCGTGCCGAGCACGCCGAGGATGATGGTGTAGCCGTCCGGATCCGCCTCCGCGGCAGCCCGGGTGCCGATGTTGCCGCCTGCGCCGCCGCGGTTGTCCACGATCACCGGCTGCCCCCAGCGCTCGGACAGCTTCTGGGCGATCGGGCGCGCGAGGATGTCGGTGCCTCCGCCCGGGGGGAACGGCACGATGAGCCTCACCGGCTTGGAAGGGAAGGCGTCGGCAAGGCCAGCCTGGCAGACCGCCGCGGTCAGCAGCGCGGCGGCAAGGCGCAACAGCTTCTTCATGTCGATCGCGTCCTCAGTTGGCCTTGGCGCCGGCTTCGCGCGCAATCGACCCCCAGCGATCGATCTCCTCGCCGAGGAACTTGCGGAACGCGTCCGGAGAAGCCTGGTTGAACGCGGAAACGCCCGAGCGCGTGAACTCTTCCTTCACTTCCGGCAGCGCGCAGACCTTCACCAAGGCCTCGTTCAGCTTGGCGACAACGGCAGCCGGCGTCTTGGCGGGCGCCATCAGGGCGAACCAGTTGACAGCCTGCACCCCCTTGAGGCCCTGTTCACCCGAGGTCGGCACCTCCGGCAGGACCGGCGTGCGCTCGTCGTTGGTGATGGCGATGGCGCGCAGCTTGCCGCCCTTCACCTGCGTGGCGAGCGCCGGCAGGTCCATGATCACGCCGTTGACGTGGCCGCCCATCGCATCCACCACCGCCGGGCCGGCGCCCTTGTAGGGCACGTGCAGGAAGTTGCCGCCCGAAACCTTCTTGAGCAGCTCGATGGCCAGGTGCGGCAGTCCGCCATTGCCGGAGGACGACAGGCTCACCTGCCTGGTCTTCGACAGCGCCACCAGCTCCGGCAACGTCTTGACCTCGACCGACGGATGCACCGCGATCACCTCCGGCGTCAGGGCGACGGTGTTGATCGGCTGGAAGTCCTTGGCGGTGTCGTACGGCAGGTTGTCGTAGGTGGCCAGGGCGATCACCAGCGGGCTGAGGCTGCCGAGCGTGATCGTGTAGCCGTCGGGCTCCGCACGCGCGACCTGGCCGGTGCCGAGCGTGGCATTGGCGCCGGGCCGGTTCTCCACCACCACCGGCTGCTTCAGCAGCTCGGCCATCTTCGGCGCGATGATGCGGGCCACGACGTCATTCGAGCCGCCCGGCGGGAAGCCGACCACCAGCTTGATGGGCCGTGACGGGAAATCGTCGGCCAGCGCAGCGCCAGGCAGGACGACAGGCAGGACGGCGCAACACAGTGCGGCAAGCAGTTTCTTCATGATGTCTCCTCGTTTCGATTGCAGGTCGACGTGCCAGGTGGCGGTGGATCTTGTCGGTCTCGTCCGGTCCGGTCAGCGCTGGTCAGGTTGCGCGGCCTCGGCCGTCCGGTCAGGTATGGGTCGGCTCGGCATCCAGCCTTACAGCCACGCCGCGCAATGCCTCGGTCGGCGGCGGATAGCGATCCATGACCAGCGGATCGTGCCCGGGGACGATGTGGCGCGGCGAGTCGGCCAGCTTCGCGAGCTTGCCGTAGCCCTGGAGCAGGTCCCCCACGTGGAACACCACGGGAAACGCCCGGCCCTGCTCGAAGTGCTCGTAGTAGTGGCTTGCGTCGGAGGCCACCACCACCCAGCCGCGTTTCGTATGCACCCGCACCGCCTGCAGGCCCATCGAATGGCCGCCGATGCGATGCACGCTCAGGCCGGGCGCGAGCTCCTCGTCGCCGTCGTGGAAGACCACCCGATTGCGGAAGACCAGCCTCACCAGGCCGACCACATGATCCGGCTCATAGGGTTTGCGCAGCCGCTCGTGGCACATGTAGCGTCCGGTCGCGAAATCCATCTCGTCGTCCTGGAGGTGGAAGACCGCGTTCGGGAAGGAATCGAAGGCACCCACATGGTCGTTGTGCAGATGGGTGATCACCACCTGCTCGACGGCATCGGGATCCACCCCGACCAGCTTCAAGGCCTGCGCCGGCCGCCGCAGCAGCGTCCTGCCGCGCTTGGCGGCCATGTCTTCGTTGAAGCCGGTATCCACGATGAAGAGCCGTTCGGGATTGCGGCCGCGCACGACCCAGAGGTAGTAGTCCATGGCAGCGTCCGCATCATGCGGATCGCCGCCGATGAACAGGTCCGCCCGCCGGGCCGGCCGCGTCGCATACTTGACGGCCAGCACTTCGTAGGTTGGCAGGCCCGTTCCCGAGCTTTGCGCCGTGCTCATCGCGCCACGGTCAGCTTCATCAGGTCGGCGACGTTGCCGATCTGCTCGACATTCATCGCCTTGTCGGCAAGCTCGGCGGCCTGCGCCTCGCCGAGGACAGGCGCTGCCAGGCTCATGAACTTGCTGCGCAGCTCGTCGTCGCTCATCGGGTTCTGGATCGAGCCCTTCGGATAGTCGACCTGCGAGACGAACTCGCGGCCATCCTCCTGGGTGGCGGTGATGCGCACCGATACCCCGCGCGGCAGGTCGTCCACCGTCTCGAAGGTCGCCAGCCGCGCGAGGCGCTGCACCTCTGCGTTCCTGATGTTCTGGTCGGAGTACTGCTCGAGCAGCGCCTTGCCTTCCAGCATGGCGATGGCCGTCGAGAACGGCAGCGACACTTGCGCCTCGTGGTAGGTGGTCGGCGCGGCGTTGCGGTGATACTTGGACCAGGACGGGTGGCGCTCGATCCGGATCGACTTCACCTTCGCGGCGTCGAAGCCGGCCTGCTTGCGGATTTCCAGCGCGCAGTCGATCGCGTTGTGGATCGGACGGGCGCAGGAGTAGGGCTTGAACTCGATGTCGAGGTTGTAGTCCTCGCCCGGCGTCACATCCAGCGGCTTCACGGAATGCTGGTCGCTGTAGGCCTTGAGCCAGCCGCGTTCGCCCTCGAAGATCAGGGCCGTGCCGGTGAAGCCGAGCTTCGCCATCTGTGCGCTGGTGATGCCTGAGCGGGCGGTGGGCCCGGGATTGAAGCGCTTCTGCATCGACGGGCCGTACATCTCCATCAACCCCGCGGACTGCGCGCCGGCGAGGCCGAGCGCGGAAGTCAGCTTGCCGGCATCGAGGCCCAGCAGCTTGCCGGCGGCGACGGTGGCACCGAACACGCCCGTGGTCGGCGTCGTGTGGTAGCCCCGATCGCGCAGCGACGGATTCACTGCCTTGCTGGCCCGCTCCATCATCTCGCAGCCGGCCACCAGCGCGGTCACCAGCTCCTTGCCGGAAGCGCCGACACCTTCGGCCGCGGCCAGCGCCGAGCCATAGACCGGCGGGCTGAAGTGAAAGAGGGCCAGCACGTCGATGTCGTCGAGCTCGAGGCTGTGCGAGGAGATCGCGTTGGCGAAGGCCGCGTTGCCCATCGGCACCCGCGCCTTGTCGCCGGCGACCTGCGCCTGTGCCTTGCCTTCCTGCTCGACGGCGAAGGCACGCGCGATCCGCCCGCTCCCGGTCTGGCTGCCGCCGACCGCCACGCCGAGCCAATCCATCAGCAGCCGCTTGACCGCCTTGCGGTTCGCTTCGGGAACCAGGTCGTACTTCATGCCGGCATAGCGCGCTGCCAGTTTTTCCGAGAGGGTGTTCTGGGTCGATTCGCTCACTGGATACTTCCTTCTTGACGAGGCAACGAATGGTCGGGGCGGGTCAGGCCGGCCGAGGATGGGTCGGATTGAGTCAGGACTCGGAGGGCAGGCGCACCGGCGCGGCCACCGCCGCGGTCAGCTCCCGCAGATCGCGCAGGTCCTCCAGCCGATCCACCAGCGCAACGATCCGCTGCGCGTCCGCGCGCTGCATGCACGGCGCAACCACGTTGTAGAACTTGTCCACGATCTCCTGCGGCGCCAGCGGGTTCTCCGGGCTGCCGCGGCGATGCAGGGTCAACTTCTCGAACTGCCGGCCGTCCCGGGTCTTGAGCCGGATGCGCGAGGCATGGCGAAACGCCGCGCCCATCGCCTCGATCTCCTTGTCGACGTGGGCACTCATCCGCTTGATCAGGTCCAGGGTGCGGGGCTCGGCGAGGCGGCTCTCCTGGAACTGCTCCGTGAAGGCGACGCCATCCAGTGCGATCATGGCCAGGCCGTAGTACAGGTTCATCTGCGCGGCCGTCACGCCCTGCGCCTTGTATTCCCAGGCACAGTGGACGTGGGTCATCGGGCTGAGCCCCGCTTCCACCTGCGCGATGTCGTCTGCCGTCAGGGCGTTCTCGCGGAGGATGGCGAGCAGCCCGTCCTGGGCGCTGTGGATGCTGGTGACGCTGGCGTGGGGCTTGTAGCCGACGGCGAGCGTCTCCCAGCGCTCGCCGAGGCCTTCCGTAAGCCGCGCCGCGTTCGGCTTGTCCGAGTAGCTGCTGAGATAGCCGCCGTACGCCGCCTCCAGCACATCGGTGATGCCGGTGAAGCCGGAAGCAGCCAGGCGCGCCGAGTAGATGCCGCTCTGCGCGGCGCGGCCGCTGTGGAAGCGCTTCACCATCGCGCCCTCCTGCGCCGCCATCAAGCCGCCCGCCTGCGAGCCGGCGATGCCCAGCGCGTGCAGGAACTGCGTGGCGTCGAGGCCGAGCATTCGCGCGGCGGTGGCCGCCGCAACGAAGACACCCGATGTGCCCTGCGGATGGAACCCCCGGAAGAACAGGCTCATGGTGGCCGCGCTACCTACCCGATGCCCGACCTCGTAGCCGGCGATCATCGCGGTGATCAGGTCCTTGCCGCTGCCCTTGCCCGCTTCCTCGGCCAGCGCCAGTGCGATCGGCGTGGCGATGGAGCCGGCGTGCACGATCGACTCCTTGTGGATGTCGTCCAGCTCGAAGGCATGGCCACCGGTGCTGTTGACCAGCACGGCGAGCGACGACGAGCTGCGCCTGCCCATGCCGATCAGCGAGGCGGCCGGCGATGCGCCCTCATGCTCCGCCAGCGCCGCGACCTTGCGTGTCCATGGGAGCGTCGCCCCGAACAGGCAGCACCCGAGGCTGTCCAGGATGCTCAACTTGATGCGCTCCACGGCGCGCGGGTCGATCTGCTCGAACCGCAGGCTTGCGCCGAACGTCGCGAGGTCGCGCGTCGCCCCCTCCAGCAGGGGCGCCTTCGAATTTGCCACGGGACTATCTCCTCAACCGATCTCCAGCGCATCGTAATCAGGCCTCAGGCCGAAATAAATGGCCTACCATGAACATGTTTCATAACCATCGGTTAGCAATCAGATGATCGAGAACGTCGCCTCCATCGTCGTCTTCGTCAGGGTCGCCGAGACGCTCAGCTTCACGGCGGCAGCCCGGCAGCTCGCCATTTCCGGTCCCGCCGCGTCCAAGGCGATCGCCAGGCTGGAACGCCGGATGGGCGTGCGGCTCTTCCACCGGACCACGCGCCGGGTGGCCCTCACCGACGACGGCGAGGCCTTCCTCGAGCGCTGCCGGCGGATCCTCGAGGACGTGCAGGAGGCCGAGGAGGTGCTCACCAGCCGACGACTGACGCTCAGAGGCCGGTTGCGGGTCCAGATGCCGCTCGGCTTCGGCCGCCATGTCATCCTGCCGGCGCTACCCCAGCTGCTCGACAGCTATCCCGAGCTCGCCGTCGACGTCGACCTGAGCGACCGGGTGGTGGACTTCACCCACGAGGGGCTCGACCTTGCCGTGCGTATCGGACCGATCAGCGATTCGCGGGTGATCGCCAAGAAGCTCTACGACATCCGCTTCGTCACCTGCGCGTCACCCGGCTACCTGAAGCGCAGGGGAACGCCGCGCGAGCCCGAGGACCTCGTCGTCCATGAATGCCTGCCGTACTGGATGCCGCCGCTCGGACGGCATCGCGAATGGATGTTCGAGCGTCACGGCGTGCCGTTCACGCTGCCCTTGTCGGGGCGGCTGAACATCAACAATTCGGAAGCGCTCATCGATGCCGCGATCGCCAGTCAGGGAATCGTGAGCGTCGCCACCTTCCTGGCCGCCGAGGCGGTGAAGGAGGGGAAGCTGAAGGTGATCCTGAGGGAATTCGTGACGAGAGGACCGCGGGTCTCGGCGGTCTACCTGCCCACCCGCAACCTGTCGACCCGGATCCGGGCGTTCCTGGACTTTCTCGCCGCGGTCGTGCCGGAGGAGCCGGCGTGGGATCGGGCGGTGCTGGGGTCAGGAGGCCAGAGGCGTCGAGCGACTGCTGGCTGAGCAGACCCTGCCGGCCGTTGACTCTCCCTGGCATGACAAACTCAAGCAGGCCGCGTAGCATGAAACACGGGTTCTTCCACACGGCGTCCGTTCTGGAGAATCCTGAATCGCAGTTCAACACTTAGCGATAGGCCTTTGTCTGTCCAAGCAAACCGCGCACCGCTCAAGCAGCACGGAACGCTCAGGGCTTGAAGCGCAAAGATGGCGGTCGAAAAGCTGCAGCCCTGCAGTTACTCGGAGGGGTTATGGAGGCAAGTTCTCCTCGACGCATCGTCGCGGACGGCGGCCCGACCGCTACGCTCGCGGAGGTGGATGTTCTTAGCGAGTTGGACACGCGCCCTGCCCGTTCTCCGGACTACGAAGCGCAAAATCTGGCGTTGGCAGCGTTGGCCGAGGAGATGGCCGTCAATCCTCGCAACATGTTGCAACGCCTGGTGGAAGTCGCCGTTGACCTGTGCCAGGCCGACACCTCCGGCATCAGCCTGCTCGAAGGCGACGTCTTTCGATGGGAAGCCGTGGCTGGCGTGTTCGCTGGCGCGCGGAACGGAACGATGCCCCGCGATGCCAGTCCCTGTGGGGTGGTTATCGACCGCGACTCCATTCAGCTGATGGCATTGCCGGACCGCTGCTTTCCAGCGTTGCTGGCGGAGCCCCGCTTCATCGAGGCATTGCTGCTCCCCTTCCATGCGCATGGCAAACCTGTGGGGACCATCTGGATCGTCAGCCACAGGCCCGAGCGGCGGTTCGATCGCGAGGATGCGCGCATCGTGAAGTTGTTGACTCTGTACGCTTCTTCGGCGTGGCAGCTATGGCAGAGAGGCGAAGAGGCCCGCGAGAACAGCCACCGCAAGGACGAATTTTTGGCCACCCTGAGTCACGAGCTGCGCAATCCATTCGGAGCCATCGTCAACGCCGCTTCGGTGCTCGAACAGCGGATCGGCCAGTCCGATCCGGCACGGGGCGCTGTAGACCTGATCGTCCGACAATCGAGGCTCGTCCGACGACTCATCGATGATTTGCTGGACATTGCACGGATCGAAGCTGGCAAGCTCATCTTGAACGAGCAAACCGTCGACCTGCGCCCGATCGTTCAGGAAAGCATCGAGATGAGACGACCATTGTTGGCCGACCGTCAGCATGAACTGCACCTTCACCTCGCAGAGTCACCGGTCATCGCGCGCGCGGACCCTCTCCGTGTCACGCAAATTGTTGCAAATCTTGTCGACAACGCCGCGAAGTACACCCCGCCGCACGGGCACATTCGCGTGAGCGTGTCCGCATCGGATGGACACGTCGAGATCACGGTCCAGGACGATGGCGATGGGATTCCGCCAGACCGTGTCGACGCCATTTTTGAGACGTTCACTCAATTGCGGCCCGTATCGGGCGGGCCCGGACTTGGTCTCGGTCTCGCCCTAGTTCGTCGCTTAACCGAATTGCAAGGCGGCTCCATTCATGTGTTCAGCGAGGGAGAGGGAAGAGGAAGTCAGTTCACGGTTCGTTTAGCCGCCGCTCGACGTGCGGATTCCTCGCTCGCGGCTTGATCTCGGCGTTGCCTGCCGGCACTACGTCGTCGGCCGGATGCGGCGAACGGCCGCCGCGCCTCCCGCCACCAGGAATCCGGTATCCGTCCCCAGCGAGAGATAGCGGGCCCCCTTCGCCAGTAGCCGCTCCATCAGCTCGGGCCGCGCAGCCATGCCGCCGACACCGGCATGCTTGCCTGCGCGCTTGCACGCGTCGATCACCCGGTCGAAGGCATCGGTGAGCGCCGGATCGTCGAGCCGCCCCGGGCAACCCAGCTCGGCGCTCAGGTCGCCGGCACCGACCAGCAGGATGTCGATGCCGTCGACGGCAGCGATCTCCTGCAGGTTGTCGAGGGCGGCGGCGCTCTCGATCATCGCGACCACCACCGTCTCGCGATCGACGGCGGCATGCGCATCGGACTGCATGCCGATCGCCTCGGGCCGCTTGCCATAGCCGATCTGCGGCAGCGTGCTGGAGGTGGAGCGCCTGCCTGAGGGTGGATACCTGCAGCACGCCACAAGACGGGCGGCATCGGTGGCAGACGTCACGTGCGGGGCGACGATGCCCATGGCGCCGCCATCGAGCAGGCGAGTGATGAGTCCACCATCGATCGCCGGCACGCGCGCCAGGGGCGTCACGCCCGCCGCCTGCGCCGAATGGCACAGCACCGAGACGGTCTCCAGTCCGAGGGGGCTGTGTTCGAGGTCGATGTAAAGCGAGTCGAAGCCGGCGGCCTGGGCGATCGCTCCCACCTCCGGTCCGCGCGACATGCGCACGATCATGGAGGTGGCAACATCACCGCGCTGCAGCTTCTGCTTGAGGTGGTTGATCCACATGGCGTCGCGCCATCCCCGCCAGAACCTCCGAGTCGCCTACTCCGCCCGGATTCCCGCCTTCTGCAGGAACGGAATCCAGCGATCGAACTCGCCCGCCAGCTTCGCCGTGAAGTCCTCCGTGTTCATCGGCTCGCTCAAGCCGGCATCGGAGAGCTTGGCGGCCACCTGCGGCGACCGGATCGCCTTCAGCAGGCCCTGCTCCAGCTGCGCCTTCGCGTCGGCAGGCGTGCCGGCCGGCACCATGGCGCTGTACCAGTTGCTCATCATCAATTGCGGCAGGTTAGATTCGCTTGCAGTGGGCACATCCGGCAGCTTCGGCGAGCGCTTCGTGTCGTAGATGACCAGGCCTTTGAGGCGGCCGTCCTTCACGTAGGGCTGCAGCACCGGCACGTCCGCATTGAGGATGTCGATCTGGCCACCGAGCAGATCGGTGATGGCCGGCGCTGCGCCCTTGTACGGCACATGCTGGACCTTCGAGTTGGTGGCCATGTTGAAGAGCTCGCCGCCGACATGCATCGTCGAGCCGACGCCGGTGGAGCCGTAGTTCAATGCAGCGCCGCCCTTCGCCTTCTCGATCAGCTCGGCCACGCTGTTGACGCCCAGCGACGGACGTGCCACCAGCAGCGTCTGGACCTGGCCGATCAGCACCACCGGCTCCAGGTCCTTCTTCGGATCGTAGGGCAGCGACGGCGTCGTGCCGGCCGAAAAGACGAAACCGGAAGTTGCCAACAGGACGGTCGCGCCGTCGGCGGGCGACTTGGCCACGAAGTTCGCGCCCACCGTCCCGCCGGCACCGCCGCGGTTCTCGACGATCACCGTCTTGCCCAGCTCGGTCGAAAGCGCGGGGGCAATGATCCGCGCCACCTGGTCGACCGGACCGCCGGCAGCGAACGGCACAACCAGCTTGACGATGTCCGCGGCGGCGGCCGGCGCGGCCAGGGCAGCCGTGGCGATGGCGGCAATGACGGGCATCAGGAACTTGGGCATCAGGGTCTCCTTCTCGTTCTTCGAGTGATGGCAGCCGCGAGGCCGGCGGCCGCCAGGTTTGTCGGTCGGGTCAGCCGGCAAATCGCGGCTCGGGCAACCCCCGCACGCCGGGATCCAGCGCGAGGACGCAGCCGGCAAGCGGCTCCGCGGCGAGTTGCTCCGGCGTGAAGCGTTGCGAGTGGCTGGTGATGTAGAGCGTGTCGAGGCCGGCGCCGCCGAAAGCGGGACAGGTCGGGTTGGTCACCGGCAGCTGGATGATCCGAGCGACGCCACCGTCAGGCGCCAGCCGGACCAGCTCCCCGGTGGCGACCATGCAGTTCCACAGGAAACCCTCGCGGTCCACCGCCGTGCCGTCCGGCCGCCCCTTATGGTGCGTCCAGTCCTTGAACACCCGCCGATTGGAGATGACGCCGTCGTCGACATCGAAGTCGAAGCGCCAGATCACCTGGTTGTGGGTGTCGGCGAAGTACATCGTGCGGTCGTCCGGACTCCAGGCGATGGAGTTCGGCAACACGAAGCCGTCGAGCATCGCATGGCAGCTGTGGTCCGCATCGAAGCGGTAGAGGGTTCCTTCCGGGTCGCGACGCGCATCCAGCATGCTGCCCACCCAGAACCGGCCGCGCCGATCGGTCTTGCCGTCGTTGAGGCGGTGCCCCGGCTTGTCCGGCTCCGGATCGTGAAGCAGGCGCGGCGCCTTGCCGTCGGTTGGATCGAAGCCGAAGATGCCGCGGTTGGTCGCCAGCAGGAAGCCGCCCCGCTCGCGCAAGGCGATCGAGCCCACCTGCAGGTCCTGCGGCAGGCGCTGAGCCGCATGCTCGCGCGTCTCCGGATCGAACCATTGCAGGGCCGGGCGACGCACATCCACCCACCAGAGCTTGCGACTCCGGTCGCACCAGAGGGGAACCTCGCCGAGGATATCGGCGGACCGGACGACACATTGGATGTCGGGAGCGCTTTGGGTCGTCATGTAACGCGATCAGTCCTTCGGTTGCCGGTCTGCTTGTCGGTCGTTTCTACTTGTAGCGGGTGGCGGCTAGCGTGGCGAGGTCGATACCGTCTTCGATGTCCTGCTTCTGCCGTTGATCTCCGCTCGCGATGTGCTCGGCCTCCCGGAGCACATCGGCGATGTGCGCGAAAGGGACGAAGACGACACCGGCATCGTCCGCCACCACCAGGTCCCCCGCCTCGACGCAGACGCCGCCAATGCGCACCGGACCGTTGATGGCCACGGTGCGCAGGCGCCACTTGCCGGTGATCGGCGTCACACCGCGCGACCAGATCGGAAAGTTCCGCTCGCGTGATACCTGCGGATCGCGGTAAGAGCCGTCGATGATCGCGCCCGCACAACCCGCCCGCACGGCAAGCGTCGCCGATTGGCCGCCCATGTTCGAGACGTCGACCAGCCCCTCGATGACTACCACGTTGCCAGGCTCGGCGAGGTTGTACGCCTCGTGCTCGCCCATCAGCCCGACGCCAGACGCAGCCGCACGGGTCACCGATTCGCCGCGCTCGACATTGCGGACCGTCACCGCCTGGCCGACGATCCGCGCCCCTGGCAGGCTTGGCGCGAGCGTGGCAGCCGGGATCGCCCCACGAAGTCCCAGCTGGTCGATCGCGTCGGACACGTCCCCAGTCAGGTCATCCAGTTGCTTCAAGCGTTCGAGGACGCCTGCCGCCAGCGCAGGCAGTTCCAGCCGGCAGATCGCCTCCCGCGGGACCCGCCCCGTCAGCTTCCGCTCCTCAGCCAAGTTCTTCCCCTCGCCCCCCGACGCCGGCGAGGCCCTCCCCGCCTGTACCCGCAAACTGTAACCGTCCTCGCGCTGGAAAGCAAGAATCCCAAATGCTAGGATTCGTGCGTGCAGTGTCGATACGCGCCAGACAGAGGAGAATCGAATTCGCTCCGAAACCAGCACCAGCCTCGGCAAGGCGTTCGGGATCCTCGACCTGTTCTCGTTGCGCGCGCCCCTGGTGCGGATGGAAGAGATCGAACGCCAGCTCGGCTACACGCGGTCCACCGCGTATCGCTACGTCAAGGAGCTGTGCGACGTTGGGCTGCTCGCGCCGCTGTCGGGCGGCGTCTACAGCCTGGGACCGCGGATCATGGAGCTCGAGCGCCTGCTCGAGCTGACCGATCCCCTGTATACGGCGGGCCGTGCCGTCCTGAGTGCGCGGCGCTCCGGCCGCAACGTCTATCTCCTGCACAGCCTGTACCGCGACAAGGTGCTGTGCATCTACAAGGAGGGCCCCGACGCCCTGCTCTATCGCGGCCGGAAGGTGTTGGTGCGGCGGGCGCGCGGGCTGCCGTTCCCGCTCTTCCAGGGAGCCGCGTCCCTCGCGCTGCTGGCCCACATGTCGTCGCATCGGATCAAGCAGATCTGGCTGAAGAACGCGCAGCGGATCGAGGAAGCGGGACTGGGCGACAGCCTGGAGGCGTTGAAGGCAACGCTGGCGACCATTCGGCGCCGAGGCTATGCGACGAGCGAAGGGCAGATCACGCCGATGCTGGCGGGTGTCGCGGTGGCGATACTGCGGCCGGATGATGGGAAGGTGGTGGGCAGTCTGGCGCAGACTTTCACGGCGGACGGAATGAGCGAGGCGGCGATCGCGCGATCGGCTGCGAGACTGGGTGAAATGGGGCGGGCGATTGGGGAGTTGTATGCGAGGGCGGCGACGACCGCCGAGGCTGATCAGCCGACGTGACAAGGACGGGGCACGCGACGTGTCACCGCACCGGGTCGCGCAAACCGAGCGTCAATCGAAGTGGCGCTTGATCCTACCGCCCTTCGACAACGATACCCTTCTCCTTGATCAGTCGCGCCCACTTCGCATTGTCACTGCGTACGAACGCAAGGAACTCCTCCGGCGTGGTATTGGCCGGTTCTGCACCCAGCTCCTGCAGCCGCTGCTTCATCTCCGGCGTCTGCAGGATGCGATTGATCTCTCGATTCAGCTTGTCGATCACTTCCTTCGGCGTGTCGGCGCGGGCGACCACGCCGAACCAACCGACCGCCTCGTAACCCGGCACGCCCGACTTCGAAATGGGCTGGACGTCGGGCAGCAGCGCCATCGGCTCGGGCCCGGTAACGCCCAGCGCCCGCAACGTACCCGACTTGACATGCGGCACAACCGCCTGCGGCGGCGCCAGCATCACCTGCACATGGCCGCCCAGCAGGTCGCTCACCGCCGCACCCACGCCCTTGTACGGGACGTGGAGCATGTCGATGCCTGCCATCGACTTGAAGAGCTCGGTGGCCAGGTGCGATGCGGCACCGCCGCCGGTCGAACCATAGGCGATCTTGCCGGGCGATGCCTTGGCGAGCGCGATGAACTCGCCCACGTTGTTCGCCTTGACCTGCGGATGGACCACCATCAGGTAGGAAGGCGAGGCGAACAGCGCGATGGGCATGAAGTCACCCATGTTGCCTTCGTGCAGGGGGCCTGCAGCAATCGCGAGCAAGGTGTAGCCGTCCGCCGGCGCCTGCTTCACCAGGTCCATGCCGATCTGGGCGTTCGCGCCGGCGCGATTCTCGACCACCACCGGCTGTTTCAGCGACTCGCTCAGGTGCTTGCCGACCAGGCGGGTCAAGGTGTCGGTGCCGCCCCCAGGCGGATAGGGAACCACGATGCGAATCGAGCGGTCCGGCCAGGACTGCGCCGAGGAGAGGTTCGGCAGGATGGCGACGGCGGCGAGAGCGAGAGCAAGCAGAAGCGACTTCACGATCGACTCCTCAACGTGGGTGTAGCGTCGGTTGAATCCGTCGCGAGCGCGACGAAACGGCATGGCACGACGTGGCACGAGATGGCACAGCAGCGAGGCTGCGACAGGCGGAGCGGCGACTACAGGGCCGCCGTCGCCTGGAACTCGATGAGCAGGCCCGGATCCGCCAGGTGATTGACCTCGACGATCGTGCTGGTCGGCAGCTTCGCGACGAAGAACTCGGTGCGCGCTGCCACGATCTCCTTGAACTGGCGGATATCGGTGGTGTAGACGACGATCGACACGATGTCGTCCAGCGTCCCGCCCGCTGCCTCCAGCACCGTGCGCATGTTGCGGATGCATTGGCGCGTCTGCTCAGCCATGTCGCCCGCACCCACCAGATTGCCGTCCGCATCGCGCGACAGCTGCCCCGAGAGGAAGATCAGCGTCTTCGGGTTGTCGACGCGGATGTAGTGGTGATAGACGGTCTTGCGGACGTTCCTCAACCCCGGAGGGTCGCCGCGGGTGATCTCGGTCATGTTGTCTCCTGGTTCATTCTGATTCCGTGGTCAGGCTTGGAAGTCGATCGCAAAGCCTCGGTCGAATCCCGGTCGGTGTTGCGCCGAGACGCGATGCTTGGTGCCTCGGTCCACCCCGTCGGTCTCTGGTGCGCAAGGCACACCCCGAGTGCGCCGCGACGTCGCCCTCTACGCCGGCGCGATGATGCGGTTGCTCAGTACCATCGCCGGGTTCTCGAAGGCACACTCCACCGTGTCGCCCGGCTTCAGGAACAGGTCCTCCGCATTCGGCTTGCCCACGGCAACGCCACCCGGTGCGCCGGTCGAGAACATGTCCCCAGGCTGCAGCGGCACCAGCCGGGAGAAGTGCGCGAGGATCCTCGGCAGCTTCCAGATCTGGTCACTGGTGTTGACGCGCATGCGCTGCTCGCCGTTGACGCTGCAGGTGACCCAGATGTCGTAAGGGTCCGGCACCTCGTCCATCGTGATGAGGTAGGGGCCCAGGGGGCCGAAGCCCGGCGCATTCTTGGCCGTCCAGAAGCGCGAGCCCGACGCCACCTCCCGCTTCTGCGTGGCGCGGCAGGTCAGGTCGTTGAGGATGGTGATCCCCGCGACGTAGTCCATCGCCTCGTCTTCGCGCACCCCCGAAGCGGCGCGCCCGAGCACGAACACCAGCTCCGGCTCGTAATCCAGCCGCGCCACGCTCGGCGGCCGAACCACCTCCTGGCCATGGCCGGTAAGGCAGGAGTTCAGCTTCACGAAGCCCGTAGGCTCCTGCGGCATCTCCTTGATCAGGTCGGTGCGACGCAGCTCTTCCAGGTGGGTGCGATAGTTCTTGCCGACGCAGAGGAACTTGTCGGCATCGGGAACAGGGGGGAGGAAGGTGACCGAGGCGATGTCGTGGAGGAGATGGGGATGCTGCCCGTCGAGTCCACCGGCGAAGCGGGCGGCGACATCCTTGACCGCAGTCAGGCCGGGCTTGCCGCTCGCCAGCAGCGACTTCATCGAGGAGGCGTCGACACCAGCGGCCTTGCCGGCGGCGTCGAGGGCGCCTGCCACGTCGAGCAGACGCTCGCCAACGAGAACACCCACGATCGGGCGCTTGGGGGTGAGCGCATTGCCCAGGAAGGTAGCCAGTCTCATGTCATTTCGCACCAAGATGGGGAACACCTGAAGTTCCCTGCCCTACTTTACTACGCGCCCGTCGGGGGTCTGGCTGAGCGAGGGGCTTTCCGGAACGTCAGCACGCATATCCGGACGTAAGCCGACCCTGCCCTACGGGCGCGGATCACATACACTCTTCGGTTTCTCCGGATTCATCCATCCACAGAGAAGCAGCCAATGCCAACTTATCAGGACGTCCTCAAGCAGATCGACCAGTTGACGAAGGAGGCCGAAAAGCTGCGTCAATCCGAGGTATCTGCCGCCATCGCCGATATCAGGGCGAAGATGGCCCAGTACGGGATCACCGTCAGCGATATCGTCGGCAAGGAGAAGAAAACCCGGGCGAAGAAGGCGCGCAAGGCGACGACGGCCGGCCGGAAGGTGGCGCCGAAGTATCAAGGCAAGAACGGCGAGCTCTGGACAGGCCGCGGCCGGCGACCCGCCTGGGTGGAGGCGGAGCTGGCGAACGGACGAGCGCTCGAGGATCTCGCCATTTAGATGCAGCCCAGCTTGCTGGCGTCGACAAATCTGACACCGCCAGACGGCATATCTTTGCCGACAGACGGTCGGTCGGCCCGAAGAATGCGCCCGAACGGTCCATCAAGGACCGACGAACGGGATCGCCATGTCTTTGCGTCGCCACCAGACTGCCAGTTGGAGGAGAACGGCCACTTCCCTGCTCCTGCCGATCGCATTCCTATCCGGCAGTTGCAGTGGGGGAGACTCTCCGACTGCCGTCAGCGCGAGTCCCCAGGCACCAGGGACGAGTAGCCTCCGCGATGGCGCCGGGGGTGCAACGACAGCGCTTTCCGGAAAGACGATTGTCGGCTATCAAGGCTGGTTCGGCTGCCCCGCTGAGAGTGGCGTTCCCAGCCACACGGCACGCTGGCGACACTGGTTCGCCGGCCAGATCGACCAGGCTCCTTACCTCACGGTAGAGATGCTTCCGGATACCTCCGCCCTGGAGCCATCCGCCCTGTGCAACACCAGTCTTCGCCGGCCTGACGGCACCCCGGTGGCGTTGTTCTCATCGGCCTCCCCGTTCGTGATCGACGTCCATTTCCGATGGATGGCCCAGCACGGTATCGACGGCGCAGCCATCCAGCGTTTCGTCGTATCGCTGCGCAACCGCGACGAGCGCAACCGGCTCGACACGATCCTGCAGTCAGCTCGCACCGCCGCCGAAAGCCACGGTAGAGTCTTCTATGTCACCTATGACATCAGCGGCGCTGACCCAACGACGGTCTATGACGACATCCGCACGGACTGGATTCACCTGACCCAGACGCTCAAGATCACGGCGAGCCGCGCCTACCTGAGCGACGCCGGTAGGCCAGTGCTTCAGCTGTGGGGCTTCGGTTTCCAGGACCGCCCCGGCGAACCGGACCAGGTGTTGGCGCTGATGAAGGACCTTCGCCAGGGATCAGGGCAGCCCCCGGGGGACGGAGGGTCGATCGGGCAAGATGCTGAGAGCCGGCCGGCGGCGGTTCTACTGGTCGGCGGCGTACCGGCTGGCTGGCGGCGAACACAGACCGACTCCAAATCAGGCGCCGGCTGGGCCGAGGTATACCGCAGCTATGACGTCCTCAGCCCCTGGGCCGTCGGTCGCTACGCCGACGCCGCATCCAACCAGGCCTTCGTGGATGGCAACGTGATCTCGGATCTCGCTGAGGCATCCCGTGTCGGTCTTGGTTACATGCCCGTCATCTTCCCAGGCTTCTCGTGGGCCAACCTCATGAAGACCCGAGGCAATGATCGGGCAGCCATCCGCAACCAGACGCCGCGTCGCTGCGGCAACTTCCTCTGGCAACAGGGCCAGAGCCGCTTGCAGGCTGGCGTGGACAGCCTGTACATCGCGATGTTCGACGAGGTGGATGAGGCGACCGCGATCATGCCCGTGGTGGCCAAGCGGGCGGACCTCCCGCTCGGGACCGACCTCATCGGACTGGACGAGGATGGGTGCGAGCTGCCATCGGACTGGTATCTGCGGGTAAGCGGGGCGCTGGCGGGGTACGTCAAGTCCGGGCAGGTACCGCCGGCGGATTTATCGAGCGTCGTTCGGCCATAGGTTGCTCGCCGGAGAATTGGAGACCGCCCTTCTTCTTGGGCGGCCCCTTCATTCTATTTGTATAGCGACCGTCCATCGCGCCCTCCGGTCACGCCCGAACCGATTTCCACGCGAACGCGTTTTCCGCATGAACGGTCGCCGACCAGGAATCGCCGGAGGCGAACGACCAATGAACGGCAAGCCGCAATAGCTTCGCAAAGCTGCTGAAGATTCGCGGGATCATTCCGCTCGGTCCCATACACCACACGACCATCGATCCAAGGGTCAGGCGCTCTCCGCTCTCTATTGGACGACCCGGTTCCAACGCAGATGGTGGACATCACCTATGCAACCGTCGCGGGCTGGTTGGATCCGACAGCTCAAGCGCAAGCCGACCAGCGGTCGTTGCGGCGGGCGGATCGTGAACTTGCAGGGTGTGCCCTGCCGTGGAGACACCCACACGCCCCAGCCTGCCTGGCCCAGCGTCGTCGCGCTCATTGTGAACTATGTCCTTGCCACTGCGGCTGGACAGAGGGCAACCCGATGACGCCGAGGCGCAACTTCCTCTGCCGCCGGTGCCTCCTCGATACGCCACTCGTCGCCGTCGCCGCGGGCGCATCCGCCCGGTCCACGATGATTCCCTCTGTAACGAGGTTGGAGCGCGCGAAGCGGTGCCGAGACCCAATGCGCAGCCAGGGGAAACGCATGCCGAGTATCGAAGCGGACGTCCGGGAGACGGATGTCGAATGGGAAAAGTGGGGCGCCAAGGATCCCTACTTCGGTGTGCTGACGCATGAACGGTACCGGTCGTCGAAGATGGCGCCCGAGGATTACCTCGCATTCTTCGAGTCCGGGCACGGCCATGTGGAGGCGGTGCTTGCGAGCTGCAGGCGGCACTTCGGGGAGGATTTCAATCCGAAGCGGGTGCTCGACTTCGGCTGCGGGGTTGGTCGGGTGCTGCTTCCGTTCGCGGAGCAGTGCGAGACGGTGGTCGGCGTGGATGTCTCGGAATCGATGCTTGCGGAAGGCCGGCGGAACTGCGCGCGCTTCGGCGTGACAAACGCCACCCTTGTGCGCGGTGACGACACGCTCTCGGCCGTCGAGGGCGAGTTCGATCTGGTGCACAGCACGATCGTCTTCCAGCACCTAGAGAGCGAGCGAGGACTCGATCTCATTTCGCGGCTCGTCGGCCTCGTCGCGCCAGGCGGCGGCGTCTCGCTCCACGTGACCTATGGCCGGAACTACGGCGAGTGCCGCTACGGCAAACCGGTGCCGAAGCAGCCCGAGCCTCGGCGCGGACGTCCGATGCACCGCCGCGCGCTGTTGCTCCTCAGCGCCCTCGTGCGCCGACGCCGACCGTCGATACCAGGGCCAAGCACACCACCCGACGCAGCGTCTGATCCCCAGATGATGATGTACCACTACGACCTCAGTCGCATTGCATACATCCTGTACTCGGCCGGTGCAACGGGATTTTTCGCCGAGTTCACCGATCACGGCGGCGAACTGGGCGCGACGTTGTACGCACACGTCGGCGTTCGTGCCACAGCGGGACAGGTCGATGCCGACCAGCCCTCTTCCATCGTCCAATGATTCTTCATACACCAATGAGCACGCGAAGCATTGAAGTCGTCGGAACCTTCCAGGGCTGCTGGACCAGCTGGGTGAGAGAGGTCTTCGTCGGAGTTGGTCACGCCGAAGTCCATGCGGACCCCTCGACGTGGCAAAGGCTCGACGCGTTCCTGCGCTCGCGCCTCGGCTCGAACGTTCTGGTGCTGGTCGAGCATCCGGCAATCGGGTTGGCATATTCGCTGAGCAAGGGCGAAGACATCGATCCGGAGGCCTGGCTCGACGACTGGCTGGCGAGCGCCCGCACCCTCCTCGCGTACGTACAGCGGAATGCCGAGACGACTCTGGTGGTCAATGCCGACGAAGCGCAACGCAGGCCGCTGCGCCTCGCTCAGTTGTTGCGGTCCCGCTGGGGAGAACTGTTCGCGATGCCTTCACGGGTTGTCGTTCAGGACTATCGCCCGGACGCGCTCATACATGCCGTTACCTGGAGCTTCATTGAGCGGGACCCCGGACTGCAGGAGGTAGTACCCGAGCTGATGGGGACGTGCGTGGCGCTGCCTGGTCTCCGCTCCGCGAATACCCGGTTTCTGCCCGAAGGCCTCGTCGACGGCGCCGAGGTAGCAAGCCGCCTGGGGGACTTGGTCCAAGCAGAGCGGCACCTTGCGCAACTGAAGGGTGACCGCGAGACGGAAACCGAGGCTCTTCGAGGCCAATTGAAAACCGTGGCTGGCGAATGCGAGCGGCTGGCAGCCGCCGTGCAGGCACTCGAAACCGGGCGAGATACGATGATGGCGCGCACCGATGCCGCCGACCGCGCATTGGCCGAAGCCCGGTCGCGTCTGGAAGCCGAGATCCAGGAGCGCAACGCGCTGGCAGCGCGACTCGCCGCCGCCGCAAGTCAGCAGGAATCGCTCGTCCATGAGCTGTCCACAGCGCGCCAGAACGCCGCTGCCGTCCAGCAGCAATTCCACGAGGGTCAGTTGGCGTTGGTGCGAGCCGAGGAGCAGCGCAACAGGATGGAGCAGGAGGTTGTTCACGCTGCAGAGCAACGGATCAAACTCGAGCGGCAATTGGCTGACTCCGCGGAGCAACAGATCGCGCTCGGGCAGGAACTGGCCCAGGCCGCGCAACTTCGGCATGCTCTGGAACAGGAATTGGCTCAAGCCACGGCTCAGCGAAACGCCCTTGAGCAGGAGCTGGCACAGGCGGCTGAGCAGCGACGTACGCTGGAACAGGAACTCGCTCAGGCTACGGCTCAGCGAAACTCCTTCGAGCAGGAGCTGGCACAGGCGGTTGAGCAGCAACGTGCGCTCGAACAGGAACTGGCTCAGGCTACGGCTCGGCGAAACGCCCTCGAGCAGGAACTCACGCAGACGGCTGAACGACGAAGCATGCTGGAACAGGAACTGAAGCTGGCCGGCGAACAGCGAAACTGTCTGGTGCACGACCTGGCTCAGGCGGTGGAGCAGCGGAGCACATGTGAGCAGGAACTGATTCAGGCCACGGTGCTGCGCAGCGCGCTCGCGCAAGACCTGACTCAGGCATTGGAAAACAGGAACAGAAACGAGCAGCAGCTGGCTCAGGCCACGGATCAACTGGACAAGCTCGAGCGGGAGCTGGTTGAGGGCTCGAAGCAACGTAGCTCGCTGGAGCAGGAGCTGGCTCATGCGTCGAGACAGCGAGGTACCCTCGAGCAAGAGCTAGGTCAGGCCACGAAGCAGCGACGTACCGTCGAGCAGGAACTGGCCTCGGCCGCGGAACAGCGGCGCGTACTCGAGCAAGAGCTGGCTCAGGCCTCCAAGCAACGGCGAACGCTCGAGCAGGAGCTAGCTCAGTCCGCGAAACAGCGAAGCGCACTCGAGCAGAACCTGGCGAAAGCTGAAGAACTGCGGGACAAGGCCGAGCAGGACTTGGCCAGCAGCTCCAGACGGCGAAGCGCGCTTGAGCACGAGCTTTCCAAAGCCAAGGAGCAGCGTAACGCCCTCGAGCAGGAGCGGGCACCCGCGAAAGCGGCCGCACGAGCCTCCGCCGAGGAGGTGAGCCTTCTGTTGAAGCAGCTGCATCAGATGCACGAGGAGCTTGAGCGACTAGTCGAGAGGCACGACGCCGAGAACGCATCTCTAGCCGCCAGGATCGGCCCCAGCCAGAAGGAGCTCCAGGAAGACCTGCGTAGCGCACGCGAGGAGAGCGAGCTACTGGCCCTTCAGACCCAGCAGGTCCAGCAGGAGCTTGAACGCGTCCACGCGGAAAAGGTGCGACTCGCGCAAGAAGTCAAGTCGCAGGTGGCGTTTCCCGGCCTTGACAACGTCACGATCGGCGAGCTCACCGTTGAGAGCATCCGCGATACGCCTCCGCACCGCGAGTTGTCCTTCGTCGTCCACCAGGTTCGAGCCGGCGAGCGGCAAGTCGCGGGGGCATCCTTGCGGCTCGTCGAGCACTGGGGCCGACCCGGGCTCGTGGTGTTCTCGGAAGATGGCCGCGCCCCGCTCTTCGACACCTGGCGCGAGAACGGCCGGGAAGACGGTCGACCCTACATGCTGCTTGTTCACGGCGAGGAGTCAGCACAGGCCGTGTACGACGCAATGGGCACGCTCGACTGGCAACTTACCCAGGCGCTAGTCGTGCGGCTAGGGCAAGCGCTGCAGGATCACGCATGCGACCTGTCGCCGGCCTGGCGCTCGATTGCGCAGCGGCTCCTGACGAGCCTACACGAGCACCCGGCGAGGCTGCGCTACAACAACGTGGTCGCAACGCCGGCGGAGTGGCAGCCGGAAGGCGCCCGTTACGATCTGGTCCTGGAGCGGGTGAGCTTCAAAGGGCGCACCTGGCAGCGACTGCCAATTCAGTGGCAGCCAAACGGTCCGACGCCCTCACTTAGTCTGGAAAGCGACGAACAGAGTGGCCCGCCGCTCCTCGCGTGGCCGACCGAAGCGGATGGCACACCGGTCCGTAGGTTACGGCTGCCTCTCGGTGACGATGCGGAGGCACTGGAAATCCGCGCGGTCTGGGATACCTTGTCAGGGACAGACCGCACCTTCGTCGCGGAGGTGCTGAACCTAATGCCTATCCTCGCGGTGCACATGCAGGCCGCCGCGGCGAGCAACGGCAAGTTCACCGACCAGCTCGATCTTCAGGCGGCGGCAACCGACACCATGCTGTTTGGCCGCGCAGCGCTTCAGCCGCTGGCCAGTGCGCGGCCGCAGGCAGAGCGGCGCCGCCCACTTCTTCAGCGGATGGCCCGTCGGCTGGGAGTCTCTGCTGAAACACCGCCGTCCACGGCGACGGCTATCTAGATCGCCGTCGATCGGTGACCAGAATGCTTGCGATTGATGCATTGCTGCGGCAGGCTAGCGTTACCCGGGTGGACGCATTCGTTCACGTCGGGGCCGGCCGCGGCGCGGTGCTCGACCAGTACGTACGCATCGCGCCGTCGAAAGCTGTCCTGGTCGAAGGCGATCCCGAGGCTGCGGCCGCATTGCAACGCGCCGCACGCCCGTTTCCATGGGCGCACGTCGTCGCGCAGGCGTCCACCGGGGAGGACGGCGAGCTTGCGTGGAACCGGTACAACCTGCCGATGCTGAACGGACCGGTTGCAGCCGACGTGTTGACAAGCCACTATCCGCGGCTGCTCCGCGAGAGCGTGGCTTCGGTCCAAGGTATGGCGCTGTCGTCCTTGCTTCGCTCGGTTCTCGAAGGCGCCGGCTCAGAGCAGTCCACGGTGCTCCTCCTCGACGTGCCGGGTCAGGAAGCGAAGCTCCTCGAGTCGATCGGGAACGAACTAGGTGCACTGACGGCAGTGATCGTCCGCCGATGCGCACTGCCTTTACCCGAAGCGGCGAACTGGCCGACGGTGTGCGCGCAGATGCGCGAGCGCTCATTCGCATTGCTCGGGCATGAGGATGATCGCGATCCACTATGGCCGGTGACCATCTTCAAGCTTGATCGTCAACACCAGGAAGCGGAAATCCTGCGTTCGGAGATCGACACGTTGAAGGTTCGGCTGGAACGCCTTCAGGTCGACCGTGCGGCAGCGAGCGCCTGTAGCGACAAAGTTGAAGCGCTGGAGAGGAAGAACGGCGCTGCTGAAAAGACCATAATCAAGCTCTCCTCCCAGTTGGATCGCGTGACAGTCCCATCCGCAGAAAAGCGGTACTACGGGCTGAAGGAGCTCGATCGGAAGCTGGAGTCCTACCTGGACTTCGACAACGGCTACTTCGTCGAGCTGGGTGCCAACGATGGGGTCGCCCAATCCAACACGCTCTACTTTGAGAAGCAGCGGGGCTGGCGTGGCGTGCTCATCGAACCAATTCTGCACAAGTTCCTCGCCTGCCGGCAGAACCGTGCGCCTGACAACGCCTTCTATTGCGCCGCGTGCGTTTCGACGGACTATAAGGAGGCCTTCGTTCGGCTGACCTATTCCAATCTGATGACCGTCCCGCACGGGGTCGAAAGCGACATCGCCGATCCCGCGCAGCATGCCCGAACGGGCAGCGTCTACCTGCCTGCCGATGAATCCGTCGTCGATGTCATGGCCTCGGCTCGCACGCTTGGCAGCCTGCTCGACGAGGCCAATGCCCCCGAACTGATGGACTTCCTGTCGCTGGACGTTGAAGGCGGTGAACTGGAAGTCCTGAAGGGCCTCGACCACCAGCGGCACCGGTTTCGCTACATGCTGGTGGAGTCACGCAGCCCTGAACGCCTGACCGAGTACCTGAGCCATGTCGGCTACCTGAAGATCGACAAGCTCAGCCATCACGACTATCTTTACGCGCTACGATGACCGAGCAACACCAAAGCCGCACCGACCGTCACCTCACTGTTTTCACGCCATACTACCGAGCGAACACACCGGAGCGACAAGCCGAGCTGGACCTGTGCCTGCGCAACAACCTGGCCTGCCCGGCCATCGACCGCCTCGTGCTATTGATCGACGACGGGCATGTACCGCCGGTCCGCAACAGCAGGCTCGAGGTGCGTCGGATACAGGCCAGACCGTCGTATCGTGATTGGGTAGAGATGAGTCAGGAATTGCCGGCAGGGCACATCTCCCTGCTAGCCAATTCCGACATCTACTTCGACGACTCGTTGGAAGGCGTCCATCTCGCGCTTCAAGGTCCGCTTCGCTTCCTGGCCCTGTCCCGCTATGAAAAGCAGGGCGACCAGTACACGCCGCACCCCAACCCGAAATGGTCGCAGGATGTGTGGGGACTGCGCGTCGGTAGCCACCTGCCGGACTCGATGATGAAGGCCTTGGAAATTCCACTGGGTGTACCCCGCTGCGACAACAAGGTTGCCTATCTCTTCGCGATACGTGGCTGGGCGATCCACAACCCCCAAAGCTACGTGCGAAGCGTGCATGTGCACGAGACGCAACAACGAGGCTACGACAAGAAGGCGGACCTCACGGTCATGGGCGGCGTGGCCTACGTGCAACCGGCTACGGAGTTGGACGCAGCCTCCCGGCTGGACTTCGACATCTGGGCGCGCAATGTCAAGCAAATCGCAAGCGTCAAACTCAACCCTAGCTTGGACAACTGGCTGAGGGAAGCGGAAGGCACGGCCTCAGCTTCCCTGGCGCAGAAGCGTCCGAATGACCCTTTGCCCCGCAACTCGCTGCTCCCGACGCCTGCGAAACCGACTGCAGTATGCTCCGCGCCCGACGGCCCGGCGCAAGTGTCACAGGCGCTTGCCGAAGGGGAGGCCGTGTTCGTCTCGGGCCTCCGGTTCAAGGTCTACCGCCTCGGCGGGCGCTTCATGGCAGTCGACAGCCTCTCTCCGGCGGCGGCGCAGTGGATGGAAGCACCATGGGGGAACCACGAAGTCGCCGAGCATGCTGAAGCGCTACTGGCAGCGTTTGTACCACCGGTAGTCGACACGCCTACCTTGCGCATTAAGGATCGCCCGGAGAGCGAACATGATTGTCACTTCTGGCAGTACCCTGCCGCCACCGAGCGGCAGGCGTACGAGAACCATGTAGCAATTGCGCGCGGCGCCAACGTGGATGCGTCGTCGCGCATCGTGCACACGTATCTGGGACTACCGTGGGCGACCTACATCGACAAAAAGCACCTACCCGATGAGGTGGCTCGCCAGGTATCGCTACGACTGCGCGGCCTGCGCCGCCTTGTCGAGCAACTCGGCTATGCACTGCGCGTGCATACCGTGTGCCAGCAGATCCATTGGCGGCGTCTGATTCAGACCTTCAAGGACATCGGTGTCACTGACCTGCACCTCTCCCATGCGGAGACTGGCCTGGACCTCCGCAACGAGGCGCCGACCTTACGTGTCCACAGCTGGCCGCTGTTCGCGCCGAACATCGAGGTTCCGGAGCGGCGCGTTGGACTTACCATAGCCAAGCCGCCCCAGCACAAGCGCTATCTGGCGACCTTCGTCGGGGCGCACATGAAGCACTACCGCAGCGACGTCCGGGTGAAACTAGCGGAGCTAGCGCGTGAATCGTGCCGTAGCGACGTGCTCGTCGAACTGGGTGAGACGTGGCACTTCAATCAGACCGTCTATCAGGAGCAGGTGCAGCACAGGCCTCTGATCGCGGCCCAGGCGGAGGCGCTCGCGCAATCCGCGCGGCGGTACAACGAGTTGCTCAGCGACTCCGTGTTCTCTCTGTGTCCAGAAGGTGCCGGACCGAACACGCTGAGGTTGTGGGAGTCGCTGGCGACCGGCGCAATTCCGGTTGTCTTCGCTCCCAAATGGCGGCCCCCACAAGCCCTCGGCGGCGAGGGCGATCTTCAGTCCTGCGCTGTGTTCGTGGCTGGGTCCGTTGATGCCAGCCTGTTCACTCGCTTGGCCGCGATCTCGCAAGCCGAGCGCGAACGCATGCAGCTCGCCGGCGTCTCATTGTATGAACGATGGAAACGACGCACAGCCTTCGGCTGAGCTTGCTGCGCAAGCCGCGAATCGATGATCAATTACCAATCGCAGGCCCGACCAATGATCACTCATCACCCGATATTCTCCAAGTTTTCCCGAATCAAGTCACGCGGCACAGGCTCCCACATTTTCGACTTCGTGGGCAGCGCCACCGATGTCACGTTCCGCAGAGGGTGGAGCAAGCACGCCGTAAAGGAGGGTGCCGACACGACACCGGCGTATCCGCCTGTCAACGAGCACTACTTCGACTGGATTGCGACCCTTACGGCCGTCGACAAATCAGAGGGCACGTTCCGGATGGCCGAGCTCGGCGCAGGCTGGGCACCATGGCTCGTCCGCGCAGCACTCGCCGCCAGACAGCGGACCTCCATCAAGCAGCTGGAGCTGGTGGCGGTTGAGGCAGACGAAGTGCATTTCGAATGGGTGAAGCAACACTTCGCGAACAATGGCATTCATGGCGCGGGCATCCACTGCCTGCGTGGTGCCGTCGCCGGAGAGTCCGGTACGATACGGTTCCCGAAGGTAGATAACCCCGACGAGAATTACGGCGCATCCACGCGGCAAGGCGAACTCGGCGCAGGCGATTTTGTCGAGGTGCAAGCATTTAGCCTAAGCGAGGTTCTCGGGCGCTTCAGCGGGCCAGTGAACCTGGTGCACGTTGACATCCAGGGTGCGGAGTACGACGCTATTCCATCGACGATGGATCTGCTTCAGCAGCAGGTCCAACGCATCATGGTCGGCACTCATATCTCGCTTGACCGGCATCATCAGCTCGCGGAGATGCTTTGCAGCTCGGGATGGAGAGAAGTCATGAACTTTGAGCGCAATGCCCTTTGCGCCACTCCGTTCGGGACCGTGCAGTTCGATGACGGCTTCCTGCTTTTTGAGAACACAGCTCTGCTCTAAACCACCCTTTCAATGGAGTACACAATGACATCGAGTGCGGTTGTACGCAACGCGCTGAGCATCGAAGGAATGACGAGCGAAGATGCGCTTGCCTTGATGGACATATTCGTCAAGCGCGCCGTTCGTGCGACAGGCGACAGCAGGTTCGCCGAATTCGGCGCCTACAAGGGACGAACGGCATGCTTGCTTGCGCAGAACATTGGGCCGTCAGGTGGGCTGGAGGTAGTGGATCCCGCCGACTACCTCCTACTCGACGAACTGCTTCCCTATAACCCAAAGATTCGCTGGCACAAGCAGAAGTCCGAAGAGTTCTCTGCACAGGCACTACCGACCCTTCTGGCAAACCAGCGCCTCACCGCAACGCATCACGATGCCAGCCACTTCTTCACGAACGTGCGGTCCGAGCTCGCGGCCATTCAACCGCTAATGCATGATCAGGGAGTGGTGATCCTCGACGACTTTAACGATGTGTATGCGCAAGTGCGCGCCGCGTACTACCACCTGAGGTACACCACGAACTTCCCCTTCGAGATTCTGGCGATCGGTTTCAACAAGTGCATCCTTGTCCATGAGGATCACTTCGCTGAGCAGGAGGCCTTCGTCCTCGACGAACTGATTGCCGAGATGGATTCGGAGTACGGCTACCTCTGCCGCCTAGCACGGACAGACAATCACCCACTGTCGCGAGGCTTCTGCGTTACTCGGCGCGCAAGCCCCGAGTCGGAGAGGCGCTACGGAACAGGGTTCTTCGGCGACCGCTTCTATCGACGATCGAACTGAGGCGGCTTGAATGGAATTGTTATCGTTCGCCGACTGCATGGTTCGCTCGGGTGCGGCAAGCCGTGGGATTTGGACGTATCTTCAGGAACAGCCGGTTGAACTCTGCTTCATTGGCGCCTCGGTCACGGTGCAACGCGATGGCTGGTGCAGCAAGCTGTTGGAGTACTTGCGCGCGCAGACCGGCATGCCCCATAGTGCCAGGTTGAACGCGATGGGAGGCGTCGGCCTCCTATTTGGAGTTGCCAACTATTCTCTGCCGTCGCCCGATGTCATACCTGGAATCGCCTTTGTCGAGTTCAGCACAGGTGACCTGAATCCGGGACTGACGCCCCTCAAAGAGTTGCCCGGGCTGTTGCGAGGACTCTTGCGCAAGACCACAGCCAACTATCGCTATACGGTAATCGTGCACAACTGGCGAGTTGACTTTGATGAGAACAGCGCGGAGGTGCGAAGGATCTACGACGCGATCGCCGCGGAGTTCGGTCTTCCGGTGATCCACAACCACGAAATGGCACGACAAGCCATCGAGCAGGATCCCGGTATCCAAGCAGCATGGTTCCGCGACGAGTGTCACACCTATGCGACCGGTGCCGACGCTTATGCATGTCACGTATCGGCTTGCCTCCGGGATCTGGACGCGCAACCCGCTTCTGGTCATGAGGCCTGCAGGCCAGCGTCAGGTGTGGACGAGCCACCAATCCGCTTTGCGGATCTGGCCGGCGCAATCGTTGTTCCCGGCCACAACTCCGGGGATTTCACACATCCGGTAACCGGCCAACGGTTCGATACAGTTGAGATTGCAAGCGGAATCCATGTGCGGCTGTCCTGTTCAGGGCGCCTGATGGGCATCGGCTTCATCTCGGGGCCGAGGTCGGGAGGCGTACAATTGTCGGTCGGTGGCAAAGCCGTCCGTCGCTTCAAGTGTTTCGATCGACACAGTCACTATTCGCGCTATATCCTGTTGCCATGTTTTATGGACTTGGGGGATGCCACAACGCTCGATCTCGTGTGTATGGATGAACCGGTGGATCGCAAGCTGCCGGCGAAGGAGCATCCAGATTTCGACCTTCCTCGGACCATGACACTGGTCCATTTGGTAGGTGCAGGGTTGAGAGTCGACCGGTGCAGCATGCAGTAGCGACTAGCGCTTCCCGTCGCAAGGCACTGCAAAACGTCTTGGGCGGGTTGCTCGCCGCGGCGGGCGCTGCGGCAGCGCGCGAAGTCGCAGAGCCGACATCCGTTGGCGTGCGTCGACTGTCCGTTCTTCGAGCCCTGAACTTGGATCCTCCATGGCTGCATTCTGCCAACTGGGCGAACCGCGCATACGATCCTTGGACCGATTACCTTGCCGGTGAGATGTCAGACGCGGACTTCGACCGCGTCTGCGCGCGCACAAGTGACTATTGCCTGCGCGATATCTGGAACATCCGCAAGGAGGTACCAGAACCTGTCGACTGGGCGCGGTCGCCGCCCAACTGGAACGGCATTCACGCGCTTGCATTGCGCTACCTCCGAAGCGGCAACCCGATGTACCTCCGTAAGTGGCAAGCGGTCGTCGGCGACTACGCCCGATGGCATGCGCGAGCCGCCGAAATGGATCGCCTTCCCAGCCGCAGCGGCATGCCTGCGCCTTTGCTGGACGCGGCCTTCGCATGGGGAGGGATATTCAACGCACTAGCGATCTGTGCCAAGGCTCTGGATCGGCCGCGGGTCACGAGCAGCAAGGACTCTGCTTATGCGCCAGTCGCGGAGCCGCTGACGGATGTACAGGCCGCTTTGATACCCGAGGACTTCCTTGACCAGTTGGGCAATGCGTTCACGCGCGGTGCAGCGGTCCATATGGCCAAAGCGTACGTACAGCCCAAGTACATCCCCAACCAGCGGATGTTCGGCCTGGAAGCACTGGCTTTCGGCTGCGTACTATTCCCGGCAGCGATGCGGTTCCGCCGCACTGTCGATGATGGAATCACCGACGTTGCGCAACGCTACAAGCAGCGCGACGGCGGACAATTGGAACAGTCGTTCAACTACGCGCGCGATTTGATTGCGGGATTGACGCGGGCGTCGAACTTGCCGCTTAGTCCGCCGGGGCCATGGGCCGGACTTGCGTCCGACGCGGCACTCGGATGGGATCGCCAAACACAGGCACTGGCCGCGCCCGGGGGTGGCCTACCTCAGCTGGGGAACGCCGCAGCTGGCCGTGTCGCAATCCAGAGTGGGCTTCGTTTCGCCGCCACCTCCATGGCATTTCCCTACAGCGGCCTGTACGTTCAGCGCTCCACCTGGAGTCCCGATGCTCACTACCTGTTCTTCTTTGCGCGCCGCGCGGCGCGTGGCCACGCGATGGCTGGCAGCAACTCGGTACAGGTCCAGGCTTTCGGACGCTGGTTGCTCATAGCTGGTGGCTCTGCGGATTATCGCCCGACAGTCGACGCGAACCGCGCGTCATCGGCCTACCTGGACGAGTCATCCACCTGGAAGACGAACACGGTGCTCGTTGACGCACTATCGCAGCGGGAGGGCAGCACGGCAGGCTTGGTACGAGACTCAGCAGGACGCCCCGACATCACGCGCGTACCGGTGGACCCCATCAAGGCGCGCTGGTATACGTCCAATACACTGGACTACCTAGAGGGGGTGCACTCCACTGGGTATCAACGGGCGATAAGCGGTGAGTCCAAGGTCGCTGTAGACGACGTCGTGCATTGGCGTCAGGTGGTGTTCGTACGTCCGCTACTGCTCTGGTTGATCGTGGACATTCTGCAGACCGGTGGTACGCATGCGTACACCCAGGTGTGGAAGCTTGCGCCCCCCACGCGTGACAGCGGTTTCAAGCCCGATCAGGTCAAGGCGGAGGCGGGGCTTGGTGGAGTGGTGACCAGGGACAGCCGCTCCGGTGCTGTCAACATGGCCTTGTGGCACGTGGCTCCCCCTAGCCTGAGCTACCTCATCGGGTTCGGCAGCGAAGGCTTGGGCTACTACAGTGCGGGGCCGCTGCGCGAAGCCCAAGCCGCAGTCGACATCCATGCTCAGTGGAAGGGGACTGGGCCACAGGTGTGCGTGACGGTGATTGCCCCTCATGTCGGCACGAGGTCCAACGCGGAGATGTCGTCTGCAAAGCATACAGACGGAATTGCCAGCGGTACGGTCACGGGCACTGATGGCATCGAGGTGAGCTTTTCCGCCAGCGCACGAAGCCGCCACCATGTGCTGGCGGAGCCTGGAGTTCCTTGCGATCTGGCGATACGCTTGACGGGTCCAGGGAAGCGCGTCGAACGAATGATGATCGGCCCCACAGCCAGCTACGTAGAGACCGGCGGGAAGGAGCGTACCACGATCACGCCCCCTTCCGCGTTCCGCTGGCAGACCGATGCTTCCGGTCTGCTTATCCCATCGTATCACTGAGCCTGCCCCGCGCCAGTTACCGCCATGTCCACCGTACCGCCGGGTCATGCCGGCCTTGCATGCCCAGCCTGGACTTGTCGCGCCGGCATTCTCGCTTGGCCCCACGGATGGCAACGGCCGGCCAGAACCGAGGAGTGGGCGTACGAACAGTACGCAAACTTCGTCCAGCGGCCGGTGTTCTCGCAGCTAGTCTGCTACCCATGGGCAACGTTGATCGATCTGCTCGACCGCAAGCAGACGGCGTCGGCACAGACCTTCCTCGAAGCGCTCTCGAATGCACCACCGCCGACGACGCTGGTCCGCGCGACCGTTTGTCAGCACATTCGCGTCGAGCGCATCATTCCCTGGCTGAGGACGCTGGGCATCACGGACTTGTTCTGGGCGCACAGTCGCATCGACGTGCCGACGATCAACGGTATCCGTGTACATGCCTTCCCACTTTATCCCGTGCGTTGCCATGACCGTCCAAAGGAGCTCGATGCCTCGGAGCTCGCCATTCCCATCGACAGCGCCGCGGCCTTGCAGAAGAAGTACCTCTACAGCTTCGTCGGCGCGTACAGCCCTGATGGCTACCTGACCGGAGTACGACAGTGGATCTTCGACCTGCCGTCGAGGCCCGATGCGCTCGTGGTCCGTCGGTCCGCGTGGCACTACGAGTCGGCCGTCTACGAGCAGCAAATTGGTGGGATGCGGCCGGATCCCGCCCGCGACGCGCACCATCGCCAAATGGCCGCGGATTTCGACGCCGTCATGCGGGATTCAATCTTCTCTCTCTGCCCCTCCGGCTCCGGCCCAAACAGCATTCGCCTGTGGGAGTCGCTCGGCTTCGGTTCGATCCCGGTGCTGCTGGCCGACACGCTGCGCCTTCCAGGTAGTCCGGAGGAATGGGACGAGGCCATCGTCCGCGTTCCCGAGACCCGCGAAGCCGTGGCCGCCCTGCCGGGGCGGCTTGCAGAGCTCGCGCACGATCGGGTTCGGCTCGGTCGAATGCAGCAGGCGGGACGGCGCCTATGGAGCCGCTACGGCGAGTCGGGGCCGGTGACCGTCCTGAGAGTGCTCTGTGACAACGATTGGGTCCGTGATCAGGTCATGCAGCGGCAATAGACGTCGCCGTCGATCCCGTGGCGACTGACGCCGTCCCGAGAAGCACACGCTCCGCATACTTCGCGGTGATCTCCCGCGTCTCAGCGTGCCCGGTCGTATCAGCCCTCGTCGAGCAGCCCAGCGGGTTCTGGTAGTACACGACGTGCGGATCGGGGATCCGATGAAGCACTTTTCCCGCCTCCAAGCACCGCAGCCAGAACTCGTAGTCCGCAGCCGATCGGTATCGGGTGTCGAAGAGTCCCAGCTCGTCGTGCAGCCGTCGGCGCCACATCGGCGCATTGTGGGGCGGGTTAAAGGCAAGCATCACCGCCGGCGTCACCCGAGGGACCCGGCTACGAAAGCCAAACGCGGCGACGCGCTCGAACGACAGGCAGGGCTCCATCGCGTAGTGCACGTCTTGGTAGACGACGTCGACCTGCGGCAACGCCTGCAGCGTCGCAGCCTGGATCTCGAACGAGTCGTTTCGCCGCATGTCATCGACGTTGGCATTCGTCAGGAACTCGCCGCGCGCTTCGCCAACGCCCAGGTTCCAGGCTTCGTAGATGCCGATCCGCTCGGGCGTTCGAATGTAGCGAATGTTCGGAAAGTCGTCCATCCAGCGGCGGATCACCTCGCCCTCACCTTCCGGCGACGCTGCGTCGACCACGATGAGCTCGCACCAGTCTCGAAAGATCGTCTGCGTGCAGACGTTCTCCATGAACGCCTCGATGAACCTGCCACCCTCGTACACGGTGGTGATCACGCTGACGAGGCACCGCGGCGCGCCGTCACGGCGCAACCGAGCCGAAGAGGAAGATGATGTCCCAGGCGCACCGTTGCTGCCCTGCCCGGCCAGCGTACAACGCGCATGCTCGACCGACGAAGCATCGTCGAGCCCCCGCTTCCGTCTGCGCCAGTCTTCCGGCCCGATCGTCCGCGACGTTCCCATGAGCCAGCAAGAGCCGGAATCCCGCGGCGCTTCGCATGCGCGCCGCTCGTCGTCGCTCACCTGCTGCAGCGTCCGTGTAACCGCTTCACGGTCCAACGGGCCGACACGCATCCCGACAAGCCACTGCTCGAGCTCACTCGGGTGGATGCCGCGCCGCGTCAGCCGGCGGTATGCGTCGACGAGCCACGCCAGATCGCGAGAGTTGGGATATGCAATTGATGCATACCGACTTCCGACGAGTTCGCGTAGCCGGATCAGGCCGCGGGCCGCCTGGAGCTCCGCCGCAGGGTCAGCAGCCCTGTGGCGCTCACGGGCGAGCCGACTCGCGAGCATCGAGAGTGCGCGGTACGGCACCGTACCCCAGGACTCTGCCGGCGTCACCTCGTTCTCGAAGAAGAGCTGCAGGTGTATCCGCTCGAGCTCGTCGTTGGTCAGCCGTGCCAGCGACAGCGTCGCCAACCGCTCCTCTGCCTGCGCGAGCGACGCGTTCACGGACGCAGGCGTTGGGTAGGCGAGCCGTTCTGCGAGAACCAGCAGACGCTCTCGCTGACCAAGTCGAGCTCGAACTCCGGGTACTCCATCCCAGCCGGTATCGGGAGGTCGAGCGACGTGGTGACGGTTTCCCCGGGCGCCAGCTCTTCGGCAAGGAAGCGATGACGGAAGTAGTCCAGGTCGACCAGTTCGCCGGCTGCGTCCAGCCGGCGAACGCCCAGGTTGACGCAGCCCGGTTCCCAGCCCGAGCAACGCCAGACGCGGCTGGAGTTGTTCCTTACGGCGACGGTAATCCTGAGGCGTCGCACACTGTCGGCACTCCGTACCGGCTCGATTCGCTCCACCTGCAGCTCTCCGACCAGGCCGTCTCGCATCCGACTGTCGGGCTGAGACGGGGCGCCGCGCACCAAGTGGAAGACCGTGACGTTGCGGTTGTGCGCCACGATGCGCTCTTGGAGCGCGGCCGCCGCCGCAGAGCCGAAGCCGCGCTCCCGGAAAGCGCGAAACTCCTCGTATCCCAGTTGCAATGAGGCCTCGGTCTGCAGCGAAAAATGGATGTCGGTGAAGCCGGCCGCCTGGGCCGCCTCCCACAGCTCCTCGATTACCACGTCGTTCTCGATGACCTTGTGGTGCCGCATCTCGCGCTGGCTCTCGGCCGTGAGCGAGTGCCGCGGTCCTGGTTCGGAGAACGAGGCAATGCCGCCGTCGTCGAGCACCCGCGCGAACTCCCTGAGGGTCTGCTCAGGGTTCGCGACGTGGTGGAAGGCATCGAAGCAGAATATTCGGTCGACGCTTCGGTCGGGCAATGCGATCCGGACGCCGTCGTAGTGCAGGAATGTATGCGTCGGCTGGTGGCCGACCACCGGCTGCTCCCGGACCAGCCGTTCGCCGAGCGCCAGGGCACTAGGCGAGACATCGAGCGAGGTCACCGCCATGCCTAGCTGGTTCAGCAGCCTACCGGCCCAGCAACTCCCCGCGCCGAACTCGAGCACGCGGTGTCCCGGGAGGTAGCGGCCGTCGCGCAGCAGCTTCGCGAAGCTGGCGAGCAGCGCAGGACAATCATCGACGCTGGCGAACGGCTTGGCAAGCTGGAAGGCGGGATTGGCGATCGACGCGTAGTATGCCTCAGCGGCTGCGAGCAGCTCCTGCTGCGTCAGCGACTTCATCAGCGCCTTGACTTCGATCATCGCTGACACACGTACAGTCGCCCGAACAGCGACGGCTCGCAGTCAATACGCTTCACAGTGAAACCCGCGCGGCCGAACAGGTCGAACAGGAATCTCTCAGTGAAGCCGAGCTCGAACCAGCGCTGCTGCCGGACCACCGCGACCACTTCGCTGTGCAGTCGCAGCCCCCACGGATACGGCACCGCCGCGTATGGATGCTCGACGATCGGCTCGCCGCCGAGGATCACCCGGCCACCCGGCTCGAGCAGGTCCGGCAGGATCCGGACCACTCGCTGAAAATCGACGCAGTGGTGGAAGCTTTCGTAGAACCACAACAGCTTGTATCGCACGCCTGGCCGCGGCGAGTCGCCGAAGCGCCCTTGGAACGCGTGAAGCGGGACGCGGAAGAACTCGGCCTGCTCGTTCACGAAGCCGCAGAAAGTGCGCGACACGTCCACTGTGTCGACGTTCACACCGAGTCGCGCAAGCGCGAGTGCAGTCTGCCCGAAACCTGCACCGTACTCGAGTGCGCGATCGCCCGCCCTCAGCCCGCAATGCTTAAGCAGCATCCCGCTCGCGATGACATGATCGGAGGCGGACGCGATCGCAGCAGCATCGCGCCGTACGTAGAAGCCGGGCGTCCGGACCGCATCCACGGCACCCCAGTCGGCCTCCTCCTCGTCTCGCTCGACCTCGTAGTCGCGATCCACGCCGGCCACCAGCCGCCACAATCGATGCTGCTGGGCGAGGTAATCGTCGCCGTAGGGATCAAGGTCGTGACGGAACCAGCCAGGCAGCCTTAGATGCGCGTCGCGAAGCGGATCCCAGGCGCTGCCGGGCGCACCTCCCGTCTCGAAATATGTCCGGCGCACTCGCTCGATGTCCTCGGGCTCGAAGGTGACGCCGGGACTGTCCGGCTTGGCCCGGCCGGGCATCAGCCTCGCCGTTACTCGCAGGGCGCGCCTTCGCAACCGCGCGGCCAACGCACAGGCAGCTCCCGATCTGTCACTGGCCGACATCGGCTTTCGTCCAACCAGGCCGTCAGCGATTGGCATCGCGCTGGTCCCGCGCCCGCTTGTCCAGGAATTCGTGCCACTGCGGCAGAATGCGCTCTGGGGTGTACTGCAGCGACACGCGCGCCCCTTCCTCAATCAGCGCGCCGCGCCTGGCGGCGGCCGCCGGAGCCATGAGGCCAGCCAAGGCCTGCTCCAGGTCCTCGACCGAGTACGGATTGAAGTACTCGGACGCGGCGCCGTAGACGTCCCGGTGTACCGGGATGTCGGAAGCGAGGACCACGCCGCCGCATCGCATCGCCTCGACCCCCGAAAAGTCGAAGCCTTCGTAGAAGCTTGGGCACACGACGCAGCGCGCATGGCGGTAGAGCAAGCGCAACTCCTGCGCCGGCACGTCCTCGAGCAGATGCAGGCCGCCACGCTTGACCCAGGGCTTGAGCCGGCGCATGATCGGCTCGCTCTCCCATCCAATTGATCCCACCAGGACGAGTTGCAGGTCCGGGTCGAACGAGGTTCTCAGGCTCTCCCAGGCCGAAAGCAGCGACAGGTGGTTCTTGCGCGGCTCGATCGTCGAGACCATCAACAGGTACGGCAGTGTGGCGCTGGACGGGCGAGCAGAGTTCAATCCCTCCCTGCTATCCGCTCGGAGCTTCATCGTTCGTCCGATCCTTCCGACCGCATCGCCCGCGGCCTCCACGTTCAGGTTGCGGCGCGTGCGCAGGATCTCCGGGACGCGAGCGGGCGATGATGCCTCAGGAAAGTAGTGGTGCGAGACCATGTTGTGGATCGTAACCGAGCGCTCCTCCGCGGCCGGATAGATCGACACTAGATCACGCCGCGTCGAATCCGACACGCAGGCGAACCATGCGCCGTCGCGTACATTGCGATCGAGCGCCAGGTAGTGAGAGGACTGGTGGTAGCTGCGGTCCGCGATCGTGTGCGGCAAGAGCAGCGGAATCGCGTCGTGATAGCGTACGATCATCTGCGTTCCCGCCGTGACTCGGCCGGGATAGGGTGTCTCGGCGATCATCATGTCGAAGCCGCGCGTGTCCAGCCTCGGGTAGAGCGGGGCGCCGAGCTTCTTGGTCGCAAGCCCGATCGAATGCATTCCCGTCCACGGCATCTGCACGACGCGATAGCCCGCCGAGGTCACGAGGTCGAAATCCTGCGGCGGCAGCGTCCTCGCAAACATGGAGCGCCAGACGAAGTCCTTGAAATGCGTGCCCTCGAAGCGGTGCAGCGGCGTCTGCATCCCGACGGCGGTTCCGGCGGCGGCTCTCGCGTGCTTCAGCGCCACCCGAAGCGATCTTGACATGCGGCCGATCCGCGTCTTGGTCGGATTGTGCTGTAGCGACACCACCACCCGGGACAACCGATCGAGCTTGCGGTGCTCGGGCAGCGCGGGGTCGATGCGACCGGGCAGCATCGGCCGATCCTGCGCAGCAAGCCCCTTGGCCAGGAAGCGAGTGCTACTCTGGATCAGCCCCTCCACGGTGCAATCGTCGATTCTGGACAACCCCCGGAACAGCAGCCTGGCCTCCTGGGGAATCCCGGCGTGTCCATCAAAGGCCGGGCGCAGCTCGAGCAGGATCTTCATTGTGAAAGGCACGCGGTAGGGTGGGGAGTGGTAGGTTCGTTCAATCAAAGACGACGGTCGGCTCTGCAGGCCGGACGGACTCGTAGAATCCGTAGGCATCGTCGATCTGGTCGAACTCATAGAGCCTACCGTCATGCAGCACGCAAGCCTGCTCGCAGTAGAGCTTGACGATGTTTGGGTCGTGCGAGACGAGGATGAAGGAGCGATCCTTGCGCTTCTGGAACAGCTCCACGTGGCAGCGGTGTCCAAAGCGCGCATCGCCGACGGCCAGTCCCTCGTCGATCAGGAAGCAGTCGAACTCGATTGCCATCGACAAGGCAAATGCCAGCCGCATCATCATACCGGTCGAATAGCGCTCTACCGGTTCGCGCAGGTACAGGCCGAGCTCGGTGAACTCCTCGACAAACGGCAGAAGCGGCTTCCAGTCGACGCCGTAAACGCGGCAGACAAACTTCAGGTTGTCCAGTCCGGTCAATCGCGCCTGGAACGCGCCGGTGAAGGCGAGCGGCCAGCTAACCCTCATTCCTCGATGGATACGTCCCGACGTCGGCCGCTCGGCCCCGCTCAACAGCCGAATCAATGTGCTCTTCCCGGCACCATTTCGGCCCAGAATGCCGAGGTTTCGACCACGCTTGAGGTTGAAGTTCACGTTGTCGAGGACGCGACGACGCCCACCACGCACACCGTAATCCTTACAGACGTTCTCGAGCCGGATCACTTCTCGCCCACCCGGCGGGCGGCCGCCTGCATGGCGAACAGGCCGGCCAGCGTCAGGACCAGGTTGCAAGTCGCCATGTAACCGAGGTCGTAGTGCGTGGGCACGACATTGCCGAAAAAGCCTTCCCGGATCAGTTCCACCGCATGCACCATCGGGAGGAGGAGGACAACCTCGCGGCCGGCCGGTGGTAGCCACTCCACCATGAACGCCGCTCCGGAGAGGGGGAAGAGTAGGTACGACGCGGGATGCCAGATTCGGTCGACTAGATGGCTGAAGGTCGTTGCCGAACCGACGAAGAGCGCCAGCGCTGCACCGAACCAGGCGAGCATGGCCCACCCGAGGACGACGCTCAATGGGTCTGCCGGTGGGCGCATTGATTCAGTTGCAAGAAAAATGACCACGAGCACCATGAGGGAGGCGGTCGCACCCCCGATCTCAAGCAGGATCCGCGTCGCGTACACGTCCATCACCCTGACGTTGCGGTGATAGAGAAGGCTGGCGTTTGCCTCGATGCCTCCAATGCAGCGACTGACTGTATTGCGCCACAGCAGCACGGACGAGTAGCCGGTAATGGCGAACGCCACGATCGGCAGGCTGGAGAAGTGGTGTGCTCGCATTGCGCTCCACAGGGCCGCCACACCCAGCGTGAAGATCATCGGTTCCCCGACGAGCCACAGGACGCCGAGGTTCTCCCGACCGAAGCGCGTAATCAGTTCGCGAAGCAGAAGGGCGCGAATCACCCGTCTCTGGATCGCGAAGGACTGCAGGAGAGAAGTCGTGTCCGGCATTGATTGATCGCTTTCGGTCGGATTGACCCGGTGGATGAGTCTTCAGGTCTCGGTGTGCTCACGCACCCCTGCGAATATCAGGCTGAGCACGCCCCAAGCAACCAAGCCAAGCACGAACACCGTCAGAACAGACCGTATCCGACGCGGCTCGACCGCATAGTCCGGCAAGTGCGGCTGCACCAGACGCTCGAGATACAGTTGCTTGCGCTGCGCTTCCGCTCTCGCCGTATCCAGCGCCGCGAGAGCGGTAGCAAGCTGACGATCCGCAAACGTCTTCTCCAGCACCAGCCGGTCATACTCCGGACTCTGCGCAACCAGCCCACCCGAGCTTCCGAGGACGCGTGCCTTTTCGTCCCGGATCGCCTGACGCAAACCCTCCACGCGGCTGCGCAGCGACCCGATCTGCGGATTGTCAGGCGACACCCTGCGCACCTGGGCAAGCTGCGCTTCGGCCGCCAACAGTTCCTCGTTCAGCTTCGCCACCCCCTGCAGTTGCATGGCTCCCTGCACGGCCGGATCGAAGACCGACTTGCCGGAGCGAAAGCTCGCTAGCGAGGCGGCCGCATCCTTAGCCCTGGCCTCGGCGACCTGGACCTCGTGCTCCGCGACGTCAATGAGGTCTCGCCGGCTGCGCTCGTTCATGTTGTTGACCAGGCGCTCGCCCATCTCCAGCAGCATCTCGTTGATGTTCCTCGCGTCTTCCGCCGTGAAGGCGCGTACTTCCAGGATGGAGATCGACGAAACCGCGTCGTACTGGATCGAGACCTGCTTCTGGTAGTAGCGGTGCAACGCCTCGAAGCTTTCGTCGGGATAGAGGCCCGGAAAGCGATTGACCCCATCGATCTCGCCCTTGCTGTAGGCGCTCCGAAATCCGATCCGCTCGTCGATCTCCCGCAGCGCGTCGCGGCTGCGGATGAAGTCGTGGACCGAATAGGTGTCGTCCTGCGCGCGGGAGAAGGCGGTTCCCTGCAGCAGCGCGCCGAGGCCGGATGTGTGCTGGCGCTGCGGGCTGCGCACCAGGAAGCGAGCCTCCGAGAGGTAGACGTCCGATGCGAATGCACCGTAGTACCACACGGCAGCGGCCGTCGGGATCGCTACCGTCAGCAGGAAGATCGCGTTCAGCCGGCGCATCAGCCGGCGCAGTCGCTTGCGCGGCTTGCGCTCGGTGACGGCCGCTGCTGCCGGCAGCGCGGATGCTTCAGACATGTCCATGACAAGTTCCCAATCTAAATCAGCGCGTCAGTTCGATCGTGTTCAGCACCGGATAGGTCACCGAGAACACGAGGTTCAGGAACTTCTGCAGCTCGACGGTCGGGGCGTTGCTCACGTAAAGAACGTCGCGGTCCTGGATCTGGAAG
>JAEZQX010000484.1 GCA_023441105.1 Pseudomonadota bacterium | reverse complement strand
CCCGTGAACCACTGTCGGCCTGTGCCCTCGACACCCGCCGACACCGCCGACGCGCGCGGCTCAGCGCAGGCCGAGCACGTCGTCCATGTCGTACAGCCCGTTGCTGCGGCCGGCGATGAAGCGGGCGGCGCGCAGGCTGCCTTGGGCGTAGTTGGCGCGGCTGGTGGAGCGATGGGTGATCTCGATGCGTTCGCCGCTGCCGATGAACATCACCGTGTGCTCGCCGACGATGTCGCCGCCGCGGATGGCCGAGAAGCCGACGCTGCCGGGCGTGCGCGGACCGGTGTGGCCGTGGCGGCCGTGCACCTCGATGTCCGCGAGCCGCTTGCCTTGCGCCTGCGCCACCACCTCGCCCATCTTGAGGGCCGTGCCTGACGGCGCATCCACCTTGTCCCGGTGGTGCGATTCGACGATCTCGATGTCGCAGCCGGCGGCCAGCGCCCGGGTGGCCATGTCGATCAGCTTCATCGCCACGTTGACGCCGACGCTCATGTTCGGCGCCAGCATGATGGCAGTATCACGCGCTGCATCCTGGATCATGGCGCGCTCCGCTTCGGTGAATCCGGTGGTGCCGATCACCATCCGGGTGCCGCTGCGACGGCACGCCGCCAGGTGCGCCAGCGTGGCCGCCGGGCGGGTGAAGTCGATCAGCACGTCGGCATCCTGCAAACCCTGGGCCAGGTCCGCGGTCACGCGCAGGTTGCACGACTTGCCGAGGAAGCTCAGCGGGTCGCTGCCGATGGCCGGGCTGGTGGCGATGTCGAGCGCACCGGCGAGCGTCATGTCCGAGGCATCGTCGACCGCCTCGATCAGCATCTTGCCCATGCGTCCGCTGGCGCCGGCGATGGCGAGGCGCAGCATTCAGCTCTCCTTGGGTGGCTGGTAGCCCGGCAGCGCCGGATCGTTCGGGTCGTCGCGCGCCGGCAGCGGGTCTGCCTTGATGCTCGCCACCCGATCGTCGCGGAACTCGATGGTGACCTTGCGCAGCTCCGCATCGCCATTGGGGTACTGGAAGCGGAACACATAGTCCCAGCGGTGCGGATGGAAGATGTCGGTCAGCAGCGGCGAGCCGATGGCCAGCCGCACCTGCTCGCGGCTCATGCCTTCGCGGACCTGGTCCAGCATTTGCTGGTTGAGGTAGTTGCCCTGCGGAATGGCGAACTTGTAGGGTTCGAGAAAGCCGCTGCGGGAGCGGTCGCTGCTGGCGCAACCGGCGGCTGCCAGCGCGGCCAGCAGCATGGCTGCCGGCAGGAAAACGCGGCGCGGCATGCGGCGCCGACCAACCGGAGATCTGGCTGTGTATGACATCATGGGAATCCCTGCTCTTGGCGATCGCTGCCCCGCGGGGCAGGCAGTCGAACACGGTATGATAAAGGTGTTGCAATCTTCCCAGGGGCGCGCTCAAGTGTCGACCACTGCAGACTTGAAGAGTGCCGGGCTGAAGGCCACCCTGCCACGGCTCAAGATTCTGGAGATTTTTCAGCAAGGCCGCCAGCGGCACATGAGTGCCGAGGATGTCTATCGGGAGCTGCTCACCGAGCACCAGGACGTGGGACTGGCAACCGTCTACCGGGTCCTGACCCAGTTCGAGCAGGCGGGCATCCTCAAACGCAGCAACTTCGAGTCGGGCAAGGCGGTGTTCGAGCTGGATGAAGGTTCGCACCACGACCACCTGGTGTGCCTGCAATGCGGCCGCGTCGAGGAGTTCTACGACGCCGCCATCGAGCAGCGCCAGCAGCGGGTAGCCATCGAGCATGGCTTCGAGCTGCAGGAGCACGCCCTCGCTCTTTACGGCAATTGCAAGCGGCCGCAGTGCAAGTATCGCCCCAAGTAGGGCGGCCGCCTTGCAAACACAGACCCAGTCGCAGTCGCAGTCACCGCAGGCTGACGATGAGCCCCGCCTGCAACTGCTGCGGCCGGCCGCCGGCGGCTACGACGAGATGTTGCTGCCGGATGGCACGGCGCGGCCGCACTATGCCGCCTACCAGCAATGGCTGTCCTCCAGGCCGGCGGCCTGGATGGAGCGCAAGCGCGCCGAAGCCGACCTGATCTTTCGCCGCACCGGCATCACCTTCTCGGTCTACGGCGACGAGTCGGGCACCGAGCGGCTGATTCCATCGGATGTGGTGCCGCGGGTGCTCGACGCCGACGAATGGGGGCGCCTGGAGCAGGGCCTGATCCAGCGGGTCAAGGCGATCAACCGCTTCCTGTCGGATATCTATCACAAGCAGGACATCCTCCGCGCCGGCCTGATTCCGCCCGACCAGATCCTGGTCAACCAGCAGTACCAGGTGGCGATGGTGGGCGTGCAGGTGCCGCACCAGACCTATGCGCACATCGTCGGCGTCGACCTGGTGCGCCATTCGGATGGCGACTTCTATGTCCTCGAGGACAACCTGCGGGTGCCTTCCGGGGTGTCGTACATGCTCTCCAACCGCAAGATGATGATGCGGTTGTTCCCGGAGCTGTTCCAGAAGCATGCCGTGCGGCCGGTCGAGCACTATCCCGGCATGCTGCTGGACACCCTGATCTCGGCTTCGCTGCAGGACCGCCCGACGGTGGTGCTGCTCACGCCCGGGCCCTACAACAGCGCCTACTTCGAGCATGCCTTCCTTGCCCAGCAGATGGGGGTGGAGCTGGTCGAGGGCCGCGACCTGTTCGTCGAGGACGGCTTCGTCTACATGCGGACCACCTCCGGCCGGCAGCGCGTCGACGTCATCTACCGGCGCCTCGACGACGTCTTCCTCGATCCGCTGGCCTTTCGCCCGGATTCGGTGCTCGGCGTGCCCGGCCTGCTGGCCGCCCTGCGGCTCGGCAACGTGGTGGTCGCCAATGCGATCGGCACCGGCGTGGCCGACGACAAGTCCATCTATCCGTACGTGCCGGACATGATCCGCTTCTACCTCGGCGAGGAGCCGCTGCTGAAGAACGTCCCCACCTGGCAATGCCGCAAGCCGGAGGACCTGGCGCACGTGCTCGCGCACCTGCCGGAGCTGGTGGTCAAGGAGGTCCACGGCGCGGGCGGCTATGGCATGCTGGTGGGCCCCACCAGCAGCGCCGAGGAGATCGCCCAGTTCCGCCAGGTCCTGATGGCGCATCCCGAGAGCTACATCGCCCAGCCCACCTTGTCGCTGTCCACCTGTCCGACGTTCGTCGAGGAAGGCGTGGCGCCGCGCCACCTCGACCTGAGGCCGTTCGTGCTCACCAGCCGCGAGATCCGCATCGTTCCGGGCGGGCTCACGCGGGTCGCACTGCGCAAGGGATCGCTGGTGGTCAACAGCTCCCAGGGCGGCGGCACCAAGGACACCTGGGTCGTGGACCACTGATGCTCTCCCGGGTCGCGTCCCACCTCTACTGGATGGCCCGTTACCTGGAGCGGGCCGAGAACATGGCGCGCATCCTGGACGTCGGCCAGCTGCTGGCGCTGGTGTCGCGCGGCGCTGGCAGCGAGGCGACCGCCATCGAGCCCCTGGTCATCACCAACTCGCTCGAGGCGTTCGAGGCCACCGGCCGCGCCCGCACCCCGGAGGAGGTGGCCGGCTATCTCGCCTGGGATCCGTTGCATGCGTCCAGCATTTTCAGTTGCCTGCACAGCAGCCGCGAGAACGCTCGCGCGGTGCGCGCCGACATCACCACCGAGATGTGGGAGGACATCAACAACACCTGGCTGCAGCTGCTGCAGAAGCGCCACCAGGACCACCAGCATGCCGACAATGCGTTCTTCGAATGGGTCAAGGAGCGCAGCCACCTGTTCCGCGGCATCACCTTCGCCACCATCAGGCGCGACCAGCCGTACCATTTCATCCGCCTGGGCACCTTCATCGAGCGCGCCGACAACACGGCGCGCATCCTGTCGGTCAAGCAATCGACCATGGGTGCCGGGCGAAGCGGCGACGAGATCACCGACTATTATCGGCTGAGCGCGGTGCTGCGGTCGGTCAGCGCCTTCGAAGCCTATCGCGACACCTATCGCGAGGGCGTCGACGAGCGGCGGGTGGCCGAACTGCTGATCCTGGATCCGACGCTGCCGCGTTCCCTGCGCTTCTGCTGCGACGAGATCGTCAGGATCCTCGGCCTGCTGCCCGGCGCTTCCGCCAAGCCGGCGCGGCGGCTGGCCGCCACCCTGCAGGCCAATCTCCAGTTCGCCGACATCGAGGAGATCTACAGCCAGGACTACCGCGCCTTCCTCGAGCGCTTCATCGGCGAAACGGCGGAGCTGGGCGAGGCGCTGCATCACGCCTATCTCGAGCTGAAGTAGCGGCCAGGGAAGCGAAGAGACAGGGGAGGGCCCGCGCTATGAAGCTGTCCGTCTATCACTCGACCACCTATCGCTATGCCGAGCCGGTGAGCCGCAGCACCCAGTACATCCGGCTGACCCCGGTGACCAACAACCGGCAGCGGGTGCTGGAGTGGCAGCTCGACCTGCCGACCCGCTCGATCGGCCTGCTCGATGCCTTCGGCAATCACACCAACCTGATGACGCTGTCGCAGCCGCACGATGCGATCTCGCTGGTCGGTACCGGCACGGTCGAAGTGCCCGATGTCGACGACGGCGAGCCTGCCGACCTCGTCCACCCGCGGGTGTTCCTGCGCGCTACCGCCCTGACGGAGCCGGACGAAGCCATCATCGCCTTCTGCGAGCCGATGCGCAAAGTGGTGACCAGCCGCCCCCTGATCGGCTCCACCGACCTGATGACGGCGGTCCAGCAGGCGATGCCGTTGAAGGCCGGCGTGACCGACGCCGAGACCACCGCGGCGCAGGCTTTCGCCGGCCAGGCGGGCGCGGTGCAGGACCAGGTCCATGTGTTCCTCGGCTGCTGCCGCTACCTCGGCTTGCCGGCGCGCTACGTGAGCGGCTACGCCTATTCGTCCGACCGGGCGGCCGTGGCGAGCCGCGCCTGGGCGGAGGTCTGGATCGGCAACCGCTGGGTCGGTTTCGACGTGGGCCATGCCAGCAGTGCCGACGGCGGCCATATCAAGCTGGCGGTCGGCCTGGACTACCGCGACGCCTGCCCGGTGCGCGGGGTCCGGCTGGGCGGTGGCGAAGAGGTGCTGTCCACCACCTCGCAGGTGAGGAAGGCGGGCGCCTAGCCCGGAGGCGGGCGGCGCCCGGCCAGGCGGAGGAATGCCTGGCGGGGCTCGGCCCTAGGAGGCGCGCCGGCGCCGGGCGGGTACTTCCACCGGCTGTCGCCGGCTCGCCTCGATCATCTCCAGCGCATGCGCCCGGGTGGTGTCGGTGATGCGCTTGCCGCCCAGCATCCGCGCGATCTCCTCCTGGCGTTCCTCCCCGGAGAGCGCGTCGACACGGCTGCTGATCATCTCGCCGGCGGTGCGGCCGCGTCCTGCGGCGCGGGCGGTCTTGCTGACCTTGAGGTGATGGTCCGCCCGGCTGGCGACCTGCGGCAGGTGCGTGACGCAGAACACCTGGCAGTCCGCGGCCAATCGCTGCATCAGCTCGCCGACCACCGCGGCGACCGCGCCGCCGATGCCGGCGTCCGCCTCGTCGAAGATCAGGGTTGGGACCGGGTTGGCTTGCGCGGCCAGCACGGTGATGGCCAGCCCGAGGCGCGACAACTCGCCGCCCGAGGCAACCTTGGCGATCGGCCGCGGCGTGGCGCCGGCATGCGCGGCGATGCGGAACTCGACCGCATCGCTGCCGCCAGGACCGGGCGGGCTCGGCTCGCAGGCCACCAGCAGGCTCGACTTGGCCATGCCGAGGCGGCCGATCTGCTCGCTCACGCCTTTGGAAAGCCGCGCCGCCACGGCCCGGCGTGCCGCCGTCAGCGCCGCGGCCTGTGCCTCGTAGTCCTGGCGGTGGGCTGCAACGGCCGCCTCGAGCGCCTCCAGGTCCTGGCTCTGCGCCAGCTGCGCGTATTCGGCGCGCAGCTGCTCCTGGTGCTCGAACAGTCCTTCCGGCGGCAGCTTGAGCTTGCGCGCCGTGGTGAACACCGCGCTCACGCGATTCTCCACTTCCGCCAGACGTTCCGGATCCAGGTCCATGCGCTGCACGTAGCCGGCCAGCTCGCCGCCGGCTTCCTCCAGCTGGATGGAAGCCGAATCGACCAGGTCGGCCAGCGGCGCCAGGGTGCTGTCGATGGTGCTGAGCGAGCGCAGCCGGTGCTGCAGCGACG
>JAEZQX010000416.1 GCA_023441105.1 Pseudomonadota bacterium | reverse complement strand
CCGCGGCGCCCGCCGTGCGTCCGCGCCTGTCGGTCCTGCTAGCGGATGAATCGCGCCAGGGCCTGCTCAACGTCGTCGACACCGCCACCCGCAGCGTCGTCGTGTTGAAGGGCGACCTGTCCTTCGATCCCGGCAGCGCCCAGATATCGGCGCGGATGCGGCCGGTGCTCGACAAGGTCGGCAACGCGCTCGCAGGCACGCCGGGATCGGTGCTGATCAGCGGCCACACGGACTCGATACCGATCCGCACGTCGCGCTTTCCGTCCAATTGGCACCTGTCGCGCGATCGCGCCGACGCCGTGCTGGCTTATCTGTCGCGGACGCTGCCGCGCGGCCGGATGCAAGCCGAAGGCCGTGCCGACACCGAAGCCATCGCCTCCAACGAGACGCCGCAGGGGCGGGCCGACAACCGCCGGGTCGAGATCAACCTCTTCGTCACGCAATGAAAGCGATCCTGCGGCTGCTGTTCGGCGGCTTCATGTTGCGACTGGCGGGCGCCCTGGCACTGGGGCTGGTGATCTGGTTTGCCGGCCCGCTGCTGGCCTTCGCCCAGTGGCATCCGCTGGAAAGTGGCAATGCGCGCATCGCCCTGATCGCGATCGTGCTGGTCTTGTGGCTGGGCAAGCGGCTGCTGGGCGCCCTGCGCCAGAAGCTCTTCAACCGCAAGCTGCTCGACGCGCTGGCGCCTGCGCCGGCCGGCAGTGCGCCCGTCGAGGCGGATGCCGAGGAGTTGCAGGTGGTGCGCGAGCGCTTCGCGCAGGCGCTCGGCATCATGCGCCACACCAGCCTGGGGACAAAGCCGCCGTCGGCCTGGGCGCGGCTGACCGCCAAGCAGCAGTACGTCTACCAGCTGCCCTGGTACGTGTTCATCGGCCCGCCCGGCTCGGGCAAGACGACCGCGCTGCTGAACTCGGGCCTGAAGTTTCCGCTGGCAGACCGGATCGGCGAGCAGCCGGTACGCGGCATCGCCGGCACCCGCAACTGCGACTGGTGGTTCACCGACGAGGCGGTGATGATCGATACCGCCGGCCGCTACGTGACCCAGGACAGCCACGCGGCAAGCGACGCGCGCGAATGGCAGGAATTCATGGCGCTGCTGCGCCGCTACCGGCCGCGCCAGCCCATCAACGGCGCACTGGTCACCGTCAGCGTCGCGGACCTGCTGCAGCTCACTGCGGCCGAGCGTGAGGAGCAGGCGGCGGCGGTGCGCAACCGCGTGCAGGAGCTGCTCAAGACGCTCGATACGCGCTTCCCGGTCTACCTGCTGGTCACCAAGGCGGACCTCCTGCCCGGCTTCATGGAGTTCTTCGGCGATCTCGGCCGAGAGGAGCGCGAACAGGTCTGGGGCACCACCTTCGACTTCAACGAGAAGCAGCCGCTGGTAGCGTCGCCGGCGCTGTTCGAGGCGCGCTTCGACGAACTCGTCGAGCGCATTGGCGCACTGGTCCCGGAACGGCTGCAACGGGAACGCGACATCAATCGCCGGGCGCTGATCTACGGCTTCGCCCATCAGCTGGCCACCATCCGCACGGCACTGCTGGAGTTCATCGGCAATGCCTTTCCGCAGAGCTCGCTGACCGGCAAGGTGTTCGTGCGCGGCTTCTACCTCACCAGCGGCACGCAGGAAGGCAATCCCATCGACCGCGTGATGGGCGCGCTGGGACGGCAGCTGGGCCTTCAGCAGCAGCTGCTGCCATCGGCGCGGCCGGCGGGCAAGTCCTTCTTCCTCACCCGGCTGCTGCACGGCGTCGTTTTCCCGGAGGCGCCGATCGCCGGCACCAACCTCAAGTACGAACGCCGCGTCGGCCGCATCCGCTGGGCCACCGCCATCGGCGCCACCGCCGTTGCCGTGTTCGCCCTGGCCGGCTGGACCACCAGCTACCTCAACAACCGGCAGTACGTGCAGGCGGTGAAGGACAAGGCCGGGGAGCTCGGCCGCATCATGTCGCAAAGCGGCGTGCCGAAGGACATCCGCTCATTGCTGCCACTCTACCGCACCCTCGCCCGCCTTGCCGCCACCGAGAGGGTCGACCCTGACAATCCGCGCCTCGCCTATTCGCTGGGCCTGTTCCAGGGCGACAAGCTGCAGGAAGCCGCCACCTTGGCCTATCACCGCGTGCTCGCGCAGACCTTGGCACCGGCGCTGGCGCAACGGCTCGCCTGGGTGCTGCGCCAGGGTGCGCCGAACCCGGAGCTGCAATACGAGACGCTGAAGACCTATGCCATGCTCGCCTCGCCGGAGCATCTCGACCGCGATGCGGTCAAGGGATGGGTGGCCTTCGACCTCGAAACCAACCGCGGCGGCGACCTCAGCGTCGAGGAGCGGCGCGAGCTGCTGGGACACATCGACGCCCTGCTGTCGCGCAATGCGCTGCAGGAAAGCATCGAGATCGACCAGCCCTTGCTCGCCCGGACCCGGGCGACGCTGGCCGCCACGCCCTTCCCGCAGCGCGTCTACCGGCGCCTGGTCCGACAGGGGGTAGGCGGACAATTCCCGGCGTTTCGCATCGACAGCGCCGGCGGTCCGTCGGCATCCCTGGTGTTCCAGCGCCGCAGCGGCCGGCCGCTCAGCGAGGGCGTGCCCGGCCTCTTCACCTACGACGGTTACCACCGGGGCTTCGCCCAGGCGGTCGACGCGGTCATCAGCGCGCTCGCCGCCGAGGAAGTCTGGGTGCTGGGCATCGCGGATTCCGCCAACGCGCGACGTGCCGCCGATCCCCAGGCCCGCGGCGCGCTGGCGGACGAGGTCAAGCGGCTCTACCTGCGCGACTACGCCACCACCTGGGAGCAGTTCGTGGCCGACGTCGGCGTCATCGAAGGTCTCAGCCTGGCGCAGACGATCCAGACAACCCGCTTGCTCTCCGATGCGGACTCGCCGCTGGTGCGACTGCTGCGCGCCATCGTGCGCGAGGTGTCGCTGACCGAAGTCGAAGGCAAGCCCGCCGGCGGCACGCTCCTCGACAAGGCGAATGAAACGGTGCAAGGCACCAAGCAGCAGCTCGAATCGCTGCTCGGTCGACCGCCGGGCGCGCAGCCGGCGGCGCCGCGCGTCGCGCGGATCGAGTCGGTGGTCGACGACCGCTTCGAGAACCTGCGC
>JAEZQX010000411.1 GCA_023441105.1 Pseudomonadota bacterium | reverse complement strand
CTGTTTCGCGGTCGCGGCTGCGCCGCTCCTACGGCAGCGTATCGTTCCCCGCCACGCCGCGCGCACGCGCCATCCCGACATACCGCCGATGCAACGCCGCGACGGCGTCGTCCAACTCCGCCAGCGTGCCCTCGTTGCGGATGACATCATCGGCCACGGCCAGGCGTGCCTCGCGCGTGACCTGCGCATCCAGCATGGAATCGGCCAGCGCACCGTCGATGCCGTCCCGCGCCAGCAACCGCTCACGCTGGACCTCGCGCCGCACGTCGATCACCAGCACGCGATCCACCCAGCCGTACTGGCCGCTCTCGACGAACAGCGGGATCACGAGCATGGCGTATGTGCCTGGCGCCGCTGCGGCACGCTCGTGCAATGCGGTGCGCACGCGCGGGTGAAGGATTTCCTCCAGGCGTTTGCGTGCTTCCGGATCGGCGAACACCCTTTCGCGCATCGCGCGCCGATCCAGCGCGCCGGCACCATCGAGCACGGCGTCACCAAACGCCGCGACGATCTCCTTCAACGCACTCGCGCCCGGCAACACCAGCTCGCGCGAAACCACGTCCGCATCGATCACCGTCGCACCCAGCGCCGCGAAGCGGTCGGCCACGGCCGACTTGCCACTGGCTATCCCGCCGGTCAGGGCTACCGTGAAGGGCAGGGTGGCCATGCAGATCTCACCCCAGCCCGAACAGCCGCGCATACACCGCGCCCAGCTGGTCACCGAACACGAACCACGACCATCCCGCAGCGGCAATGAACGGTCCGAACGGAATCGGCGTGCCGCGGTCGCGCCCCTGCACCGCCAGCGCAATGCCGCCGATGATGGCCCCGATCAGCGACGACAAGAGGATGATCGGCAACAAGCTCGCCGCGCCCATCCATGCACCCAGCGCGCCGAGCAGCTTGAAGTCGCCATAGCCCATGCCTTCCTTCCTGGTCATCAGCTTGAACAGCCAGAACACCGACCATAGGCTGAGATAACCGATGGCGGCACCAAGAATGGCCGTCCACGGATCCACGAACACGGGAACGAGCGAAAGAAGCAGCCCGAGCCAGAGGAGCGGCAGCGTCAGCTGGTCGGGAAGCAGCTGCGTGCGGACGTCGATGCCCGACGCCGCCACCAGCACCCAGGTGAAGACCAGCCCAGCGGCAAGCTGCGACCCGAAGCCGAAGCGCCACGCGATCACGGCGGACGCCACGGCGGTCAGCAACTCGACCAGCGGGTACTGCCACGAGATGCGTGCCTTGCAGTAGCGGCAGCGCCCACGCAGAGCGAGCCAGCTCAGCAGCGGGATGTTGTCGAACGCGGAAAGAGCATGCTTGCACTGCGGGCAATGTGAGCCGGTGAAGACCAGGTCCGGCGGCGCCTCGGCAGGCTGCTCCGGTAGCGGCTGGTTCAGCGCGACATCGCCGCCGAGCAGCTCGTGTGCCTGCTGGCGCCAGTCGTGCTCCAGCCGCCGCGGCAGCCGCAGGATCACCACGTTGAGGAAGCTGCCGACCAGCAGCCCCAACAAGGCGGTCAGCGGGATCAGCCAGGCTGGATCAGGCAGCCAGTCGAATGCATCCATCGAGAAGCGCCTCCCCTGCAGGAGCGGCGCGGGTGCGACCGCCGGAACGGGATCGTACTAGGCAATGCCACACCAACGAAGCATTACCCGCAGAAGCCTCATTGTAGGAGCGCTGCAAGCGCGACCGTGGGGTGGCACGTCGCGGCGCATCAGCCACGCAAAGTTCGTCGCATCTGCCGGTTCGCGGTCGCGGCTGCGCCGCCTACAGTAGCGGGGCAGCGGCGCACGAGGGCGGCAATCGATCAGCCGACGACCGAACCCAGCTTGAAGATCGGTAGGTACATGCCGACCACCATGCTGCCCACGACGATGCCGATGATGACCATGATCATCGGCTCGAGCAGACTTGAGAGGGCGTCAACCGCATTGTTGACTTCAGTCTCGAAGAACTCGGCTATCTTGAACAACATGGAGTCGAGAGCGCCAGCTTCTTCACCGATCGCCACCATCTGAGTGACCATGTTCGGGAACAGTCCGGTCTGCTTCATTGCCAGCTGCAGCTGATGTCCAACGGCGACGTCTTCGCGGATGCGCTTGACCGACTCGTTGTACACCACGCTACCGGTTGCGTTCGCAACCGAATCCAGTGCTTCCACCAGTGGCACACCGGCCTTGAAGGTAACGCCGAGCGTCCGCGCAAAGCGTGCGATGGCGGACTGGCGCAGGATCTCGCCGATAACTGGAATCTTCAGGAGCATGCGCCCGACGAAATGCTGGACTTTTTCGGAACGCCGGTACAGCACCATGATGCCAACGATGGAGCCGATCAGGATCCCGAACACCATCCACCAATAGGCGACCATGAAGCGGGACATGTTCACCAGCATCTGGGTGAATGCCGGCAGGTCCGCGCCAAAATTCTGGAATACGGTTTCGAACTGGGGAATCACGAAGATCAGCAGGATCGAGGCTACGATGACGGCCACCGATAGCACCGCGGCCGGGTAAAACATCGCCTTCTTGATCTTGCCCTTGATGTTCTCGATGTTTTCCTTGTAGGTGGCAATGGTGTCGAGGACGATGTCGAGCACGCCGGCCGATTCGCCTGCTTTCACCAGGTTCACGAACAACTCGTCGAACTGCACGGGGTACTTGCCGAGCGCCTCGTTGAGCGCTGAACCGCCTTCGATGTCGGTCTTGATGTTGGTCAGCATCTCCTTCATGCGCGGGTTGTTCTGACCTCCCGCAACGATCTCGAAACCCTGCACCATGGGCACGCCCGCGGCCATCATCGTGGCGAGCTGGCGGCTGAAGACAGCGACGTCGCGCCCCGTAATTTTCTTGCCGGTCTTGCCGAACAGCGGTTTTGCTTTCGGCTTGACCACCTGCGGGTTGATGCCTTGCTTGCGCAGGTCGGCCTTGACCAGGCTGGCGTTCTTGCTGACCTGCTCGCCCTTGATCTTGATGCCGCGTTTGTCGATGCCGACCCAGGTGAAAGTCTCCATCTGGCTGAGCTTGGCGCGCTCCTTGCCCAGCCTTGTGGTGGTAGCGCGAGCCTTGACGGTGGCGGCGGAAGCAGTGGCCATGGCTTAGTCCTTGGTGACTCGGTTGATCTCGGCAAGGCTCAGGATGCCCTGCTTGACCTTGAGGAGTGCGGAAGCGCGCAGGTCGCGGATGCCGTCCTTTCGGGCCTGCTCGGCAATCTGCATGGCGCTGCCGCCGGCCAGCACGATTTTCTGGATCGACTCGCTCATCGGCATCACCTGGTAGATGCCGGTGCGACCCTTGTAACCCTCGTTGCAGCCGGAACAGCCGACGGCGTCGAAGATCTGCAGCCCTCGATCGATGTCGGCTTGAGTAAAGCCTTCCGCCAGTAGCGCCGCGGGTGGCAGCTCCAGCGGCTTCTTACAATCGTGGAGCCGCCGTGCGAGGCGCTGCGCGATGATCAGCGTCACCGACGAGGTGATGTTGTAGGGTGCGATGCCCATGTTCATCAGGCGCGCGATGGTCTGCGAGGCATCGTTGGTGTGCAGGGTGGAGAGCACCATGTGGCCGGTCTGCGCGGCCTTGATGCCGATCTCGGCCGTTTCCAGGTCGCGGATCTCGCCGCCCATGATGACGTCCGGATCCTGGCGCAGGAACGAGCGCAGCGCCGCGGCGAAGGTCATGCCGCGCTTGACGTTCTGCTGCACCTGGTTCACGCCGGGCAGGCGGATTTCCACCGGGTCTTCCACGGTCGAGATGTTGCGCCCCTCGGTGTTGAGGATGTTGAGGGCGGTGTAGAGTGAGACGGTCTTGCCCGAACCCGTCGGGCCGGTCACCAGTACCATGCCGTACGGCTTCTGGATCGCATCGAGGAAGAGCTTCTTCTGGTCGTCCTCGTAGCCCAGCTTCTCGATGCCCATCTTCGCCGCCGAGGCGTCGAGGATGCGCAGCACGATCTTCTCGCCGAACAGCGTCGGGCAGGTGCTGACACGGAAGTCGATCGCCTTCGTCTTGGACAGATTGAGCTTGATGCGCCCGTCCTGCGGCACGCGCTTTTCGGCAATGTCGAGGCCGCTCATCACCTTGAGGCGCGAGGAAATGCGCGCGTTGAGCTTGACTGGCGGCGTCGCCACCGCGCGCAGCATGCCATCCATGCGGTAGCGCACCCGGTACGTCTGCTCGTAGGGCTCGAAGTGAATGTCCGAGGCGCCGCGCTTGATCGCGTCGACCAGCACCTTGTTGACGAACTTGACCACCGGGGCATCGTCGGCACCGCTGACGTCGACGCCCGAACTTTCGCCGTCATCATCGATCGCGCCAAGCTCGAGGTTCTCCAGCCCCTCCGAATCCTCGTCCAGACCCGTGATGGTTTGGCTGCTGCTTGTCAGCGCCTGCTCGATGGCACGGCCGAGCTGCGCCTCCTCGATCAGGATCGGCTCGACCAGATGGTTCGCCTGGAACTTGATCTCCTCCAGCGCCCGCATGTTGGTCGGGTCGGAGATGCCGACGAACAGGCGGTTGCCGCGCTTGAACAGCGGCAGCGCCTTGTGCTTGGTGATCAGGTCTTCCTTGACCAGGTTCATCGGCAGCTGGGTGAAGTCGATCGCCGTTACGTCCAGCAGGGGCATGCCGAATTCGGCGGAGGCTGCGAGCGCCACTTGTCCGCTGGTTGCAAGCCCCTGCTCGATGAGCCAAGGCCCGACCGGGATCTTTTGCCGTGCAGCTTCGTCGGCGGCCCGGCGCGCATCGAGCTCACCCAGGATTCCATCGACGACCAGGCGCTTGGCAATCCCTGGAAGGATGGCCAACGGCGGCGTATTCAACTGCGTTGCCATAGGAAGTGGCTGTAAGCCCCTGAAGTCTGGATGAATGTAACGCAAAAGCCCTGCCGTGAACATGGCGTCGGTCACGCAATCCAGATACGGACCTCAATACGTTAGCGTCGAGTCAAACCATGCGGAGCAGCATGGCCATCCTTGGCGGGCTACGGGCATAAGGATGATTGGAAGTAAAGGCTGCCCGATCTTGGCCAAGCCGTGCACGTGGTGGCTGCAAGTCGCACAAAAAAAGAAGGCCCCATGCGGGGCCTTCGTGGTGCTCTACTACTGGACTTAGCCGCGGCAGGAGCCGGGCAGATACTTCAGCGGGACCGTGGTGCCGTCGGCAGCCAAGCCGCAGCGGAACGCAGTGATCTGGTCCTGCGGAGCGGCGGCAGGCGCGGCGCCGGCCATCGGGACCAGCGTGATGTCCATGCCATCGACCACCGCGTCGATGCCCTGCACCGTCACGGTAGCAGCACCCGTCGCCGTCGTCGCCAGGGCCGACACGTACTTGGTCTGGTTGCCGAGCGCGGCACTGATCTCGCAGCCCCAATCGTTGGCAGCCGGAAGAACGCCGCTGGTGTTGCTCTGGTAGGTCTCGGTCACGGTCGTGCGGCAGGCGCTGAGGGCCAGGATCGGCTCGGAAATCTTCGAGCGGACCACATAGTCCTTGTACGCCGGCAGCGCGATGGCAGCCAGGATGGCGATGATCGCGATGACGATCATCAGCTCGATCAGCGTGAAGCCCTTCTGGATCTTGTTCATGGTGATTCCTCTGGTGTCAGGTAAAAACGGTTTGCCCCTAGAGCCGCCAACCTTGCCAGGCGGGCCCGCTTCCGCGATCGCTTCATCTGTCTGACGATCGACGGCTCGCGGATCGGTAACAGCAGCTTCCGTGCCAACCGCAGACTAGCCGACGAGCGGTCGGTTTTCGGAAACGAATGTTCCAGCCTGAGACACCGTTCTCATGTTGCCAAACGGCGCGGGCGCGGATTGTCAGGCTCTGACAAATTGCGCTCGGGAGCGACACGAGCCTGACCGCTCCTCGGCTTCAGTCGTGCTTTGGAGGCGTGTCGGAACCGTGACGCGCTTGCTTGATTTCGTCGTCTGGCCACGGATCGAGCGCAACCGCCTTCAGTGGTTCACCGCTGCTGGCGTCCAGCAACATGGTCATGCTCCCTCTGCGCGCCATCACCGGGAGATAGAGGAGACGTCCGCGCGCCTCCGTGGCTTCGGCAATAGCGCGGTCGAGGATCTCTTGCTCAGCGGGATCCGAGAAATGGAGCTGGTCCACCGGTCTCGCCCGCTCCAGCAACGCAGGTGCGGCTTCCCGGTACGTGACGTAGTACTCCGGGTATTTTTCGACGTCCTTGCCCGACAAGCCGCTAAAAAGCAGCCTGTCTCGCTTGGCAGGGTCGGTCGGGAGTTCTGCGCCAACGAGTCTCGGCCCGGTCCATGGCACCGAACGGAACTCGGGGCGTCGCCCCTTTGCGAGATCTTCGGGGTCCAGTTCGTTCGCCGCGACGACGACAAAGCGATCCACCGCGCCCACGATGAAGGCCGGTCTCGCGCGCACCACGACCGACATGCCATAGAGGAAGGCGCACGCCTGAAGCGTCGCGATCACCGACAGGTCGAAGCGGAGCGACTTCTTGCCAGTCTTGAACACGACCAGCGTGAGGAGCGGGCCGAGCGTGAGGTCCACGCCCAGCAGCAGCACCACCAGCTCCGTGGCCCCCGTTGCCTGGCTGTACGGTGGCGGATACCACACGCCGAAAATGAGGATCGCGGCCACCAACCCGATCGCGGCACTGATGGACAAGTGGATGGCGGCGGCCTTCCAGCGGGACATGCGGCGGTTCCTCCGGGGGTTGGGGCGCGCGGAACTATAGCGAGTGCGGCAGGCCGGTTGAACGGGCCCGGTGGCGCTGGCGCTGGCCCGGGTGGCATGCGACTTACCGGCGCCGCCCGGCGGTTGGGCGCGCTTAAGCCCGCAGCCGGGAGACTCGGCTTTCGAGATTTTCCCGGAGGAGCGAACCCATGGCCACGACCCGATACGACACCGCGGATGCGATCCGTGCGGACCTGACCGAGGAAGCGCGCGAGGCGCTGGATACCTTGCAGGAAGCGGCAGATGCCGGCGAGCTGCATGCGGAGGCGGTCGACGGGCGCACGGCGTGTGCGTTGTCCGGCCCGGAACATCGCAGCCGCGCGGCGGCCGCGGCGCGCGAGCGCATGGCGACGTGGCGCAGCGTGTCGGCGGCACGGCTGCAGGCAGCGCACGACAACATCGACCGCTCGGTGCGCCAGCATCCGCTGGCGGCTGCGGCCATTGCGGCGGCGGCGGGCGCGGTGCTGGTCGGCCTGGTGCGCGTCGCGCGACGCTGATCGCCCATGGGACGGGTGTCGCCGCTGAAGCTTGCGCGCCGCGTGGCGTCGGACTTCCTCGCCGACGACGTGCTGACCCTGTCCGCGGCACTGGCGTTCTACACCTTGCTGTCCTTCGCCCCGTTGCTGGTGCTCGGGGTGTGGGCCAGTTCGTCGCTTGCGCCCGGCGCGCAGGACGCGATGCTGGGACAGATCCAGTCGCTCGCTGGCGACGACGCGCGCCTTGCGGCGCAGGCGGTGGTCGACAGCGCGAACAAGCGGCCCTCGCTCGGCAGCATCGCCGGCATCGTCGGCATCGTCACGTCGCTGGTCGGAGCCACCACCGTGTTCGCGCAGCTGCAGGCTTCGCTCAACCACATCTGGGGCATCAAGGCGAAGCCCACCAATGCGATCTGGGGCTGGCTGCGGCGGCGCGTGCTGTCGATGGGCGTGATCCTGGCGATCGCGTTCGTGCTGGCGGCTTCGCTCCTCTTGAGCACGGCGTTGGGTGCGGTGCTGACGCGCACGGGCCCGCTGTGGGACATCGTCAACCAGGCGGTCACGGCGGTCGTGTTCGGCGTGCTGTTCGCGCTGCTGTTCCGCTACCTTCCCGACGCACGCCTGCGCTGGCGCCACGCGGTGCTGGGCGGCGTGGTGACGGCGATCCTCTTCGCGATCGGCAAGTGGCTGATCGGCTTCTACCTCGCGCGCGGGGATGTCGGCGGCGCGTATGGCGCGGCCGGCTCGCTGGTCGTGCTGCTGGTTTGGGTGTACTACTCCGGTGCGATCTTCTTCTTCGGCGCGGAACTGGTGCAGGCCTGGCTTGCCCTCACCGGGGAATGGATCGAGCCGGCCGCGCACGCCGAACGCAAGAAGAAGACGGGTGGTGGCGGCATGGCGAGCGCGAAGGCGGAAGGCTGATGGAGTGGTTCACGCGCCATCGTCGCTGGTGGATCGTCCTTGCGGTCGTCGTGGTCGCGCTCATCGTGGTGCGGCTGCTGCTGGAAAGCTGGGTCACGCGCTACCTCAACGGCAAGCTCGATCGCATGGGCGACTACCACGGCCAGGTCGCGGACGTGGACCTGCACCTGTGGCGCGGTGCCTATTCGATCGACGGGCTCGAGATCACGCGGCGCAAGGGCAAGGCGCCGCCGCTGCTGGAAGCGCCGCGCATGGACCTCTCGGTGAGCTGGCGCGCACTGGTGCACGGGGGCATCGTCGCGCGCGTCGTGTTCACCGGCCCCACCATCAACTTCATCGACGCCCCGGCGACGCAGAACGGCAAGGGCGTGGACTGGCGCGAGCGGCTGGAATCGCTGCTGCCGATACGCCTGGACGAGGTGCGCGTGGTGGATGGCACGGTGCGCTTCCGCGCGCTCGACCGGAAACCGCCGGTCGACCTGAAGGCCACGGCGTTCAACGGCACCATCACCAACCTCAGCAACGTGCGCGATCGCGGCCCCCGCCCGGCGACCCTGGACGCGACGGCGCGCATCCTCGGAGAGGCGCCGCTGGAGGCGCATGCGGACCTCGATCCGCTCGGCTCGCTGCGCGACTTCGCCTTCCGCGTGAAGGTGACCGGCATCGACCTCACCCACGCCAACGATTTCCTGCAGGCCTACGCCAAGGTCGACGTGGAATCGGGCAAGGGCGATTTCGTGATGGAACTGGACGCGAAGGACGGGCGCCTGCGCGGCTACGCCAAGCCGCTGTTCCGCCACGTCAAGATCTTCAGCTGGAAGCAGGACATCGAAGAGCAGGGCGACAACCCGTTCCGCGCGGCGTGGGAAGCCCTCGCCGGCGGCGTGCAGAACCTGTTCAAGAACCAGCAGGAAGACCAGTTCGCCACCCGCATCGAGATCAGCGGCCGCATCGGCGACACCAGCACCAGCGCCTGGTCCGCCATCGTCGCGGTGCTGCGCAACGCCTTCGTGCAGGCGTTCAAGCCCCGCTTCGAGGATTTGCCGACGCGGGGGCCGGGGGATGAGGGGGAATGAGTAAGCGCGCGGTGCCGGGCGACCTGCACCCGATCGCGGCGCAAGCCTGCTTTCGCTTCCCCTGCGTAGCGGGGGAAGCTGCCCGGCAGGGCTGATGGGGGCGCTTTGGGCGCGCCATTCCGGGCGTGCGGGACGATTCCGGCGAAGAGCGCCCCCATCCGCCTTCGGCACCTTCCCCCGCTTCGCAGGGGAAGGGAAAGCAATGTGGAATCACACAGCCGCGACGCAGGGGAGGGAAAGCAGCCTGGAATCACACGGTCGCGACGCAGGGGACGGGAAAGCAACCTGGAATCACACGGTCGCGACGCAGGGGAAGGGAAAGCGGGAAGGTGCCGCTTGGCGGTTCCGCTACGGGCTTGTGCGTTGCAGGTCTGACAGGATGGCGCTCAATACGTCGCTGGTGCGCAGCAGCACGTCATCGTTCCAGAAGCGAATGATCCGGAAGCCGGCGTCACGGATGCATGCATCGCGCCGCACGTCGCTGCGTGAATCGAGGTGCTGGCTGCCATCAAGCTCGATTACGAGGTGACGTTCCAGGCAGGTGAAGTCGGCGATGTACTGCTCGATCGGGTGCTGCCGACGAAACCTGAAGCCGCCGAGGCGACGTCCACGAAGATGGAACGAGAGATGCCGCTCGGCATCGGTCATGGCCGCGCGCAGCGTGCGTGCGAATTCCACCTTCGCTTTGCTGCGCATGGTGCCGCCCCTGCTGACGTGGCAATTCCGATGAAGAGCGCCCATCCGCCTTCGGCACGTCCCCCGTGTCGCAGGGGAAGGAAGATCTGATGAAGTCGCTTCTTGTCAGGAATCCCCGGTCTCTTCGCCCTCGTAATAGTCCACCGCATCGCTACCGCGAAACAGCTGCCGCAGCCGTGGTGTGCCGGGCGCGTTGGCGAAGACGCCGGTCTTTGCCGAATCTGGGTACTCGCAGATTTCCACCGGGGCGAGGTTGGACAGCGACAGGTAGCGCAGCGGCGTGGTGCCGGTGTTGGTGATCTGGTGGGCGACTTCCGGGCCGCCGGTGGGGCAGGCGATCACGTCATGCTGGCGGATGGGGTAGCGGGCGCTGCCGAACCGGAGTTCGCCCTCGCCCTCGAGGACCAGGAACATTTCCTCCTCGGCGCGGTGCGAGTGGAACGGGCACTGCGTCTTGCCGGGCGGCAGTTCGGTGAGGTTGTAGCCGAGGGTGCGGGCGCCGATGGCGGCGCTGAAGCGCGCGCGGCGGGAGGTGTAGAGGCCGTTTTCTTCGATGTCGTCGAACGTGACGTCGGCGAGGTTGACGAAGGGCTTCATGGCGTGGTCCTGGCGGGCGAGGACCCGTCCGTCGCCAGGGCGGCCTACTCGATCCCGAGCTTCTCCAGCCGGTAGCGCAGCTGGCGCAGGGTGAGGCCGAGGTGCTTGGCGGCGGCGGTGCGGTTCCAGCGGGTGGCTTCGAGCGCCTTCAGGATGGCGGCGCGCTCGGTTTCGGCGACGGCGGCCGCGAGGTCGCTGGGGAAGCCTTCGTCTTCGGCCGGTTCGTACACGGGTGCGCGCCCGGGGCTGCCGTAGTCGCCGCCGGTCGGCGTGTTGGCCCAGGTTTCCGCGGCGGCACTGGCGCTGCGGTCGCTGGCGGTGAGGCGCAGGTCGTCGGCGCCGATGGTGTTGTCCTCGCACAGCGCCACGGCGCGCTCGAGCACGTTCTCCAGTTCGCGCACGTTGCCGGGGAAATCGTGCGCGAGCAGCGCCTTCAACGCGTCCGGCTCCAGGCGTGCCGGGGCGTTGCTGCCGTTGTCCTTGCCGAGGCGATCGAGCACGCGGGCGGCGAGCTTGGGGATGTCCTCGCGGCGCTCGCGCAGCGGCGGCACGCGCAGCTCGATCACGTTGATGCGGTAGAAGAGGTCCTGCCGGAACGAGCCGAGCTCGACCAGCCGAGCGAGGTTCTTGTGCGTGGCCGAGAGGATGCGTACGTCGATGCCGACCTCGGCGCGGGCACCGATCGGGCGCACCGCCTTTTCCTGGATCACGCGCAGCAGCTTCACCTGCATGTGCATGGGCAGCTCGGCCACCTCGTCCAGGAACAGCGTGCCGCCCTGCGCCGCATGGAACAGGCCGTCCTTGTCCGCCTGCGCGCCGGTGAAACTGCCGCGCTTGTGGCCGAAGAACTCGCTTTCCATCAGCTCGGAGGGGATCGCGCCGCAGTTGACCGGCACGAACGGCGCGCCGGAACGCGGACCCATCTCGTGGATCAGCCGCGCGACCAGTTCCTTGCCGGTGCCCGATTCGCCGGCGATGTAGACCGGCGCCTGGCTGCGCGCGACCTTGGCGATGGTGGCGCGCAGCTCGACCATCGGCGCGGAATCGCCGATCAGCTTGCTGCCGCTGGCGACCTGCTCGTTGCGCTTGCCGTCGGAAAGCTTCAGTGCGGTCTGCACCAGGCGCCGCAGCACGCTGATGTCCACCGGTTTGGAGACGAAATCGAAGGCGCCGGCCTTGAGCGCATCGACGGCGGCATCGACGTTGCCGTAGGCGGTGATCATCGCCACCGGCGTGTCCGGGTACTGGGCGGCGATCAGGGCGATGATTTCCTGCCCCGAGCCGTCGGGCAAGCGCATGTCGGTGAAGCAGAGCGCGTAACTGCGGGCGGCCAGCCGCTCGCGCGCCTCGGCGACGGTGGCTGCGGTTTCCACCTGCAGGTCCATCCGGCCGAGGGTCAGCGTGAGGAGTTCGCGGATGTCACGTTCGTCGTCGACGACGAGGGCGTATTGCTTGCTCATGCGTGCGCAAGGATGCCGGGCGGACGGGACATTGGGGCAAGGTTAGAACGTGCCGTGCCGCAAGGCAAAGAGTTCGTGCGCGGGGCATGGCCGGGCCGGGAGGGCCCGAAGACAGGCTGCAGCCGTGCAGCGCCGGGGTCCGGCATCGCCCCGGCCGCCGCGCGCAGGCTGCCGCGCCGGTCGTTCACAGCGACGCCTGCGGCACGATGCGCGAGGCCAGCAGCGAGCCCGCCGGGGTAAGGGTGATGCGGAAGCAGGCGCCGCCGCCGGCCACCGGCACGTATTCCAGTGCGGCCTGGCTGGCGTCGCTCATCTGCTTGGCGAGGTAGAGACCGAGCCCGGTGCCGTATTCGTGGGTCGTGTAGAAGGGTTCGAAGATCTGTGCGGCGACCTTGGGCGGGATCCCGGGGCCGCGGTCGATCACCTCGATCAGCGGCGGTCCCTTCTCGGCCGCCAGGCGCGCCACCACGCTGACGCGCGCCGGCTGGTTCGGCTGGCGCCCGTAGCGCAGCGCGTTCTGCACCAGGTTCCACACCACCTGCTGCAGGTGCTGCGGATCCACCATCGCCTCGATGCCGCGGTTCTGCGTGACGGCGCGCAGGTGGTCGCCGCCGAGGTCGTTGGACTGCTTGTAGTCCTCCACGAACGCGAGCACCCAGGCGTTGAGGTCGAGCGATTCGGGGCGCGAGCG